>LVBN01000048.1 GCA_001603165.1 Spirochaetales bacterium Spiro_12
CCATCACCGATTATCCGGGGATTTTCCAAACTTCAAACCTTTCAAACCGGCCCGGCGCTTTCAGTCCGGATATATGAACATGGGGGGTTTGACCGAATTGTCCAAGGCCTTGAACACATAGCCCTCCTTGGAGAGCGTGTCGATAATCGGACCGAGGGCTTCGCCGAGAACCGCCTTATCGTTATCGTGCATAAGGACGAAAGCGGGACCCCAACAAAGACGAACGCCGTTCACCACATTATCGATGATGCCCTGGGTTGTGGCGTCGGCGCTGGCGTCGCCGGCGCTCACGTTCCAATCATAGTATATAAATCCCCGCCTCAGGATTTCCGCCACCATCGACTGGTAGTTTTCGAGGTTGAAAATATTGATCGAACCCCCGGGGAACCGGAGTATGTCCGGCGCTTTTCCCGTCTCGGCCTTGATATAGAGGTAGTTTCTATAAAAATCATCCAGCAGGTTTTCTATATTTTCATAAATGACATTGTAACGGTGGGAATAGCTGTGCATCCCCACCGTATGGCCTTCCTCGACCATGCGCTTGAGCTGGTCGCTCAGGATCCGGTTGGATTTTCCGTTCACGAAAAAGCTTGCGCCCACCCCTTTTTTCTTGAGGATATCCAGCAGGGTGGCGGTCCCCTCCGAGGGGCCGTCGTCGAAGGTGAGGAACACCGTTTTGTCGCCGACCAGATCGGCGTTAAAGCCGTAGAAGGATGCCTTAAAATCCGGATAGAGCATTTGATAGCTCAGAACTGGGGCTTCGCGAACGATGCCCGCGGGCTCCAGCTCGGTGGCGCCCACGGTAACCACGTCGTCGGGGAGGAATTGCGTCGTATCCAGCCGTTTTTCCAGCGACCTGTTTCTCACCAATAGGGCTATGCTGAAACCCGTGGAAAGAAGGATAGTCAAGCCAACGACGACGAGTATGAGACGCTTGTAAAAGCCCACACTTTTTATTCTCACGATTTTCCCATGCCTTTTTCGGCTTTAGATATGAATCGCCCTCCCCATGCCGGCCTTGGCGGCCTCCATTATTCCCTCGGATAGCGTTGGATGGGCATGGATCATCTGGGCGAGTTCTTCCAATGTGAGTTCCGCGTAGCTGGCCAGAAGAATTTCATGGACCAGCTCGGTGGCGCCCGCGCCTACCACCGATGCACCCAGCACGGCCCCCGTATCGGGAGCGAAGACAATCTTAACCTGCCCCTCCGGAGCCTCGGTGGCCACAGCCTTGCCTATCGCCCTGAAGGGGAATCGGGTCACCCCATGGCGAACGCCCAGATCCTGGGCTTTTTTCTCGGAAAGGCCGAAGGATGCCACCTCGGGATGGCAGTACACGCCGCTGGGAATGGCGTAGGGATTGATCTTCGTCTCCGTCGGAGCCTCGGTGCCCGATAAAAGCCGGCCTATCCGCTCCGCGGCGATTTCCCCCGACTTGGAGGCCACATGGGCCAGCTGGGGATGGATGCAAATATCCCCGATCGCGTAGATTCCCTCGGCGGAAGTTTCGTAGTAGTCCCCGGTTTCGACATAACCTCGGTTCATTCGTATGCCCACGGCCTCCAGGCCGATATTGTCCGTGTTGGGCGCCCTGCCGATGGATACTAAAAGCTTATCCGAGGCTATTTCGGTCTTTGTTCCATCCTTGAGCTGAACATGAAGGAGGGTTCCCTCCCCGGTCATCTCCGCTTTTTCGGCCCTGGCCGAGCAATGGATCACCACGCCCCGGTCGGTAAAAGCCTTTTCCACCACCTTGGCGGATTCGGGGTCTTCCAAGGGAAGCACCTGGTCCATGAGTTCCACCACGGTGACCTTGGTTCCAAAGGATGAAAGAATATAGGCGAATTCCATGCCTATGGCTCCCGCGCCGAGGATGGCGATGCTCTTGGGCAGGGTTTCGGAAAGGAGCATGCCCGTGGAAGAAAGGATTCTTTCCTCGTCTATCGAAAAACCCGGCAGATTGCGGGGCCTCGAACCGGTGGCGAGTATTATGGCCCTGGCCCGCACAAGGCTCTGCTCCCCCTCTTTTTCGACCAGCAGGCTGCGGGAATCCTTCAGGCTTCCCTGGCCGGGAATAAACTCGATCTTGTTTTTTCTGAGCAGATACTGAACGCCCTTGGAAAGTCGTTCGGCCGCCATGCGCGAAGCCTTCCACACACTGCGGAAGTCGAAGCCCGAGGTATCGACTAAGGCTCCCCCGGACTTTAAGAGCGCCAGTCCTTCGGAGTAGAGATGGGCGTTATTAATCAGGGATTTCGAAGGGATGCAGCCAATATTGAGGCAGACCCCACCAGGTTTGTCCTTTTCGATTATGGCAACGTTGAGCCCTAACTGGGCGGCCCGTATCGCCGCCACGTAACCTCCCGGCCCCGAACCTAAAACCGCGACATCGACATTCTTTTCTTGCATGACGAAAGACTCCTTTCATGTCGTTGCCGCCATTATACAATGTCGCAGGGAGGAAATCACTCAAGATATGCCCGGAAACGCCAATTTTTTCGGCCCGAACTATAAGATAACCCTGATAGGATTGGTCGCGGCCTTTGCGAAATCCGCCAGAAAGGCGGCGCCGGTGACCCCGTCTATGCTCCGATGATCGCAACCCAGGGTGAATACCAGGGTCCTGGCCACGGTAATTTCGTCGTTTTCCCCGACCACGGGCTTTTTGTTTATCGCGCCCACCGCCAGTATGGCCGAGCCGGGTGGATTGATTATTGCGGTGAACTCATCCACCCCGAAGCTGCCCAGGTTGGTGATCGTAAATCCGGCTCCCTCGTACTCCTCCGGATTCAGACCCTTGCTTTTAGCCTTATCGATCAGCGCCGAAAGCTCTCGATCGATCTCTTCCAGGCCCTTTTTATCGCAATCCCTAACCACGGGCGTTATAAGTCCGTCGGGGAGGGAGACAGCCAGGCCGATGTCCACCACCCTTCGCTCTTCGATGCTCTCCCCCCTCCAATACACGTTCATCTCGGGGTGCTTAGCCAGAACGGAGGCCGCCAGTTTCATAAGCAGGGCGTTAAGGGAAATGGGCTTGTCCCTGCCCTGATTGAGCTCGGCCCTGGCCTCCAGAAGACGCTCCGCCCGTATCTCCCGGCGCAGATAATAGTGGGGCGCGCTAAAAAAGGATTCGCTCAATCGTTTCGCGATGATCGCCCTCTTCCTTCCCGTTTGCTTGGCCTCCGGCCGGCGCCGGGCAGAGGCGGCGTCCGCCCCGCTGTCGGCCGCCCGTACTTCGACACGCGGAAGAAAGGACAAAGCGGCCGCCCGCACGTCCTTTTCGGTCACCCTGCCTTCAGGGCCGCGGCCCCTGACAAGCCTGAGATCGACTCCCAGTTCGAGGGCGATTTTTCGCGCCAGGGGAGAAGAGCGGGGATATCCCGCCGGCGCGACGGGAACCTGTGGAAACGCTTCATGATCAACGCCGGGGCTTTTCGGCGATTCCCGGGGGAAGGCGTCCGATTCGGCCGGCTCAGACCTCGTTTCCTGTGTTCCGGGAGGTTCGGGCGATTTGGATGCGGGTCTTTCCGATTCGGGCGCCTCGGGTACGGGAACCGTCTTTTTTCCCCCGGCTTCGGCGGTCGGATCATCCACCCTTTCTCCGGCCTTGCCGATGAAGGCTATGGGCTGCCCCACCGTCGCCTTTCCTCCCTCGGGCACCAAAATCTTAAGCAGCACCCCGGATTTGGGAGCCTCGTAATCCATGCTGGCCTTGTCGGTCTCCACCTCGCAGAGCGGATCCCCGGAGACAAAGGCATCGTTCTCTTTCAGCTTCCACCGGGCGATGCTCCCCTCGGTCATGGTGGGCGACAGCGCGATCATCAATAAGGATTCGGCCATTCAAATATCCTCCCTGTAAAGAACCCGCCGGGCAGCGCCGAGGATCTTGTCCGCCGAAGGCTGGGCCGCCAGCTCGAGGCTATGGTTATAGGGCATGGGAACATCCTCGCCCGAGACAAGCTCCACCGGGGCGTCCAGCAGATCGAAGCAGTTATGGGAGACCAGCCATGCCACGTGGGATCCTACGCTCGCCACGGGCCAGGACTCATCCACCACGACACAGCGGCCTGTCTTGCGCACCGACGCGTAGAGGCTTTCCTCGTCCAGGGGCCGTATCGAGCGCAGATCCACAACATCGGCTTCGATACCCTTGGCGCGCAAAAGCTCCGCGGCTTCCATCACCGCCTTTATGGGCTTGGAAAATGTGACGAGGCTCAGGTCCCTTCCCTCCCGGGCGAGTCGCGCCTTTCCCAGGGGCACGAGGAATTCCTCCTCCGGCACCTCGCCCTTCCAGGCGTACATCATCTCCGACTCCAGGACGACCACGGGATTGTCATCCCTGATGGCGCTCTTTAAAAGGCCGTAGGCGTCCGCCGGCGTGGCGGGAGCGACGACTTTCAGCCCCGGCACGTGCGCCCAGTAGGAGGCCAGCGCCTGGGAGTGCTGGGCGGCCAGGAATTCCGCCGGACCGTTGGGACCCCTGAAGACAATAGGCACTTTCAGCTGGCCGCCGGACATCTGCCGCATCTTGGCGGCGTTATTCACCACCTGATCCAGGGCGAGAAGGGCAAAATTGTGGGTCATCCACTCCACGACGGGACGCAGGCCAGCCAGCGCCGCTCCCACGCCCAGACCCGTGAAGCCGAGTTCCGAAATGGGCGTATCCCGTACCCGCCTGGCTCCGTACTTTCCCAAAAGCCCCTTGGAAACCTTGTAGGCCCCGTCGTATTCCCCTACTTCCTCCCCCATGAGAAAAACCTTAGGATCCCGGGCCATCTCCTCGTCCAGCGCCCTGTTGAGGGCTTCCCGATAGGTCAATTCAGCCATTTCCGCCCTCCTTTCAGGCCAGTATGTCGGCGTAAAGCTCGCCGAGGGACGGCTCGGGGCTCGTCTCGGCGAAGCGGACCGCCTCTTCCACAAGTCCTTCCGTCCGTTGGACGATCGCCTCCCAATCCTCTTCCCCGATGAGACCAGCCTCCTCCATCCTGGAGCGGAGGAACACTATCGGATCCCGCCGCCTGTACTCGTCCACCTCGTCCCTGCTCCGATATTTCTGGGGATCGCTCATGGAATGCCCCTTGTAGCGATAGGTTCTCGCTTCGACAAAGACGGGATTTCCCTTTCGCGCCTCCTCCACCGCCTCCCCGACCACGTCGCGCACATTCAGCACATCCATGCCGTCGCAGACCAGGCCTTTCATAGAATAGGCGGCGGCGGTGGCGACGAAATCGGATTGGGCGGATACCTTTTTCCAACTAGTGCCCATGCCCCATTGATTGTTTTCGACTATGTACACGATGGGAAGGTTCCATATTTTCGCCAGATTGAAGCTTTCGTGCAGGGCTCCCTGATGGAAGGCCCCGTCGCCGAAGAAGCACAGCGTTGCCCCGCCCGAGTCTTCGTAAGCCTGGGCCAGGGCTACGCCCGTGGCGATGGGTATCTGGGCTCCCACGATTCCGTTGCCCCCCAGCAGGTGCTTTTCGGCGGAGAAAAAGTGCATGGAGCCGCCCTTGCCCCGGGAGCTTCCGGTGAGCTTGCCGAACAGTTCGGCCATGAGCGGCGCCGGCTCCATTCCGCAGGCCAGGGCGTGGCCATGATCCCTGTAGGCGGTCAGCACATAGTCCCTGGAGAGGTCCAGCACCGAGATGGCGCCGGTGGCCACCGCTTCCTGCCCAGTGTAGAGATGACAAAAACCGCCGATTTTCCTGAGACCGTACATTTGGCCGGATTTTTCCTCGAAAGCCCGTATGAGCTGCATCGTTTCCAGAAGAGGAAAAAGGATTTCCCTGGGCGGAAGCGTATTTCTGCCGTTTTTCGCTGTCTTAGCCATGACTGATCTCCTGGCTGACCTTTCCTTCCTTGAGCGGAGAAAACCAGGAAAAATCCTCCAGGACGGTCTCCAGCACCAGAAGCTTCTTGGGATCGCCTGTGTATTTCCAGAACACCTGCAACCGCGGCCCGATGGCTTCCAGCACCTCAGCGGAGAGGGTGGGATCCCTCACTACCCGGGCACGCCCGTTGAGAGTGGCGATCCTGTCCAGGGATCTGGACTGGAATATCCAGGAAACCCTGGGATTAGCCTCCAGGTGACGGACCTTTTCGTTGTCCGCCGAGGTGACGGCGTAGAGAGCTCCCTTGAGCCGGGGAAGAAAAACAGGACTCATCCAGCGGGGGTGGGGAGAGGATTTTTCGTCCACTGTTATAAATATTCCAATCCTTGCTTCTTCCACGAGATTCTGCAGTTTTTCGAAGACGGAATTCTCCCGCATCCTCATACCTCCTTTGATATTTGGAATCCGACCGTCGGTTCGAGCGGACTTTCCCGATGGGGCGAGGCCCGCCGGGAGCCAAGAACCTGCTCCGCCAGCTTTTTCATGTCGAAATAGGTTGAAAACGAAAAAGGAATTCCTCTGAATCGGGCGAAGTGGTTTTCATAACTACCCTCGGGAAAAGACAGGAAGCCCTGTTCGACGGAAAATAAAAAAGGCCCCCCTTTGCCAGGAAGCCTGAATGAAAAACCCGGTGTCGCGCCGTAGATCCAGTCGAGGGACCCTAGCCTGGCCGCTTCCCTCCGTATCCGGTCCCGGGTCTCCCCTTCGGGGGAAAAGCGCGCCGGCGGGCTTTCGCAAAGGGCGAGCGAAAGGGAAAGCGCCAGCGCTTCAAGGCCGACAGCCAGGCCGATGGAGGAAATATTGGCGGCCCTGGCCGGAACCGAGGGCAGGGAACGATCGTCCTGCGTCTCGATTCCCCCCAGGGAGGAACATAAGGTCCTCAGGTCGCTGGAGACCAGGAGCGTCCCGTGGTGGAGCACCCTCTGTTTGCCGAAACGACGGGCAGTTCCCGAAACCTTGCAGCCAGGATTGGCGCTCGATGCGTCGCAGTACAGCCCTCCCCGCTCGCCCGGTTCCACAGGGTACCCGATCTTCCGCAGGGCACCGGCTATCAAGGCCAGTTCTCCGTCCCTGTCGTGGGTTTCCCGGGGGACGACAAGCGACCAATTCAAGTTGCCCTGGTCGTGGTACACCGCGCCGCCGCCGGAGTCGCGACGGTAGATCGGCAGACGCGAACGAGGATTCACTTCTTTCCAGGGGTTCTGGTTGCGTCCGATGACAAGACAGGCTTCGTTGGTATACAAAAGGAGGAGGCCGGCATCGCGGTTCCAGGTTTCGATTAAGGCCGATTCCACCAGGGCCGATTCCACCGCCAGGTGTTCAAGCGGCGAGCTGCCCTCCAGGACGAA
The DNA here is from genome assembly GCA_001603165.1 of Spirochaetales bacterium Spiro_12. Lineage (GTDB taxonomy): Bacteria > Spirochaetota > Spirochaetia > Treponematales > Rectinemataceae > UBA2256. Next base: position 7,241 of record LVBN01000048.1, read on the forward strand.
GCTTTCGATCTTCATTGTATATAGAATATATCGAATACTGTTACGGAGGCAAAATACCTCCTTGGTGGAAGAAGCTTAGTCGGAATAGCCCCGGTAGCGCATGTAGAAAAAGAGCGAGGCGGTCATGAGGGCATGGCCGTAATCTTCCGCCCCGATCATGTCGATGGCTTCCCGCTCGGGGACAAGGAGAATTTCTATCTCCTCGTTCTCGTCCAGGGCTTGATCTCCTTCCAGGTAACAGCCCTCGGCGATAAAGGCGTGAAAAGTATTGGTCATGAAGGCGGGGTTGGGCGAAAGGTCCCCCAGGGGAAGAATCATCTCGGCCCGATAGCCGGTTTCCTCCAGGAGCTCCCTGGCTATGGCCAGGACAGGGTCTTCGCCCTTGTCGATAATGCCGCCGGGGAATTCCACCGATACGCGGCCGGTCCCGTGTCGGTATTGCCGGATCATGACGAATTTTCTCCCCTCGGGAGTATCGACCACGGGGATGACCCCGGCCCAGTCGGGCGCGTTTACGAGATAGAAAGCCCCCTGCCTGCGCCCGTCGCAGGTTTCCCGGTCGCTCTCGGAAACGTTGAAGATGCGGCAATCGGCGATTTTCTTGGTATTAGTTTCCCGCCACCAGCAGGGCGTATCCACAGGCTCCTCCGAATAGGACTAATGATACCCCGGAACAGTATTGCCGTGAAGGGCGTTCCTGGTTCGCCTAATCCCGTTTCCCCAAGCCCTCAAGAAAATAAAGCCCGGCCGGAAGTTCGGGATGTATCTTCGCCAGGGCTTTTTTTGTAACCTCCCAGGCGGAGGCGGGCAATAGTTCCTCGATCATTCTATAATTATAATAGGGACTCCCATTAAAGACTCCCGTTTTAACCGATTCCCTCAGAATATTCCCCGTGGCTTTGATCCGATCTTCCCCGGATTTCACGAGGTTTTCGATTTTGCCCTCCTCCTCGATCAGCTTTTCATCGATCGCATCGAAGAGGGATTGATAATCGTAGAGTCTGATCCTGGGAATTTCCAGCACCAAGGCGGCGCATTCCAGATATTTGTGCAGCAGGCTGCGTTCATGCTCCATCTCCCTGGGAAAGCCCACCTTTTCAGGAAGAGGAGCAAGCGACAGGTCGGGGGCCTTCCCTGGTCCGATGAAATAAAAGTATCCGGCGAGTCGGCCGAAGCTTCGCAGGGTATCCAGATATCCCAGGAGCCTGAATTCCTTTAAAAAATCGCGGTCGAAGTCGAAAACCCATCCCATGGGTATCGAGCTTTTAATATGGGCGGTGAGGCTTCCCTCGGTCTCCACCCTGCGATTTCTGCCCAACCCTCCGATGTCCGAGACTATGAGTCGCCGATAACCCCGCTTGCGGGCCATGTCGTAGGGTATATTTTCAAACACTCCCCCATCCATGTATTTCTTGCCGTCGATCACCGGTGCCTTAAAACCCGGGAAGGCCGCACTGGCCATCAGATAGTCCAGGACCTTGCCCTCCTCCATGTCCTCGAGAAACACCTGTCTGGGCCTGAGGTTGGATAAATCGACGGTGACAATGCCCAGGTCCTTGCCGGAGGCCCGGATTTTCGATTCGTCGATATGGGCTTCGAGGAGTCCGCGCAAGGGGCTGGTATCGAGCCCCCGATGGGCGATAAGGGAGCGGAAGAGCTCGGGCGCGTCTTGAATGGCTTCGCGACCCACCGAGAGCCTCCCTTCCTCGACAAACCCCGGCGGCAGCGCGACGATGGAGTCGAGACTGATCGAATCCACGAAGGACTCATAGCTTTCCCGCAGATCCTGGGCGAGAAGCCCCGCCACCACGGCTCCGATCGAAGTCCCTACAAAAGCGTCGACCTCGATGCCCATCTCCAGCAAAGCTTTCCATACCCCGAGGTGATAGACCCCTTTTGAGCCGCCCCCGGCGAGGACAAGACAGAAACTATCGTTCCGTCGGCGCATGCGCTGCCTCCTGGAATGGGATTATCGCCGAGCCTAAGTATAGGTTTGGAAACAACAAGAATCAATAATAGCCGATTATTCCCTTCCTTATCGCTGTTTTCTTGCATAAGGAAAATACGAATAAACCGAAAAGCAATATGGCCAATGAGCTGACCGTTCCCATAATAAACTCTCTTGTTCTTATCAATTGCATTATCGAGTACATGTTCGCATCGATGCTGTAAATCAGATCCATCCCATACGAAAAAGGAAATATTATTTTCAGATAGAACTTTTCTTTCGGTATTACCGCTATTAGGGAAAACGTAATGGATATTATGGAGACAATGGAATCTATTTTCTGTATTAGCAAACTAATACCCCCCAGTATCAGAGCCCATCCCCAAATACTCAGCATCGATACAAGTACGACTACCACATAAAGCTTGTTGAAAACTACATACTTATCAATACTGAGCATTATCGCAAAAAGAATTATTACCAGCTCCAGGGATATTATAATAAACTTATTAATAATCTTGGCAAATACAATCCAAGAGAAGCCTATCGGCTGTACGAACAGGAAGGAAATCGTACCGATTTTGGTCTCCTCGGAAATAAAATCGCTGATCTCTTGAAGATTCGCCATCACCATGAACCATAAAATGTATCCCTTTATGAGATTCACTTGACCGTCCCCCTCAAATAAGGACGGGCCAAAAATATTTATCCCCAAAAACAGCAGCAAAAAAATCACCCACCATCCAATTATTCCGAATACCGTATTGATCGGATACCGTATCTTGTTTAATAATTCCTTATATAAAGAAAAAATAAAAAATCGAACGTACCTCATTTACGACTCCAATTCCCTGCTCAACAGTCGGGACACTATATGCTGGAAATCAGGCGTTTCCCTTTCAAATTTTTCAATATCAATATCGTTCGCCAGAAAATAGGACATTAACTCGATAGCATTTTCCCTGCTGCTTTTATCATATATATTTATGATAAACTGCCACATATTCTCGTTTGTCCCGTCAATCACAATACTGCCATATTTGCTTTTGATATCATCTATTATTCGTTGCAAAGTCGTATTATGCTTATTTTCGACGCACATCCGATAGGCGGTGGACGTAAACAGCTGCCTTAAAGACTTCACGTCGGTATCGACTAACATCCCCCCATTTTTTATCAATACAACGCGATCCACAATGCTTTCTATCAAGGACATGTCATGCGATGCCACAAGAATAGAGTTTTCTTGCAGTTTTATTTCCTGCAGTAATTTGACAATTTCATGATTCGCAATGATGTCCAATCCCAAGGTCGGTTCATCCAGAATGATCAGCTTCGCTTTGCAAAGCAAGGCAATTGCGATATTCAGCTTCTGCTGCATACCCCTGGAGAGTTTTTCAACCAATGTGTGTTTATCATTGTGCAGTGAAACCCTCTTCAACATTTCATCTATCGACTTCTCATCCGGTTTTCCCATTTTGCGTAGTGACAAGAAATATCGTATGTTCTCCATCACAGTTAAGCGCCAATACAAATTTCTGTTGCCCTCCAGCACAATGGCCACGTCGTTCAACGCATGTTTTTGCTGTTCGGGGATTTTGAAACTATTGAGGGTTATTTCGCCAGAGTCATATTTGACCAGGCCGGTTAAACATTTGATTATGGTGGTTTTGCCCGCACCGTTCGCGCCCAATAGGCCTACTATTTCTCCCTGTCTGACGCGAAAGGAAATATCCTTTAAGGCAAATGTCGTTTTTTTTGTCTTATAATACCTCTTGGATAAACCATCTATGCTTAAAACGATTTCTTCGCCGATATCCTCAGCCCTGTTTAATACATCCATCCCTCTCCCGCCTTTTGATAAACTATCCCCATGCCGTCATAATAGTAGCTTTGTATTTGTTCTTTTTTAAGGTTTTCCGTTTCAATACATGGAATTGAATCTATGCCGCCTCCTTCCATAAGTTTACCATGGTCTACTGTAATTCGATATTTTATGTTGAGTCCAGTGTTTATTGGAAATCCTGAAAAACCGAGAATCACAGCCGTCCTTTCCCTCTCGGCGGCCGAGCAGCACAAAGCTGACTTTAGGACGATGCGGCCAATTTTTCTTTACAAATTTTAAAATTACACATAAAATAAATAATTACTTATAACTGGAGGTAATAATGAAAAAGGCTGTCATATCTTTTTTCATGATTTCGCTCCTGCTTTTAGTAAGCTGCTCGCTTACGCTTGGAGGGCGGCTCGTCGGTACCTGGGCGATGGACTCGGATCCGACAACAACTATCACATTCAATAAAGATGGTACCTGCCTTACTTCTTCCGGTGATTCTGGAACATGGTCTTTGGATGAAAATAATATGTTGACGATAACTACGTCGGGCAGCAGCACAGTTCTTGTATTCCGCATTTATATTATAGAGAACACTATGATATGGACCGCCGGAGGAGCCGGTATTACGCTTACCCGGGTAGAATAATTCGATTTTCCTTACCCTTGGGTATCGAGCTTCGCTTCGGCATGTCCCAAAAGGGCCGCCGGCTCCGGAACTGTTGTCCCGCGGCTTTTATTTGCACGCGCTCTGACTATCCATCTGTCCCGTAATGCCCACATGCTGCCCACATTTTCCTGTAAATCCACTGTGGGTGGCGCGTGTATAGGGCATCGCCACATCGTGGTGCAAAATTCGCCAAAATGGTACACAAAGGAACAATATATACCAATAATTGAAAAAATGGTACATGTCATTGACAAGTGCGCCCAATAGGGAAATACTGGGACATATGGAATCTTTTGATCCTCAAAAACCCTATGACGCTTTACCTTTGCTGCCCCCCGACAGCGCGAAAACCGATACTGTTGCGGTATTGCGACAAGAAAACAAAACCGTAAGCGCATTAGCGGAATTAAAGGGTTTGGCGAACATTATACCTAACCAATCGATACTCATAAACGCGATTGTTCTTCAGGAAGCTAAAGACAGTTCTGAAATAGAGAACATCATTACAACAAAGGACGAATTGTACAAAGCGGTTTCCTCGACAACGGGAAAATATGATCCGGCAATAAAAGAAGTAATGTTCTACAGGGAAGCGTTGTACGAAGGATTTAAGAGAATAAGAGAAAGAAATGTTTTATCCATGAACGATATCATCTCTTTACAGCAAATACTGGTACGAAATAACGCCGGTATAAGGAAGCTCCCCGGTACTGCATTAGCCAACGACAAGACGGGCGAGATTATTTATACGCCCCCCCAGAGCGAGGAGGCTATTAACGCATTGACGGCTAACTTGGTTGCATATTTTAACGATGATGAAGCCTCCCTGATCAAGATGGCGGTTTTGCATTACCAATTCGAATCTATACATCCTTTTTATGACGGAAACGGGAGAACTGGAAGAATAGTGAATATCCTGTACCTATTGCTAAAACAATACTTGGATATACCTATCCTTTACTTGAGTTCATATATAATAAAAAATAAAGCGTTATACTATAAACTCTTGATTGATGTGACGAAGGATGGGAAATGGGAAGATTGGATCATTTACATACTAAAAGGTGTCGAGGAAACTTCCAGGGAGACTATTGTCAAAATAAGGCAGATAAAGGACCTGCTGGACAAAACGATCGAAAGAGTAAAAGAAAGAATTCCTAAAATTTATTCTAAAGAACTCGTAGAAACGCTATTTGTAAATCCGTATTGTAAAATCGAATTTATCACCTCTTCGGTTGGCGTAGAGCGAAAAGCAGCTTCAAGATACCTGCGCCAGTTGGTCGATATTGGGATACTCAAGGAATACAAAGTTGGGAAAGAAAATATTTTTATTAATACGGATTTGTTTGAAATCCTGAAAAAGTAAGACCAATAACAACTTTTGACCGTCGGTATTTCTTTCTTGTTCATGCGGGACTGTCAAGGCTAATGATTAATCGCCGGTGTCCCGTAATGCTCCAGTGCAACAAAAAAGGCTCCCGATTGGGAGCCTGATTTTCTTTTAGCAGGGGCAGGACTCGAACCTGCGACCTCCGGGTTATGAGCCCGACGAGCTGCCAACTGCTCTACCCTGCGTCGTGTTGGAGAAAGTTACATTAAACTGCAAAAAATGTCAAGGGACGGAAGGCGGTTGAGCCGGGCTTCTTGACGAAACCGGGCAATCCCGGGAGAGCGCTTTGCCCGGCTGCGCGGGAAGGCCTCGGCTCGGCGCATCCCTACAGCTTGAATAACCTATGCAGATTGGTGCTCGTGGCCACCCGGTGATGTATGTAAAGGAGGAAGACAGCTATGGGCAGGAGAGCCAGGGCTGTTACAACCGACCATCCGGGACGTATGGGATTTTCGAGAAATATGTCGATGAAGAGTTCGATGCCTATGCAGAGCAGGGCGCAGCCGGCGAGGACAAAGGCCAGGATGTTTAAGCCTTTGCGGCGGGTATTGCGGGCGAGCAGGCCGATGATCGCCGCGATGCCTTCCGCAAGGAGGCAGATCGGCAAGGCCAGGCGCCAAGCCCAGGCGCCCTTGCCGATAATAAAGCCGAGGCTCAGGAGAAAGATGGGGGGAGCGATCGCGATGAGCAGGGCTTGGAGCCGCGGCCTGCGGCCGAGAAGAAGAAAGGCCGTTGCCCAAAACCAAATGAACATAAAGGAAGCCAGGGGATAGAGGGACCAGGAAATCCCTTTGGCCACCAGCAAATTGATGAGAAACACCGTGGCCGAGGTGATCGCCAGAGCGACGGAGAGAATTTCCCAGGCCGCTTTTTGTCTTTCGGTTTTGCTGGGATTCTCCTCGTTATCGGCACCAAGCAAGCCACCTTCCTGATCGCCGCATTCGGGACGGAGGGTCGGTTTGTCGCCGGAGGCTGTGGCATTGGTAAAACGCGGATTTTCGCCGCCGCAGAGAGGGCAGCGTTTGGCCTGGCCTATCTCGACGCCGCAATCGGGGCAATAAGGCATGGTTCACTCCTCGTCCGCACGACAGTACACGCTGACTGTCATTCCAAGCTCGCGCAGACGTCTGAAATAAAGTTGTTCGAGCTGCCTCGAACGGAGCAGGCTTCCGAAGCTGATCACCAGCTTATCGTTCCAGGACAGCACGGAAGCGTTGGTGAGGGTCGTCGTGCTGGGGGCCGGGGAAAAGACAATCGATTTCACTAAAGGCGCGATGCCCGGGGGCAGGCGCAGGACTCCCAGGTTCGATATAAAGCCGCTGAGCATGGATTCGCCCAGGACGGAAAAAAGAATCCTCCCCGCGATGTCTTTGATAAAAAGCGGCATGGCACGCACGATTGGATTTCTGGTTCCTCCGGCGTTGCGGGCTATCTGCATGGCCAAAGATTTAGGATCGCCTTCGATTTTCATCCTATGGTGGGAGCGTTTTACCAGTTCATCGAAGCCCCTGGCCCCTAGGTCGAGATTTTCCTTCAAAAGGAAAAACAGCGAGAAATTGCGATTTGACTTGGAAGCGAAGAACTGCCGGAGGTTGACGGGAATCTCCACGGAAATAAAGCGTTCCCGCGGTTTTTCAGCCTGGGCGAACCAGAGGCTCTGGAGCGCGTCGAGGTAAACGGCTCCCAATAGCCCGGTGAGGGTTACGTTTCGCTTTTTCGCTTCGTTAAGGATTTCCGGGAGTTCGAGCGTACCCACGATGATCCTATACGAACCCTTGGGCAGGCGCTCCCCCCTGAGGTGCCAGGCCCGGGGATTGGCTTCGGGCGCGGGCAGGGAGCCGGGGAAATAGCGCTGATAGGCGTCTTCGTACTCTTCGGCAGGGACGGGACTTTCGACGGGGACGATATCGGCGTAGTCGCCCTGGCCGAGTTCCGCCCCGGCATCCACCCCGAGCAGCGCGTAATAACGGACCAGGAGGTTCTTCATGAAAGCCATCGCCCCAAAGCCGTCCGTGAGGGCGTGGGAAAACTCGCCAGCCAGCCTGTCGCCCTGAACCCTGATCCGGAACATCCTGGTGCCCCGCTTATTGATGTTCCAGTCCTGGCAGGGGCTGCCCTGGTCGGAATAGGCCCTGGGGCTGGTCTTGCACTGGTCAAGGTAATACCAAAAAAAGCCGCGCTTGAGGCTCACATTGAAATAAGGGAAGCGGTTGGCGCAGTCCCGGAGCGCCCGGTTCAGCGCGTCCAGGTCGATGTTGGCAGCCAGCCGGAACTCGAATCGGAAAAGACTTGTGTTTACCGAATTGGTCACCGCGGGCATGATCACGCCGGCGTTGTCCAAGCCGTACCAGGCCCCCGATTCGTCCACACGCTTCGTATGGATAAACTGGTGGGCCTTGTTCTTGTTCATGCCCAATTATAAGAAGGGGGCGAAGGGGAGCGCAAGCACAAGGAGAACCATGACGAGCAGGGCGGGAATGAAGTCGGCGGTTTTGATCTTTTTTAAGTCCAATAGGCCCAGGCCTATCATGATCACCAGTGCTCCTCCTATGGCGGTCAGCTCGGAGAGCATTATTTCCGTTACAAAAGGCTTGATCCAAACCGAGAGGATTGTCAGGGCGCCCTGGTATAGGAGAACGCTCAGGGCGGAAAAAATCACTCCCTTGCCCAAGGCTCCGGCGAAAATCACAGACATGAAGCCGTCCAAAATGCTCTTGGTGAAAATGATCGAATAATCGCCTTCGGTGCCGGCCTTGAACGAGCCGACGATAGCCATGGCGCCGGAGCAGAAGAGCACCGAGGCATTGAGAAAGCCCAAGGCGAAGCTGCTTCCTTCGGCGCTTCGGTCGAAGCGGTTTTTCAGTCTCCCGCCGAATTTCATGATGGAGCCCTCGATATCGAGGGCGGTACCCGCCAGACCGCCGAGGATGAGGGCGAGGGCGAAAGCCAGCAGATGTTTGGTGGAGAGGGCCATCTGTATGCCGATGACCAGGGAGGTGATGCCTGAAGCCGCGAAAATGATTTTCTGATATTGTTCTTTTATTCCCTTTCGCAAAAACAAACCGACCAGGGAACCCACCACGACGGCCAGCGCGTTGATTATCGTTGCTATCATTGTACACCTTCCGCCAAGACTCAAGCGCAAGCCCGCGGTTGACCCCGGCCGCGGAAGTATAGCATAATCATCATTCGTAAGGGGAGTCTATGCGGCACGGATCGATAGATGGTTTGAGAAACAAGGCCCACTTTTCAGTCAAGTTCGGCGTGAAGATCATTCTGGCCCTTTCGCTGGCATTGATCTCCTGCGCCACCAGGCTGGAACCAGTGCCGGAAAACGCCAGTTCGGCGGAGATAATCCAACGGGCCCAGGAAAGGTCGGACGCCTACGATTGGAAGGGAGCCCAGTACTATTACAGAACCCTCCAGGAACGCTTTCCCGACGATTTGAACCTGCAGGTCACGGCGATGTACGAACTGGCCTTTATCGAATACAAGCAGGGACATTACGAAGCGGCCAGGGCCGGTCTTCAAGAAGTGCTCGCCCTCTATAAAAAGCCCGAAGGAGCCTCGCTCCCGCAAACCTGGAAGATACTGGCCGAAAAGGTGATGGCGAAGCTCCCCAGCCCCGGTACCACCGCGACGAGTCCGGCCCCGTAGTAAGAACAGCAGGAGCCTCCTACTTTACAGACAGAGCCTCGGCTGTCTCCACCCATTCCTCGTTAAGCGATTCGGTTTCTTCCTCTATCTCCGCCAAGGCGGCTAAAATTTTCTTCACCCTGGGGCCGTCCGAATAGACCTCGGGCCTGGCCATTTCCCGCTCCAGCGCCTTCTTGCCTTCGGCGAGATTTTCCAGCCTGCGCAGGATCTCTTCTTCCCGTTTTTTAAGCTTTCGGGTGCGGGCTTTTTGAGCCTTTTCCTCCTCCCAGGAGAGGGCGGTCCCGGCCTTGCTCCCATCTTCGGATCGAAAAGCGGGATCCTCGCCCGCCTGTATGGTCGCTTCACCACGGGAAGCCGCGCGGGGCGGGATCGAAGAAGAACCGATCCGGGCTTCCTCCAAAAGGCTGGCTTTTTTCTCCAGGTAATAGGAGTAGCCGCCGTAATACAGCCTGGGGGTAGTGCCGACCTCCAGTTCGAGGACCAAATCCGCAAGCTCGTCGATAAAACCCCTGTCGTGAGAGACGAAGAGCACCGTGCCCTCGAAGGTTTTCAGAGCTTCGAGCAGCACATCCTTGGAGGTGAGGTCCAGGTGATTTGTCGGTTCGTCCAGCACCAGGAGATTGGCGGGATGGAGGAGCATTTTCAAGAGCGCAAGCCTGGAACGCTCGCCGCCGGAAAGCACCGACACGGACTTCCCCACGTCGTCGCCCCTGAACAGAAAGGCTCCCAGAAGGTTCCGGAGCTTGGGCGCGAGTTCGTTGGGGCAGACGGTTTCCACTTCCTGCTCCACATTGAGGGACGAAGACATTTTCTCCGCCGAGTCCTGGGCGAAGTAGGCGATTTCCACGCCAGCCCCGGGGATGATGGAACCGGTGTAATCCCTGTCGACGCCGGCGATAATACGCATGAGGGTGGATTTTCCCGCCCCGTTCGGACCGACGAAGGCGATTTTCCTGCCCCGCTCGACCTCCAACGAAAGGTCTTCGATTACCTTGAGGGAGCCGTAGGACTTGCCCAAGTTCTCGATGCGCAGGGCGATCTTGCCCGAACGGGGCGCCGGCGGAAATTTGAAGTGTATGTGTTTCATCCCCTCCGGTATTTCGATGGGGATGATTTTTTCCAGCATCTTGATGCGGCTTTGCACCTGGGGAGCCTTGGACTCCTTATAGCGGAAGCGGCGAATGAAATCCTCGATCCGCTGGATTTCCTCCTGCTGTCGTTCCCAGGCGGCGAAGATGGCCTCCAGCTCCCTGGCGCGCCGTTCCTCGTAGGAGCTATAGCTGCCGGGATAGCGGGAAAGCTTGCCGTTGAAAAGCTCGTAGACTTCTCTGACGGTGACGTCCAGGAAAAAACGGTCGTGGGAGACCAGCAGGACCCCTCCCCTGTAGTCGGCGAGGTAGGCTTCCAGCCATCCGCGGGCTTCCAGGTCCAGGTAGTTGGTGGGTTCGTCAAGGAGCATTATGTCGGGGTCTTCCAGGAGAATCTTGGCCAGGGCCAGACGCATCTGCCAACCGCCGGAGAGGTCCTGCGCCCGGCGCCCGAAGTCGTCGGTCCTGAATCCAAGTCCCCGGAGGACTTCGGAGATCCGCTCCTGTCTTCTAAAGTACCCTCCGGACTCCACCGCCCTGCCGATATCGTCGAACTCCTCCAGGAGCCTATTCGTCTGCCGTTCTTCGAGTCCTGAATCCTGCAGTCTGCGACCCAGCTCCTCCTGCCTGAGGAGCATGTCGGCAAAGTGGGAAAAAGCCGCTTCGGCTTCTTCGAGCACCGAGCCGCGGCCGAGGATCACCTGGGTCTGGGGAAGATAGGATATCCTTGCCCCCTTGGTTACGGCGAGTTCGCCCGAATCCGGAGCCAGCTGCCCCACGGCGATTTTCATGAGGGTCGTCTTGCCGGCTCCGTTGGGTCCGGCAAGGGCCGCCCGGGAGCCTTCCATGAGATTGAGGGTCGCGGATTTTATGAGGTCCCTGTCTCCAAAGGACAGGCTGATATTACTGAGCTGCACGAAGGCCATTTAAGGCTTTTCCTTTATTGGGCCGGCCTGATGGCCAGGCTCGTGGTCCCGAGCTTAGCCTTGGTCGTGTCCGAGGGACTTCCCGGCCGGGACAACTCCAAGGGTACCAGTTGAAGACCGCCGCCCTTAAGAGCATAGGCATAATCGGTTCTGCGCCCCGTATCGTCGGGATAGAGGGAAAAACCTCCCTGCCACTGGGAGGCCAGATTCTCGGAAAGCCGCAGACCAAAGACGACGCTTCCCTTCTGCGGCGATTCGGCATCATTGGAAGGCGGGGTGAATCCCGCGGGAAGAAAGAGGCTGTCCTTCCACGAATAAGACCCGCTGGGCCAGAACTCCATGGTTCCTGCGAAGGGCGAGGAAAAACGCAGCACGCCCGCGGCATCGGGCCTGGCGCCCGCTTTTTCCGCCGCGGAGAAGAATTCCCTGAGCGCGGTGCCGCGTCTGGCCTCCTCCCTTCGTATGGCATCTCTGATCGTCTCGCTGTCCACGTAGGTAAAACGCAGGTACGTATCGGTACCCGCCCAGCCGGCGGCATCGTCGGGCTCCTCGGTGGGCACGCTCGTTCCCCAGGATACCAGGAGGCTTGTGGTTCCCTCGGGCTTGATGCGCAGGCGGCTTCCCGCGAATACGAGCCAGTCGTCTTTCTGCTCTACGGCGCTGTACCGAAACACATTCGATGAAGCGGGTAGCTCCACGCGAAGCTGGCGGTTCAGGGCATCGCCGAAAAGACCGAAACGAAGGGAAAAGTAATCGAGATCGACCTCGTTATTACCCAGCATGGAGCCGTACCATGCCGGCCTCCAGGTTTTGGCGAAAACGAGATTCACGGACTTGGCATCGAGCGCGGGCTCTTCTTCCTGCTCCGGAATTTGGCTCTGGGATTCGTCGAAAAGTGAAAGAGCATAGCTGAACACATAGCCCCTGGTACCGTCCTTGGCTAACACCAGGTACCAGTCCCCCGGAAGTTTCTCGCCTCCGGTGTATACAGCCTCTCCTTCGACCCGGGCCAGCGCTTTAACCATCTCTCCTTCCCTCATTCTATACACCCGGCGGGCATTGGCATTGTTCGAAGGCGATTCCCGCACCGGCAAGCCATCCCGTTCGGCGATAAAATAGATCGAAGCGAGTTCTCCCATGGCTTTGGCTTTCTCCCGGGCCGCTTTCTTGCTTTTCTGGTAATCGATCTGCCAAAGAGGAACCTCGAACCGCTCGTTCTTATCCTCCAATCCTACGACGTACTGTTTGGTGATATTGGACTTGAGATATACGGGTACGACAAGGCCAGACTTGAGCTCGCTGCCCTTTACCGACCAGAGGACGAGTCCCCAGCCGATTCTTGATCCGCAGGAGGAGAATAGCCCCACGCTGAAAACCAGCAGGCAGGATACGAAAAAAAACTTATTCAGGCCTTTAAAGGCGGGATATTTCTTGTTGTCCATCCGGGCGGATTGTACACCTACTTGGCGGCCAGGGTAAAGGCGCGGTTCCCGGCCGCGATCCGAACCCTGGCAAATGCCTGCGGATATGGTATTATTGGCGTTTGAACCCCAGGAGGGAGCGGGAAAAATCATGAAGGCCAGCCGACAGAATAACAGCCCCGAACCTGTCGCCGCGATCGAGATAGGTTCGACGGGGATTCGGCTTTTAATAGCTTCCATCGACGAGACAGGCTCGGTCAACGTGCTCGACAGGGCGGGCAAGCCCAGCCGAATAGGCAGGGACGTCTTTACCACCGGAAGCATCGGAAGGGATGCCATACGGGAAAGCGTGGCTGTGCTTCTGTCTTTCAGGGAGCTATTGAACGGCTACGGCATAGAGCCGGACCGGACCAAGGTAATCGCCACCAGCGCGCTGAGGGAAGCGGCCAACCGGGATACCTTTCTGGACAGGGTGCAGCTGCAGACCGGCTTTAAGATACGGGTTGTGGAAGATATCGAAGAAAACCATCTGATGTATCTGGCAGTCCAACAAGCGCTGCAGGACGAGCGGAAACTTCTCTCCCGCAACAACGCCATGGTCCTGGAGGTGGGGGGAGGAACGACGGAGATCATGTTGCTTCGTCGAGGCAAGATGGTTTCGAGCCACAGCCTTCATATCGGGACCCTCAGGCTGGAAGAGCAGATGCGGGAAGCCGGAGCCTCGAAACAGTATCTGCAGGAGTATCTGGAAAGCAACATCAAGAACGCCTGCGACCTCATGACAGAAGATATACCTCTGGAAACCATCAAATCCTTCATCGTCGTAGGTTCCGACGCGCGGCTGGCGGCGTATTACGTATCCGGCAAGAATTACGAAGGCTACTCGCTGCTGGATCGGGCCGGATTCATGGCCTTCGCCTCTTCGGCGGCGGCGATGTCCGTGGAGGATCTTATCGCCACCTACCATCTCCCCTGGGCGGAAGCCGAGGGGCTTGGCCCCGGTCTCATGATCGAGTCTCTTTTCCTGGCCAGAACAGGCGCCGAAGAACTGATAATACCCAAGGTTTCCATACGGGAAGGTCTTTTGCTCGCCGAGTCGAAAGGGCTCGACCCAGCGGTCGAGGAGGAATTGCGGCGTCAGATAGTCGCCTCGGCCCAGGCGCTGGGAAAACGATTCCATTACGACGAAGCGCACGCGCACAACGTCGCTTCACTGAGCGTAAGGCTCTTCGATTCGACCGCCGAAGAGCATGGCATGAAGAGGCATGAAAGGCTTTTGCTGGAGACGGCGGCCTTTCTCCACGACATAGGCACATATATCAGATCGTCCGGCCATCACCGCCACGGCGAATATATCGTCTCCAACTCGGAGATATTCGGGCTCAACAGGAGCGACATCAACATCATATCAAACGTTGTGCGCTATCATAGGAGGACGCCCCCCTCCCCCGCCCACGTGAATTACATCTCCTTGCCCCGCGAAGACAGGATAACGGTGATGAAGTTGTCCGCCATACTGAGGGTCGCCGACGCCTTGGACAGAAATCATACGGGAAGAATGTACGATGCGCGATTCGAAAAAAACGGGGATCGCCTGATAATACGGTCGGCGCGCAACCTGGATTTTTCCCTGGAGCGTCTGTCGCTGGCCGACAAGGGCGATCTTTTCGAAGACGTTTTCGGTTTGTCGCCGATAATCGTATGAGGACGTCATGAGCAGCCTTCCGATGATCAACCGGGAACTGGCCTGGATAGAGTTCAACGCGAGAATTCTGCACGAGGCCACGAAAACCTTCCTGCCCCTGTTGGAGCGATTGAAATTCTTGAGCATCGTATCCTCCAATTTCGACGAGTTTTTCATGGTGCGGGTGGCGGGCCTGAAAAACGAGATCCGCCAAACCGAAGATGGTTCGGCGGAACAAGGAACCATTTTTCAGGGGTCCCGGAGCGCGAGCAGGCTTCTGACCCAGGTTTCGTCCAGGGTTCATGAAATCGTCGCCCTCCAGTATTCCTGCCTCACCCGGGAGGTTCTGCCCGGACTGGCCCAGGAAGGTCTGGAGCTTTTGGCTCCCGCGTCCTGGACGCCAATGGTCAAATCCTTTCTCGAGGCGTACTTTATCGAACAGGTGTTCCCCCTCATCACCCCCTTACGCTTCGACGAGGAGGAAGAATTACCGACCATCGGCAACCTGCAGATACACTGCGCCTTCGAACTGAGCGACCGGGATGGCAAGCGGCACCACGCGCTGGCCCAGGCGCCCAAAAATTCCAGGCGCTTCATCCTTCTGCCCGACGAGGAGAGCGGGGAGTCCGGAAAATTCCGCTTCGCCCTCCTGGAAGACCTCATCGTCAGCTTCGCTTCCAAATTGTTCCCCGGCTTTTCGGTGGAGGGTTCCCTGGTGTTCAAGGTGACCAGGGACGCCGACACCGGGGTGGACGAAAGCAGGCAGGATGATTTTTTAAGCGCCATGGAAGAGGTCCTGGCGGGAAGACAGAACTCAACCCCCGTGCGCTTGAGCTATTTCGGCTCGTCGAAGCAGCTGGAAGCCCTGCTGCGAAAACGGCTGGCCCTCGGCGAGGTGGACTGCTACTCCCTGGAGGGACCGATAGATTTGGCGGGTTTTTACGAACTCGTGAGCCTGGAACTGAAGGGCGGCGCGGGAAAGACCTCTCGGCTCAGGGATAAACCATGGAAACCCATCGCCCTGCCGAACTCCGAAGGCCTGAGCGTCTGGGAAGAGATCGAAACCAGGGACAGGCTGCTCTTCCTGCCCTACGAGTCTTTCGGCGCAATACAGCGCTTTTTGGACGAGGCGGCGGACGATCCTTCGGTGTTGGCGATCAAAATGACCCTCTATCGGACCTCCGGCGATTCCCCTGTGGTCAAGGCCCTGATCCGCGCGGCGCGGAACAGAAAACAGGTCGCCGTGGTGGTGGAACTGAAGGCCCGGTTCGACGAGGAGAGGAACATAAGCTGGGCTTCGACCCTGGAACAGGCCGGCGCGATCGTTACCTACGGAGTGGCGCGGCTGAAGGTCCACGCCAAGGCCGCGCTCGTGCTGCGCAGGGCCAGGGACGGCTCCATACGCAAGTACCTGCATCTCTCCACCGGTAATTACAACGACAAAACCGCCAGGATATATTCCGACCTTTCCCTGTTCACCGCCAACGAAGAGCTGTGCAGGGAGGCTTCGGCTTTTTTCAACATGCTCACCGGTTATTCCACGATCCAAAGTCTGAAACACTTGGCCGTGGGGCCTTTCGATCTCAAAAGCAGGCTCCTCGCCTTGATCGAAAGGGAAATTCAGAAAAGCAGCGCGGAATCGCCGGGACTGATCGAGATGAAGCTCAACGCCCTGGCCGACCGGGAGGTAATCCAGGCATTGTACAAAGCGTCCAAGGCTCGGGTCAGAGTGCGCCTTAACGTGCGGGGCGCCTGCACCCTGCTGCCGGGTATCCCCGGCCTTTCCGATTCGATCGAGGTCAGGAGCGTCGTCGGTCGTTACCTGGAGCATAGCCGCATGCTCCACTTCCGCAACGGGGGCCAGGACGAGGTTTATCTCTCCAGCGCCGATTGCCTGCCCAGAAACCTGGAGCGCCGGGTGGAATTGATGTTCCCGGTTCTGGACGAGTCCTTGGCGAAGAGCTGCAGAGAAATCTTTTCCGTCTACTTCAAGGACAACGAACACTCCTACAGGATGAAACCCGATGGGAGCTGGGAACCTGTGCTGCCCGAGGAGGGCGAGAAGAAGGCTTATGCCCAGGAGCTGCTCTATAAGCGGATCGAACGCCTGGCCGAAATAGCCGAGGCTCCGCCCGAACAATTGGTGGTAAGACGGCGCTTCAGATCCCGATGAACCTTAATCGCAGCGCCGGATCACCACGGGAAGCGAATCCTGCGCCCGGGCTTTCTGCACCATGACTCCGACAGCCAGGCTTAGGACGAACAGGATGCCCGCCGCCGCCACCGCCGGCCCCTCGGTCGTATGGGGGAAGAGAAGTCTTCCCAATCCATAGCCGACGAAAAGGGCGGCCAACGGGAGGCCGAGCACCCAGAAAGCGCCCTTAGCCTGCTCGCTCCCGGACACTTCTATCTCAACGCTATCGCCTTCGGTAAGCGGTATACCCTTGGAATTCAGAACCTTCAGGTCGGAGCGGCCGGCCTTGCAGGCTCCGTTTATACAGGATTCGCACCCTTCGTGCATGGCTATGGCGACGCGGACGATCCTTCCCTCAACTGCCTTGATCGTTCCCGTTTCTCTCATCGATATTCTCCTTGCAGGGGATGCGGAAGCTTTCGATAGCCTCGGCTCGGCCGGAATCGGCGATGCGCAGAACGCAGCCTTGAATCTCCAAGCCCAAATTCCCGTCCCCCGCCCAGGCCCTAAGGGCCGTCATATACTCCCTTACCTTCGCCTCGGGGTTCATTCCCCCCACGGACTGGATGCTGCCGGTGCGACCGCAGTCGGTAATGGCGGCGGTTCCCCGGGGGCTCAGCCGGGCGTCGGCGGTAAGGGCCTTGGCATGGCTTCCCAGGACCGCCGAAACACGGCCGTCCAGATAGGCGGCCATGGTGAGTTTTTCCGCCGTGGTGGCGGCGTGGAAATCCACCAGTATGGTCCGGCACTCGTTGCTCAACTTAGCGAGCAGGTGGTCGGCGGTCAGGAACGGATTTTCAGCATGAACTCTGGCAAAACCCGCCTGACCGAGGAGCGAGAGCACCACGAGGCTCCCTTGCCCGGTTTTAAAATACTTCCACCCCCGCCCCGGATTGTCGTAGGGATAGTTCGCCGGCCTCACGACCCAGCCCGCCCTGGGATAGAACTCCGTCATGTCGGGCTTGTAGTAGGCGCAGTCCCCGACCGTGAGGCAATCCACACCAAGCTTGCGCAGGTAAACCGCGTGCTGGACGCCCAAACCGGCAACGCCGGTGGCGGAGTCGGCGCAGGCGAGGATGAAGTCCGGTTTATATCGGTTCCGCAGTTCCGGAAGACCGCTTTTAAGGGCGAAGACGCCGGCCTTACCAGTGATCTCGCCGACGTAGGCTATGGAAAGACTCATTATTCACAATGTACAGAAGAAAAGCCTTCTTGGGCAATGCGGTGAAGTTCCAGAAGCGGGGATGCGCGAAGGCTCGCAGGATGGGCGAGGATTCTCGGGGTGGGAGCGTTTTTGCGACGGCGGACCTTGCCACTGCCAGGAGGTTCCCTCACTGGTCGGAATAGCGCTGCACCTCGTCGAACACATATTCGAGCCTGACACCGGCCGCCGCGAACATAGCTTCGCTTTCGGCGCCGTCGTGGTAGCGACGCTCGCAGACTACCCGGACGATGCCGCAGTTGATGATCATCATCGCGCAGGTCCTGCAGGGAGTCATCCGGCAGTAGAGGGTCGCGCCCTGGATACCGACGCCCCGTTTGGCCGCCTGGCAGATCGCGTTCTGTTCGGCGTGGACGGTCCGGACGCAATGCTGCGTCACGGAGCCATCCTCATGGAGCATTTTCTTCAGCTGATGCCCCACTTGGTCGCAGTGGGGCAGGCCGCTGGGGGCGCCGACGTACCCTGTGGCGAGTATCTGGTTATCCTTGGCTATGACGCATCCAGACCTGCCGCGATCGCAGGTGGCTCGCTTCGCGATCGCGTTGCACACTTCCATGAAGTATTCGTCCCAGCTGGGTCTTAGGTATCCTGATTCGGCCATGGGGCCATGATGGCCGTTCACAGCCCGATAGTCAAGCCGAAAGGCGCTCTCGGGCTTTTCAGATACATGCTTTTCTGCTATGGTAGGCCCAGTTTTCCTTCGGAGGCGCGCGTGAGAGCTTATTCCAAAGTTGCCATGGGTTTTGCCCTGTTTTTTATCGTCGCCGGCATGGTGTCCTGCCAGAGTTCGGAACGTCCCGAGGGCATGTACGCGATCTTCGAAACCGACAGGGGCAAGATTGTCGCCTCGCTGGAATTCGAAAAGGCGCCCATGACCGTGGGCAACTTTGTGGGCCTGGCGGAGGGCAGGCTGGACGCCGCCAATGGCAAGCCTTTCTATAACGGAACCGTCTTTCATCGGGTCGAACCCGGCTTCGTGATCCAGGGCGGGGACCCCAAGGGCGACGGCACCGGAGGTCCGGGGTATCGGTTCCCCGACGAATTCTCCCCCGACCTCAAGCATGACGGAGCGGGTATTCTCTCCATGGCCAACGCCGGCTCCAACACGAATGGAAGTCAGTTTTTCATCACGCTGGGAGCGGCGGCCTGGCTGGACGGCAGGCACTCGGTATTCGGCAAGGTGGTGGAAGGACAGGAAGTAGCTTCGGCGATCGTCGCCGGCGATCGGATCAAAAGCCTCAAAATCGAAAGGGTGGGCAGCGCGGCCAAAAACTTCGACGCTTCCCAAAAAGCATGGGACGAACGCTTGAGCGCGGCATACGCGGCCCTGCGCGCCGCGGCCCAGGCCAAGCGCCAGTCGGACAGGGCCGCCATACAGGCCTCCTGGCCCGATGCTGTCGAAGACGAGTACGGCATATTCCAAAAGGTGCTCCGCAAAGGCTTCGGCGATACGCCAGCCAAGGGCGACACGGTATCGGTCATATACAAGGGGATGCTCCTGGACGGCACCGTATTCGATCAGTCGGCCTTGTCGGGGGGGCCCCTCAGCTTCACCATCGGTACCGGCGAAATCATCGACGGCTGGGACAAGGTGGTTTCATCGATGCGCAAAGCGGAAAAGCGCATCGCAATCATTCCCCCCGAACTGGCCTACGGCTCCTCGGGGATAAGCGGCGTCATACCGGCCGATGCATATCTGGTTTTTGAAATGGAGCTTACCGCTATCAAAAAATGACAGTTTTTTGTCAAGAAAGGATCCGGGCTGGAGATTTTGGACAATTTCGGCATTTCAAAGAAAGGGTAGTTTTTGGGATCGAAGTATGGAGAAATTGGACAATTTCAACATTCTTCGATCCATTTTCTTTAGTTTTCCCTATAAAAACATCTCAACTTCTTAGGTTGATTTAAAATCGCCAAGCCGCGTCCGGGTAGAATAAAACTACGACGGACCATGCTGATGAAGAATAAGCGATTTTGGGGAATGTCCCTTCTGTTCTCTTTGCTCTTCCTGGCGGCAGTCGGCTCTGCGCAGACCCAGGACAAGAACAACAGCCAATCCGTTAGCATCCAGATCGTAGCCTATGTGCCGCCGACCCTCCGCCTGAACCTCGATTTCTCCCGGGACGGCAACCTACAGATCAACGGACGAATCCGGGGAAAGGAAGATTCTCCTAACCCGAGCGCCCGGAATCTTTCAGGCGGCGGTTCGGGCCGATCCGACTTCGACATAAGCGCGGGCGCGACGATAATCATCGGCAACGCTTCGCTTTTTTCCAATATTCCAGGTTCCTATTCAGTGATTGTCCACTCCTCCAACGGAGGCTACCTGCGTCACAGCAGCTCGGCCGCCGCCGCCACAATTCCCTATCAGCTAATGTTCGGCGATAGACTCAGCGCGGCCCAGCAAGGAAGTTTCCGATTCGCCCTGGGAGGCAAGGCGGGCAAGAGCGGTCCCGATTTTCCGGTGGCGCTGAGCTTTGGAGCCCTTGACGCCGAAGAAGGCGACTATTCGGACAGCTTGAGTTTTTCCATCATAGCCGGCTAAAAATCTTCCGACATGCGCGGCCTCCAATCGGCCCTGCCTCATTGGCAGCTGAACGGTATTTTGGTATGTTCTATCCTGTGCTCGGCCCGGAGGCCGACGAAACAGGAGGTTGGAAATGAGTTACAGCATGACGACGACATGGAAAGGCGACATGGCCTTCGAGGCCGATCTTGAGGGTCATAAGGTTCTCATGGACGCGGCCAAGGATAACGGAGGCCAGGATTCCGGCCCCAGACCCAAGCCCCTGCTGCTCGCCGCCCTCACCGGCTGTTCGGGAATGGACGTCGCTTCCATACTCAAGAAGATGCGGGAACCCCTGAGTTGGTTCCAACTTAAGGTGGACGCCGAAAGCAGCCAGGACCATCCGAAAAAATATACCCAAATCAAACTGACTTACCAGTTCAAGAAAAGCGATAATCTCAATCCGGACAATGTCCAGAAGGCTTGCCAGCTTTCCCAGGACAAGTACTGCGGGGTTAACGCCATGCTCAAGGAAGCCGCCAAGGTGGAATGGGAGATAGAATATATTTGAGTCGGCACTGGTTGCGCGGTCTGTTTTGCCGCCGGCGCCGCTTCAGGATGCCGGCATCGCCTTGAAAATCCGAAAGCCCGGACGAGCGGCTCATCGAGAGCTGTCGCCGGGCCTTGGATTTTCGGGGATTGAAAAAAAGCCTCTCCCCCATTATACTCTCGCCGGTGGCTAATTTTCTAACGAACGGGATTAAACCGCATTTTTTTCAACAATTTTCCCAATGAAATTACCAGCGCTACCGTCGCGAAGCCTTGAGAAACCAGGGGACGCCTTCGGCGCCGACTATACTATTGGAACGAGGTGACTTGAAACTATGTCCATAGATATTCACACGATGCGAAACATCGGCATTTCCGCCCACATCGATTCGGGCAAGACTACCCTTTCCGAACGCATTCTCTTCTACTGCAGGAAGATTCACGCGATTCACGAGGTCAAGGGCAAAGATGGCGCCGGAGCGACCATGGACTCCATGGACCTGGAGCGGGAGCGGGGGATCACCATACAGTCAGCGGCCACGAACGTGAACTGGAAGGGCCACCCGATCAATCTCATAGACACCCCGGGACACGTGGATTTCACCATCGAAGTGGAGCGTTCCCTGAGGGTGCTGGACGGAGCGATTCTCGTGCTCTGCGCGGTGGCGGGAGTCCAGTCGCAATCCATCACCGTGGACAGGCAGCTCAAGCGCTACCATGTCCCCCGGTTGGCGTTCATTAACAAATGCGACAGAACAGGAGCCAACCCCTTCAAGGTTAAGGCTCAGCTTCAGGAAAAACTTGGGCTGAACCCGGCTTTTGTCGCCCTTCCCATAGGACTCGAAGACAAGCTCGAGGGCGTGGTCGACCTCGTCACGATGCGGGCCGTATATTTCGACGGTCCCTCGGGAGAAGACCTACGTTACGCCGAAATTCCGGCCCATCTCCAGGCCGATGCCGAACGCTACCGGGAGGAGCTGGTCGAGGCCGCCGCCATGTTCTCCGACGACCTGGCCGAAGCGTATCTCGAAGGAGAATATACCAACGAGATGTTGGTGACCGCCATCCGCAAGGGCTGTATCGCCGAAAAACTGGTGCCCGTCTTCGTGGGCTCGGCCTATAAGAACAAGGGAGTACAACTGCTCCTGGATGGGGTCACTTCGTACCTCCCCGACCCCACGGAAGTGCGCAATTTCGCCCTCAACCTGGACGACGAGGAAAAACAGGTGGAACTCCTTCCCGATCCCGCCGCCAAGCCCGTAGCCCTGGGCTTCAAACTGGAGGACGGGCAGTACGGCCAGCTCACCTATGTGCGCGTGTACCAGGGCGAATTGAGAAAAGGCGACGAGCTTTTGAATACCCGCTCGCGCAAGCGTTTTAAAGTGGGCCGGCTGGTACGCATGCATTCCGACTCCATGGAAGACATCTCCGAAGGATACTGCGGGGATATCGTAGCCCTCTTCGGCATCGAATGCGCCTCCGGCGACACCTTTTGCCATCCGGACCTCAACTACGCCATGACGAGCATGTTCATTCCCGAGCCGGTCATCTCCCTGGCCATCGAGCCCAAGGACAAAAAATCCTCGGACCAGATGGGCAAGGCTCTAAACCGCTTTACCAAGGAAGATCCCACCTTCCAGACCTACGTGGACCCCGAGTCCAACCAGACGATCATCAAAGGCATGGGCGAACTCCACCTTGAAGTGTACATCGAGCGAATGCGCCGAGAGTACAAGTGCGAGGTCGAGGTGGGCAGGCCCCAGGTCGCCTATAGGGAAGCCATCACCCAGCGGGCCGAGTTCAACTATACCCACAAGAAGCAAACCGGCGGTTCGGGTCAGTACGGCCGCGTGGCGGGCTATATGGAACCCCTGGAGACCGAAAACTACGAGTTCGTCGATATGGTCAAGGGCGGCGCCATACCTATCGAGTATATTCCCTCCTGCGACAAGGGCTTCAAGGCTGCCTTGCAAAAGGGTAGCCTGATCGGCTTCCCCATCGTGAACGTGCGCTGCGTGGTCAACGACGGGCAGAGCCACCCCGTGGACTCCTCGGATATCGCCTTCCAACTGGCCGCCATCGGCGCTTTCAGGGAGGCCTACGACAAGGCCAAGCCTGCCATCCTCGAACCAATCATGAAGGTTTCGGTGGAAGGTCCCAACGAATTTCAAGGGAACATCTTCGCTTCGCTGAATCAGCGCCGCGGTATCATCACCTCCAGCACCGAGGACGGCACCTTCTGCCGGGTAGAGGCCGAGGTTCCCCTGGCCGAGATGTTCGGCTATTCCACGGTCATACGCTCGCTGACCCAGGGCAAGGCGGAGTTCACCATGGAGTTCGAGAAATACGGCAAAGTGCCGACCTCGATCTCGGACCAGCTCAAGAAAGAGTATCTGGAAAAGCGCAGGAAGGAAGCGCAGCGCTGAAGATGAGCCAATTTCAAAAGTCCGTTGAATTTTGATAAATACTTTGCCCGTCCGCGATTATGCGGGTATACTTAGGGAGGAGGGCCCATGCTGAAAGACGAATTCATATCCAAGAGTCCGGTGCGCGCGCTGGAAAAATCCATAAAAGGCGGTTTGGGGAAAGGCAATTTCGGTGTCATAGCCTCGCGCAAGGGCATCGGCAAGACTTCGGTGCTGGTGCAGATGGCCCTGGACAGGCTGATCCAAGGCGAAAAGGTGATCCATGTTTCCTTCAACGCCCATACGAGCTATATCATTTCCTGGTACGAAAACATCTTCGACGAAATAGCCCGGCGCAGGAAACTGGAAGATCTGGGGGAGCTCAGGGACCAGTTGGTCCGCAACAGGGTGATCATGAACTTCACCCAGGAGGGGGTGAGCGTCGAACAGATAACCCGTTCCCTGAAGGCCATGATCGTGGAAGGCGGTTTCGACGCCAAGACGGTAATCGTGGACGGCTTCGACTTCTCCCGGGGCACCGTGGAGCGTTTTCAGAAGGTCAGGGCGTTTTTGGCCGAGATGGGGCTGGAAGCATGGTACTCCTGCACCCTTTCGGGCGAAGAACCCCTCTGTGACAAAAACAACGTACCCATATTGCTGCGGGAACTTTTGCCCCTGATCTCGGTGCTCATCGTCATGGAACCGGCCAGGGATTATATCCACTTCAAGGTGGTCAAGGATCACGAAACCCTCAATCCGCGGGACCTCAATCTCAAGCTTGATACCAAGTCTCTGCTGATAGCCGAGAACTGATAAAAACAGCGGGTGAAAGACCTGCACGAATTCCGAAATGCCGGCAAGCCGCCCGGGGTATGTACCCGCGGGCGGCTTTTCACATAAATGGGACC
Organism: Spirochaetales bacterium Spiro_12; assembly: GCA_001603165.1. Taxonomy (GTDB): domain Bacteria; phylum Spirochaetota; class Spirochaetia; order Treponematales; family Rectinemataceae; genus UBA2256. The sequence continues at coordinate 31,643 of LVBN01000048.1, forward strand.
GCTTATTATTTAGCGGGCGTGAACTGAAAGGAATCGATGGTGACCGAGAGAGCGCCGCGGCCTAAAGGGGGCCGATCGCCATTGGCCAGGTAGAGGTTCATGTGGACATTCGGGCTGGGCCGGGGCACCGCCGGGGCGTCGGCGAAGCTCCAGGCGGCAATGATATCCGGGGAGCCCCCTTTAGGCCGCGGCCCGTAGCCCAGCCAGGAGGAAAAGTCCACCCTGCCCTCGATCCAGACAAAAGAATAACTGGCGGGTCCCTTTATCCGGGACAGGTCGAAGCTGAACAAATGCCCCGGGTCCTGGTACGGTTGAATGACATACTGGCCCAGCACCGGGAGGTTTGGACTTCCCCAGGCCGAGAATTCGATATCGATTTCACGATGATGATAGGCGGAGGCACCCGAATACGTAAAAAGCCCGAGGACGAGATTCGGATCCAATTCCCCCGGTGCTGTCCGCAGCCTGAAGATATACTCGCCGTAGCCGGTCCGCTGTTGCAGAGTGACCTCTCCCGCATGCCAGATCCCATCTTTTTGAAAGACCCTCAAGGTCAAGGAGCCGTCCTGGTTGAGCAGGACCCCGAGATCCTTTCCCCCGAAAACATTACCGCCCGGACCTTCGGGCTTCGCCGTCTGCCTAACTGTCCATTGCCGATCGGAAAATCTCAGGGTCTGCCGGGAAAGAGTCTCCTGGGCGCGGAGTGGAGCGGCGGAGACAAGGGCGATGAGAAAACCCAATATCGAAACCCCCTGCTTCCAAGAACCTCTCCGGAATACGGAAGATCGCCCTAGCATAACTGGAATATCCTGCTGTCGCCGTTCAATACTTCGCGTATGGGCAGCCGAACCGAACCGGCAAGAAGCGCTTCGAGCATCGCGTTTTTTCCCCCGCCTTTTAGAAGAACCAGATGGGTCCGTCCATTCCTGAGAAGCTGAGCACTCATGGTCATGCGGTTCCTGGGTTCCGAAGGAGCGTCGGTGCTTAAGCAGTGTTCGCCCTCCCTCCCCCTTTCGATGTCGTCGATAGTGAAAAGCCCGGCTGTGTGGCCATCCTGTCCCATCCCCAGCAACACCAGCTCGAAAACCGGCCTATCGCCCATGGCGCGGCGCAGCTCTTCGGCATAAAGGACGCAGGCTTTCTCCCTGTCCCCCTCGGGCCAGAGATGTAGTATAGGCCGTTTTTCCCAGCGACAGCCGCCTCCGAGCATGTCCTGGATCATTTTGCCGTTGCGTTCCGAACTCTCGGCGGGCACTTCCCGTTCATCGCCCACCCAGAAGTGGAGGTCCAGGCCGTTTGAAAGCTCTGAGCAGGCGGAATCTGCGGCCATGGCTTTGTACAAGGCAATGGGCGTGGATCCTCCCGACAGGGCTATATGAAGGGCGCCGCCCCGCCGCTCACCGTTTTTCCGGTCCGGCGCCTGTTTAAAAAGCCCGCGAAAAATATCCAGGCCGGCTTCTATCCAACTGGCCTCGTCGGTAAAACGGAACAACGTTAAACTCATGAACCGATCTCCGGGATGGGGGAGCCGGCGGGATAGAAAAGAAGTCCGCCTTTGGCGGGGGGAGCTCCGGGATCGGCCTTGGCCCAGGCCGCCTCCAGCGTATCCACAATCCGCCAGGCCTGCTGGGACTCGTCGGCGCGGATGAAGAGGGTCGAGTCGCCAGCCAGGGCGTCGGCGATGAGCCGTTCATAAGCTTCGGGAAGGTATTCGCTCACTTCCTTGAAGGAAAAACGCAGCTCGTTCGCCTTTATGGCGGACATGCCCGGTATCTTAGCGTTGAAGCGAAGCCAGACCCCTTCGTTCGGCTGGATTTGGATAGTCAGGGTGTTGTTGATGAGGCTTTCGCCGCACTGCGCCGTAAAGAGCGCGGCAGGGGGTTTTTTAAAATGTATGACGATCTGGCTGAACTTGGACGCGAAGGCCTTGCCCGTCCTCAGGCGGATGGGCACGCCGGCGAAACGCCAGTTGTCCAGCTCGAGGGTAAGGGCCACATAGGTTTCGGTGCTGGAATCGGGCTTTACCCTCGTTTCCTCCCTGTAACCGGGCAGGCTTCGGCCCTCGGCGTCCACGCCTCGAACATATTGGCCGCGCAGCGCCCGGGCCAGGAGGGAGGCGGGGCTGTAGGGGGCGATGGATTGCAGCACCTTTACCTTTTCGTTATGGATATTCTCCGGGTCGAGGCTCGCCGGAGGTTCCATGGTGGTCAGACACATGAGCTGAATCAGGTGATTCTGCAGCATGTCCCGGGCGGCGCCGGCGGAATCATAGTAACCTCCCCTGTCGCCGATGCCCACGGTTTCGAACACCGATATGTCGATCGCCTCGATGTGGTGCCTGTTCCAGATAGGTTCGAAGACCGAGTTGGCAAAGCGGAGATACAGGAGGTTCTGCACCGTCTCCTTGCCCAGATAGTGATCGATACGGTAGATATCCCGCTCGGCGAAGCTGCGCTGGAGCACGGCGGTGAGTTCCTTGGCGCTCTCGCCGTCCCGACCATAGGGTTTCTCCACCACCAGACGCCGCCATCCCTGCCTGGGCGCCGATTTTACGCCCGGCGCCGCCCGCTGTCCCCCCCGGTCGCGGCGGGAACCTAGGCCCGCCTCGCCGAGCCTGTCGGAAATCGTGCCGAAGTGCTCGGGACCCACCGCCAGGTAAAAGAGAATGTTCTTCGGTATGGCATCGATAGCCTTGAAAAAACCATTCTCCCTCCCGGCCAGGACATCGGCCAGCCGTACATAACCCCGGGAATCCTCCAAATCGGAACGCAGATAGTAAACTCTGGACGAAAACCGTTTCCACTGCTCCTCATCGAAGGCAGCGGCCCTGGCGAAGGAGGCGCAACCCTGCCGCAGACCCTCCCGGAATTTTTTATGATCCAGATCCTTGCGGGCGAAGCCCACCATGAGGAGATCCTCGGGAAGTATCCCCCCTAAAAAGAGGTCGAAGAGCGCCGGGAAAATTTTCCTGTGGGAGAGGTCGCCGGTGGCGCCGAAGACCACGAAGACCGCCGGTTCGGGCTTGAATCCGCCGGAGTCCAGGCTGCAGACAGGATACTGCTCACTCTTCAACTGCAGCATTCTTCTCCTCCTTGCCCGGATACCAGTGGAACCACTGCTCCTCGGCCCCGTTGAACAGGTGATGGACGGAAGTCGGCTTAAGACCGAAGATTTCCCCGAAATCTTCCCTGTCGGTGATAAAGCCCATATTCCATCCCCCATCCCTGAACCTATCCCTCATGGGCGCCAGATCGGCGTAAAGCGATAGGGCCTCCTCCTGACTGCCCAGCCTTTTCCCATAGGGAGGATTGGCTAAAAGATGTCCCTTGCCGTCAAAGGGGCCCAAATCCTGGGCTTTCTCGCAGGAGAATTCAATCCAATCCCGGAGGCCGGCGTCGGCGGCGTTGGCCTTCGCGGTTTCCACGGCTCCCGGATCGATATCCGAAGCCCTTATCTCCACCTCCACATCGTTCCGTATCCGCGATTCGAAATCCTCCCGGACGGCATAGACCTGCTTGGGGGACATGGCGGGCATCAACTCAAAGGCAAAGCGTCTGGTAAGTCCCGGAGCGAAATCCAGGGCGTAGAGCGCGGCCTCTATGGCGATGCTGCCGGATCCGCAGAAGGGATCCAGAAGGGCGAATTTCCTGTTCCAGCCGGAAAAGAAGAGAAGCGAGGCGGCGATAGTCTCCTTGAGGGGAGCTTGAACGGTCCTTTTCCTATACCCTCGCTTATGCAAAGGCTCCCCGGATGTGTCGATGCCCACCGAACACTCGTCCCTGTCCAGATAGATCCTCACGCCTACGGAATTTCCCGTTTCGGGCATGGTGCGCATATCGAAGCTATCCATGAGCCGGGAATAAGCCGCTTTTTGGCCCATGGCCTGGAGGCTGGCCTGGGAAGCCAGCCTGGAATCCTTGCTGCGCACCCGTTCGATGTGAATCTTGGAATCCTTGTAGCAGCAAAGCTCCCAGGGCAGGGAGGCGATGCCTTCGAAATACGCGTCGAAGTCCGGGGCGGGGAAGCGCCCAAGCTCCAGGAGCACCCGTTCGGCGGTTCGAAGCCCAATATTCGCCCTGGCAAGGTCCGTGGCCAATCTGTCGCTTTCCAGCGCGAAACCTATCCTGCCCGGCCTGCGATCCTGCGGTTTCAAGCCCAGCTTGACCAGCTCCTGGGCGGTGATTTTCTCCAGTCCGACGGCGCAAAGGGCGATGCCCTTGAATGCTGTTCCCATAGCCTGCAGTATGGACAAGAAGAGGGTCTTGCACAAGGCTGGCCCCTGCTCCGCCAGGGGGCGCCAGATTGACCCAAGGCCCTCGAAGGCCCTATTGTTGCCCCATGACGAAGAGCGCAACCGCACCTGCCCTGCCCAAGGCCTTCAAGGCCAGCGTTCCCGTGCTCCTGGGATACCTGACCATAGGCTTCGGCTTCGGCCTTCTGGCGGTGAATAAGGGCTATCCAGTCTGGCTGGCGCTTTTCATGAGCATCTTCGTGTTCGCCGGAGCGGCGCAGTATATCGGCATCAGCCTATTCGCCGCCGGAGCCTCGCTGCCTGAGATCGTTCTCGTGACCCTGGTGGCCAATATTCGACACGCCGCCTACGGGCTCTCTCTCATAGGGAGCTTCGGGGCTCATCCCAGGATAAAGCCCTATCTTATCTTTGCCCTGACCGACGAGACCTACGCGCTTTTAAGTTCGTCCAAGCCCGAGGAGCGGGCCGACGGCGGCTTCCTGTTGGCGGTATCGGCGTTGAACCAGCTGTACTGGGTCGCTGGCACGGCCCTGGGCGCCCTTGCGGGCTCTCTGATACCCGGCAGGGTCCAGGGACTGGATTTCGCCCTGAATGCTCTCTTTATCGTGCTGGCCCTGGAGCAGGCCATGAGGCTGAAAAAAGGCCTTCCCTTCGTCATAGCCGGCATTTCCATCTTCCTGGCCTATAGGTTTATGAAAGGCAGCGGAGCCATAGCCCTGGGCCTGCTCATAGCTACCGCAGGCCTGGCCCTTTACGACAGCGTGAGAAAAAAGCGCATAAAAGGGGACGGCAATGCTTAGCGTATCCCGGGCTTTTACAGCGTCGCTGGCCATGGCGGCGGTGATTCTTTTTTGCAGAGCTCTGCCCTTTTTATTCTTTTCGGGGAAAAAGGCCCCTCGGTTTCTATCCTTCGTGGAAATCTATATGCCCGCCCTGGCCATGACAGTCCTTGCCCTCTCTCCTTACGCGTCGCTGGAGTGGAGCAAGGCGCCTCACGGGTTCCCGGAAGTCCTGGCCGGGCTTCTCGTGGTTGGGCTTCACCTGTGGAAACGCAATCCCCTCTTAAGCATCCTGGGCGGCACGGTCTTGTACATGATCCTTGCTTATTGACACTCCCGCGGGCTTCGGGGTAGTATCCCCTCGCTTTCGGGGGTGTAGCTCAGTTGGTAGAGCGCTTGAATGGCATTCAAGAGGTCAGGAGTTCAATTCTCCTCACCTCCACGAATAAAAAGACCGCCTTAAAAAGGCGGTCTTTTTATTGTCCCAGGGAAGTTCTAAGCGAGAATATCTTCGTACTCAGCCTTTTTTTGGAGATAGGCCCGGGCATAAGAACAAAGGGGTAAAATTTTCGCTCCCTCTTCCTTGGCCAGCCCCACCACCGCCTCCACCAGGCGACCTCCTATGCCCCGGCCTTTCAGGGTCTCGGAAACCCTCGTATGCTCGATCACGATGACCGGCCCTTCTTTTCGCGAGAATTTGATCAGTGCCAGGGGCTTATCATCCTCACCCAGATAGAATAGGCCTTCTTTCTGTTTCAAATCGTCCATCTTCTCTCCCTGAATGCTGAATGAAGTCTTTACACCGATGAATATACGCAGAAACCCGAAACGACGACCACTTCGATTTAGGCCTTAAGCGGACTTCGGCTTATATTTCATCAGCGCCTGTCCTCCGCCTTCCGCTCCGCCAGGCTAACCGAGCCTTGCCCCGGCATTCGCGTCGAGTTCGATCCAAAACAGGGAGCCCTCTCCTTCCCAGCTCTCCACTCCAACGGAGCCGCCGTGGACTTCGGCGATATGGCGGACAATAGCCAGGCCGAGGCCAGTACCCCCCTGCTCCCGGCTCCTTGCTTTGTCCACCCTGTAGAAGCGCTCGAAGAGCCTGGGCAACTGGGCCGCGGGGATTCCCGGGCCTTGGTCCCGAACCTCGATGCGCAATCTGGAATCGATTCGGCGCGCCCTGATCCGGACCTGGCTCTCGGCCGGGGAATATTTCACCGCGTTGTCCAAAAGATTGAAAACGGCCTGTACGATCAAGCCGCCGTTCACCTCGACACGGATATCCTCGGGGCAGTCCAGTTCGAGTTTAAGGTTTTTGCCCATCGCGGCATATTCCACCGAGGCTATTGCCTCGAGAACGAGTTCCCGGAGACTTTCGGATTTCGTTTCCAGACTCTCCCTTTCCTGCTGTTCAAGCTTGGCCAGAGAGAGCAGGTCATCGATGAGCCGTTCCATTCTCGCCGCGTTTCGACCGATGATTTCCGAAAAACGCCTGGCCTTGTCGGGATCTTCCAAGGCCCCTCCGAGAAGGGTTTCGGCGAAGCCTTTCACCAGTTGCACGGGTGTTCTGAGCTCGTGGGATACGTTGGCGACGAAATCCCTGCGAATCGTCTCGAGGCGGCGCAGAACGGTGAGGTCGTTCAGGACCAGCACGACGCCCTCAGGTTCCCGGGAGCCGCTCTGCATTCCGTATGCCGCGGCGAGCACTCGAAAACTTCGCTGACTTCCCTGGCGATAGAGTTCGATATCGACTTCCGCCGCCGAGGAACTTTCCAGCGCCTTTCGCGCCACCTCCTCGAGCGCCGGCGAGCGGGAGATTTCGAGAAGGCAGGGCTTGGTTTTCCTGCCAGCGTCGGAGGCCTGGGGAAAATCGAAGAATTGGCGGGCCGCTTTATTGGCCAGCCGCAGATTGAGATGGGCATCGAGAGCGAGGACGGCCTCGGAGACCCCATCCAGGATGGCTTCCACCTCCCGCTCCTTGGCTTCCGCCGATTCGGCCCGCAGGGAAAGCTCTCCGGCCATGGAGTCCAGCGCTTCGCCTAAAACCCGTATCTCCCGGGAACTTCGGGCGAGCTGCCGCCTGTCCTTGAGCTCGAAGCGGCCGCCGGCCCGCGATCCGGGCGCATCCCTCTCCCCCCGGGGCACGGACTCGGCCGCGGCAGCCAAAAGCCCCAGGGGCCGCGTTATGCCCCTGGACAGGAATACGGCCACCAGGGCCGCGAGGGCTGCCGCGAAGGCTATTACGGTGACCAGGAGAAATTGCAGCTCGGAAAGCCTGGACTCCATGGCCGGGGTATCCAGGGAGAGCCTGAAGGCGGCGATTATTTTCCCCTCGCCGTCCTTTATCGGCAGTGCGATATAGCGCTGCTCCATGCCGAGGGTGTTCGATTTCCGCGTAGCCCTGGCCTGGAATCCCGAGAGGGCCTGGATGATTTCGGGCCTGTCGCCGTGGTTTTCCATCGTTGCCGGATCGGCCTTGGAATCGGCGGCCACCCTGCCGTCGGAAGTCACGATAGTGACGCGGTACGAGGACGCCCCGCCGGCTTCCCTGGCCCAGCGTCGCAGCTCAGCCGCATCGGCGGGATCGGGCAGGTACGCCGAGAGAAGGCGGGCGGTTTCGGCAAGAGCCTTATCGTTGATCTCGGTGTGGATCTGCCCTATCAGCGTGACGGACAGGAGGGCGAAGACAAGACACAAGGCTAGGCTCAAGCCTAAAAGAGATCCCAGCGTTTTACCAAAAAGCGTCTTCATAATTCGACTCTCGCTCCTGTACTATCCGCCTTTCCAGTCGTAAACGGTCTTTTAGTTTTTACTGCTCCGCTCTAAACCTATACCCCACGCCCCGGACCGTTTCTATGAGGGCGGAGCCTTCCCCTAATTTTTTTCTTATGGAAAGTATCTGCACATCCACCGATCGATCGGTAACCGGGTAATCCTGCCCCTTGACGGCATCGATGATCTGGGTGCGGGCGAAGACCCTTCCGGGCTCCTCCATAAGGCATTTGAGGATGGAGAACTCGGTGGCCGAAAGCTCGAGGAACTTATCTTCGAAGAATGCTTCATGCCGCAGGGGGTCCAGGACAAGCCCTCCCCTGCTAAGTCTGGTCTGAACATCCTGTCCCGGCGATCGCTCCAGGCCTCGCCGCAGGGCGGTTCTGATCCGGGCCACCAGAACCCTGGGACTGAAAGGTTTAACCACATAATCCGCGGCGCCCAATTCGAGGCCGGCCACCACATCGGCATCCTCGCCCCTGGCCGTGGTTATGAGAATAGGAATCCCGGCCTTGCCCGGAAGATTCTTCGAACGGCGCAAAAACTCGAATCCGTCGATGCCGGGCAGCATGAGATCGAGGACGATGCAGTCAAAATCCCTGGCCCGCAGCAGGGAGAGTCCCTCCTCGGCGGATACCACGGGCAGCACTTCCCAGCCTTCGGCCTGGAGGGTATAGGAGAGGAGTTCCCGTATATCCTGGTCGTCTTCGACGACCAGGATTTTGGCTTTGGCCATTTTCCCTCCTGCCATGCTTTAAAAGCATTTCGCCGGCCCCGATCTTCTCGGCCCGATCGATCCGGCTCCCTACAGGTCTATGGTTAGCCTGGCGGCCCGGCTTAGTCGTTCAGCTCGAGATGCCGCCCCTCCACCATGTAGACCACCGCCTCGCATACGTTGGTCATGTGGTCGCCGAAGCGCTCGAGGTACCCGGAGGTCGTCAGCAGCTTGGAAGCTCGCTTGATGAGTTCCGGATGATCCTTCATAAGGCTCAAGATTTCTTCGATGAGGGCCTTGTGCTCATGATCGATTTCATCGTCCAGCAAGGCTGTCGATCTTGCCGTTTCGACATCCCAATTCTGATAGGCGCTCACCGCTCCCCTGATCATCCTCAGGCCCACGCCGGCCATGCGATCCAGCCTGCCGATCTGGCGGAAGGGAGCTTCGCCGGCCAGCTTGATGGCTGTCTTGGCCAGATGCACGCTATAGTCCCCCGCCCTTTCCAGATTGTACGTCACTTTGAAGATGGTGACGAGTTCCCGCAAGTCCCTGGCCACAGGTTGCTGAGTGGCGATGAGCACCGCCGCCGCGTCTTCGATCGCCAGCTGGAGTCTATCGACCTCCTTGTCCCCGGCCTTGGCCTCTTTCGCGAGGTTTAGGTCTTGATTTTTCAGGGCGGTCATAGCCTTGGCCAGGTTCTCCTCGACCCTGGTGGCCATGCCGAGTATATCGTAACGAAGTCGTGCCAGCTCCTCCTGGAGCGCTGTTCTGGTGCTCATGGATTCCTTCCTCTATCAACCGAAGCGACCCGAGATATAGTTCTCGGTGCGTTCATCCTTGGGATTGAAAAAAACTTCCTTCGTCGGGGCATACTCGACGAGATCCCCCGAAAGAAGGAAGGCTGTGAAATCCGATATCCTGGCGGCCTGCTGCATGTTGTGCGTCACGATGACGATAGAATAGCGGCTCTTGAGCTGACCGAGCAAGTCTTCGATCTTGGCGGTGGAAATCGGATCCAGGGCGCTGGTGGGTTCGTCCATGAGGATCACCTCGGGGCTCACAGCCAGGGCCCGGGCGATGCAAAGCCTCTGCTGCTGTCCGCCAGAGAGGGCCATGGCGCTCTGCTTGAGCTTATCCTTCACCTCGTCCCAAAGGGCTACCTGGAAAAGGCTGGACTCCACCAGTTCGTCCATGTCGCCCCTGTAGCCGTTGATCCTGGCCCCCCAGGCTATGTTTTCGTAAATGGTTTTCGGGAAAGGATTGGGCTTCTGGAAGACCATGCCTATCCAGCGCCGCACTTCCACGGGATCGACACCGGAACCGTAGATATTCGCCCCGCGGAAAAGAACCTGGCCCGAAGTCTTCGTGCCTGGTATCAGCTCGTTCATGCGGTTGAACGCCCGCAGCGCAGTACTTTTCCCGCAGCCCGAGGGACCTATTATGGCGGTGACCGCGTTGCGGTCGATATTCATGGTCAAGTCTTTTACCGCCCTGTGTCCGTCGGAGTATTCTATCGAAAGATCGATCACTTCCAGGCATGCTGTTGTCTTCATTGGGAGGCTGCCTTTTTATTGCTGTATTTCGCACGCATATAGATGACGCTGGCATTAAGCGAGAGGAGCATCACCAGAAGCACGACGATGGCCCCGGCGGCGAGGTTCCGGAATTCCTGCTGGGGCCTGGCGCTCCATTGGTATATCTGTATGGGCAGGGTGGTGAATTTGGAAAAGGGGCCGGTGGGGTCCATGGAGAGGAAGGTAGAGGCTCCCACCACCACAAGGGGCGCTGTCTCGCCCAAAGCCCTGGATATGGCCAGCACGGCTCCTGTGAGGATTCTGTCCGCCGATGCGGGCAGCACGTGATGCCAGACTGTCTGCCACCTGGTGGCGCCCAGGGCAAGGCTGGACTGTCGTAGGCTCTGCGGCACAGCCCTCATGGCCTCCTGGGCATTGATTATGATAATCGGAAGAATCAATAAGGCCAGGCTTAAGGATGCGGAAAGGACCGTCCTGCCGTCGAGAGAAGTCCCTTCGGATTGTACGCCGAAGATCGCTCCCGAAGTCAGGGGCGCCATCGCCCTCACGAAGAGCGCGAGGCCAAGCATTCCATAGATGATCGAAGGGACTCCCGCCAGGTTATAAATATTCGTACGGATCACCCTGTTGAGCCAGTTGTCCCTGGCGTATTCCTCCAGCCAGACCGCCGCGGCCACGCCCAGTGGCAGGGCAAAGAGAATAGTAAAGAGAATGGTCAACAGGGAGCCCAAAAGGGCGCCGCGGATGCCGCTTCTCAGGGGGTCCGAGGACTGGGAGCTGGAGAGCAGGCTTGCGCTCACCCAGGATCGGAATTGCAGGCTTCCCCCTTGGTAATCGCGGACGACGCTTTCCATTATCTCCGGCTTGAAAAAGATGCTTTCGAAGAGGCTCCAGGTGGCAATCACATGGGGTTTGAGTATTTCCGCATCGATGATGCCCAGGAGCTCGGCCCTGCTACGTTCCGCCAGGGGGGCTTCGGTATCGAGTTTCCGGTATAGGCGCCGGGAGAGCCTTTCCTGGAGAATCGAGCTGAGCCCCTGGGCGTCCTGTTCCGAGAGGGTCTCTCCCTCGGGGACTAATTTCGCCGGATCTTCCTCGGTTTGAACCAAGACATAACCGAAGGCCTGATTCACGATGCCCGCCAGAAGGGCGGCGAGAAAAAAGACCGAAACTATCGTACAGACCAGAAAGATAATTCTCCAGCGCCCGGATTTCCTGCGACGTTCTTCCAGCCTGGAGTCGAGCCGGCCGGATATGGGAGGCGAGGGGTTCATTCGTAGACCTCCCTGAAGCGACGCACAATCCGCGAAGAAAGCATATTGAGGCCGAGCGTCACGATGAAAAGCACCAGGGCTATGGCGAAGAGACTTTGATAATCCATGGAGTCGTAGGAAAGATCGCCTCCGGATATTCTTACGATATGACCCGTCATCGTCTCGGCGGACTTGAAGGGGTTGAGGGTGAGATTGGGGCCGGCTCCGGCCGCCATGGCGACGATCATCGTTTCGCCCACCGCTCTCGAAAGCCCCAGGATAAAGGCAGCGGCTATTCCCGAGAAGGCGGCGGGCACGACAATCGTAAGGGAGACTTCCAGCTTGTTGGCGCCCATGGCATAGGCCCCTTCCTTGAGCGAGCGCGGCACCGACGAGAGAGCGTCCTCGCACATCGAGGCGATGAGGGGAAGGATGAGAATACCCATGACCAATCCCGCGGACAGGGTATTATAAACATCCACCCGCTGCCGCCCGAAAAGATTTCGTATGAGGGGCGTGACGGTGTTGAGGGCGAAATAACCGTAGACAACAGTAGGGATGCCCGCCAGGAGTTCGAGGACAGGTTTCAGGAAATCCCGCACCCTGCGGGGCGCGTACTCGGAGAGGTAGATGGCCACCAAAAGCCCCAGGGGCAAAGCCAGCAGCATGGCCCAGAAACTGGTAGCGAGGGTGGCGCTCAAGAGAGGGAGGATTCCGTAGCGTTCGATGGCGGGCTGCCAGACAGTATCGGTGAAAAAGTCGATCAGCGATATCTTTCTGAAAAAGGCGAAGGCTTCCAGCCCCAAGCTGGCGACGATGCCGAGGGTTGTGAAGATGGATATCGAGGCGGCTAAAAACAGCAAAGCCTGAATGATTATCTCCCCCGGCCGGGGACGATGCAGTAAAGTCCGGGGGAGTTGATCGGTAGGCTTGGAAGGATTTCCACAGCCCATGGTTCTTAGAAAAGGCCCTTCATCGCCTCGGCCAGAAGGGTTTTGGATTTCTTAAGATCCGCCGCGGGAGCCGGGAAGTAACCTACCTTCTTTATGAGATCGTTCACGTAGGTAAGGTAGTAGGTAAGGAAGGCGGCAACCTGGGGCTTGCCCCGTATGATGTTCTTGTCGGAGTAGAGGAAGAGGGGCCTGGCCAGGGGGTAGGTGCCGGCGTCCACGGTTGCCTGGTTGGGCTCGATACCTTCGATCGATACAGCCTTGAGCTTGCCCTTGTTCTCCGCGGCGTAGGCGTAGCCGAAGTAACCGATGGCGAACTGGTCGGTGAGAATGCCCTGGACAAGCACGTTGTCATCCTCGGAGAGCTGGAGGTTCCTGGCCGAGAGGATGGGCTTCTTGTCCTTCTTGAAGACGTGCTCCACAAAGTAGTCGAAGGTTCCCGAATCGGTGCCGGGGGAGAAACGCTTGATCTCCTGCCTGGGCCATTCCTTTCTCACGTCGGACCAGTACTGGGCGGTGGAGAAGATAGCGCCCAGCTCGGCGATAGTCAGGTTTTTTACAAAGCCGTTGGTTGAGCTGACGACCACGGCCAAGGCGTCGGTGCCGATGCGGAACTCGATGGGAAGACGGGGAGGATTGAGCTTGGCCGCCGCTTCGATATTGCTCTGCTTGATTTTGGCCGAGGCGTTGGAAATGTCGGTCTCGCCGGTCTTGGTAAAGCGGTCAAAGCCCGCGCCCGAGCCTATGGAGTCTATGGTGATCTGGCCGCCGAAACCTTCCTTGACGAACTGCTCGGCGACAGCCTCCGAGAGAGGATAGACCGTGGACGAGCCTGCGGTTACGATCCGGCCCGTGACTTTCATGGGATTGACCCCGGGCAGGATTCCGTCCGGATCGTCGGAGACGCTGTCCAGCCAAGAATACTTTGCCTGGGCTCCCAGGGAGAGGGCCGCGAAAAGAACCAGGATGGCACAAAGGGCTTTCTTCATCGATTTTCTCCTTTTAAAGTAGGTTTCGCGGCAAGAATACGAAGGCAATGTGAGCTTTTTATGCGGGGATTGTTAAAATACGGTTAATTTCGTCAGTACGGTACGAAAAATGTTTTTTCGGGCCAAGAGGCAGGAGATGAAAAAGCCGCCCCGGGGAGTTCTTTCCCCTCGGGCGGCCTGGTCATAAGCCATGGTGTTTACGCTATCACGGTAATTCGACCCAGTCGGCGATCGTTCCCGGCCGGCACGGGGCACACCCCACAGCCCCGGCCCAAAACGGCTGCAGCGTTTACTTCAACCAGCCCCGTTCCACGAAATACTTCCTGGCGCCGGGATGATAGGGAATAAGCATCTGCTCGTCGGGCAGCACAAGGTTAGGCCCAAACTGTTTCAGGAGGGCGGAGACCTTCTGTACTTCGGAGATATTTTCATACACAGCCTTGGTCATCTTGTAGACCAGATCGGCATCCATATCCGCTCTAGCCATGATGACGTCGGGGGGAGTGCCGACGGTGGGGACCGGCGCGGGCTGATGGGGATAGGTGTCGGCGGGGATATTAGCCCTGGTGTAGGTGGAGTTGACCTTCTTAAGGTTGGCGAGAGCTTCGTCGGTGATGGGGATGAGCTGGACCTTGCCGTCCAAAAGGAGTTCCGTCATACCCGCCGATCCCATGGCCAAGCCGAGGATCGCGCCGTCCACGAGACCGTCCTGCATCATTTCGATACCCTGGGTGTACTCCACAAAGCTCACTCTCATGTCCTTGTAGGTGAGGCCATAGGCTGCCAGCGTCTCGCGGGCGTCGACTTCACCGCCGGAACCTACGGGACCCACCGCGATGCGCTTGCCTTTAAAATCGGCGACGGACTTGATGCCCGAGGATTTGAGGGCCACTACCTGGAAGACATCCATGAAGAGTCCTCCGGTGATGGCGCGGATCCAGGGCATCTTCTCGGGGTAGGGAGCGACGCCGTTGGTGGCTCTCCAGGCTTCGAGGGAGCGCACCTGGGCGATATCCGCATCCCTGGTCCGCAAGAGGTCGATGTTGTGGGGGCTTCCGCCGGTGGCGATGGCCACGGCCTTGATCCCGGGAATTGCCTTGTTCCAAATGGCACACATGGCGAGGCCTGTGGGATAGTTGGTACCGCTGACGCCCGCGGTTCCCATGGTCAGATGGGTGATTTTCTGGGCGAAGAGGCCGGAGCCCCCGAGCGCCAGGGCGATCATGGCGATGAGGATCGTTTTTCTTCCGAACTGTTTCATTAAAGAAACCTCCTTGTATCTATCGATCTACAATATGTTCGATTCGGACCGAACCGGAGTCCGGCCGTTGAATCCTTTACTCGGTTCCCGGCATGTACCGCCATCGGGCGAAGACCGGATTCGCATCAAGCGGCGATCGATTGGCGTTTCCTTTTCAAGAGCTGAATAGAGAACCAGCCGATAGCCGTCAGGCCTAAGCCGATAAGGTCTGAAGTAACTCCAGGCGTTATGAGCATGAGGGCCGCGACGATAAAGACGGGCCTTAGCCATACGGGTAGCTTTATCGTGAGGTATCCCTCCACCCCCACGGAAAGGAGGAAGGTCCCGGCGAGACCGGTAACGGCCGCCCACACTATCTGGGTGGCGGAGTCGGCGATGAGGAGCATGGCCGGCGAATAAACGAAGAAGAAAGGTACGATAAAACCGGCCAGGGCAAGCTTGAATGCCGTCCAGCCCACGGTGCTGGACTTGGCTCCCGCCAAGCCCGCGCCGACGTAGGCGGCCAAGGCTACCGGCGGCGTTATCGTTGAGAGACAGGCATAATAGAAAACAAAGAAATGGGCCTGAAATGGTTGCACTCCCATTTTTGTAAGTATTGGGACGGTTATTGAAGCCGCGATGACATAACAGGCGGAGGTGGGCAATCCCATGCCCAGGATTATCGCCACGACCATGCAAAGCACCAGGGCGATGATCAACCTGCCCTGGGAAAGCATGACTATGTTGTCCGCGAGAATCGCGCCGATACCCGTCATTGCCAGAACGGCGATTATGAAGCCTGCGTTGGCCATGGCCACGCCGATGGAGAGGGAACTCCTGGCGGAATTGACCGCCACGTCTTTCGCCGCCTTGAAGTCGATCCGGGTTTCCTTTCTGACCCAGGACAGGATAACCGTAAAGAGCACGGTATAGAATGCCGCGTAGAGAGGGGTTCGTCCTTCGATCATCAGATACACCAGGACAATCATGGGGAAGATCATGTGGCCGTAACGGAAGATGGTGCTCTTCACATCGGGGAGGTCTTCCTTGGCCAGTCCTTTAAGGCCCAGCGAGCGGGCGCGCAAGTCGATCTGGAAAAATACCGATGCGAAGTACAGAAGCGAAGGGATGATCGCCGCCGCCGCGATGCTTATATACTTCATGCCCAGGAATTCGGCCATGATAAAGGCCGCGGATCCCATGATGGGGGGCATTATCTGTCCGCCTGTGGATGCGGCGGCTTCCACAGCGCCGGCGAAATGAGGCTTGTAACCTATCCGCTTCATCAAAGGGATCGTAAACGCTCCGGTGGTGGCCACGTTGGACGCCGCGCTGCCGGAGATAGTGCCGATGAGGGCAGAGGCCACCACCGCCACCTTGGCCGGACCGCCTGTCATCCTGCCGCCCAGGCCTAGGGCGAGGTCGTTGAAGAGCTTCCCTAAACCGCTCCTCTCCAGCACTGCGGCCAGAATAACGAAGATGATGAGGAAAGAGGAGGAAACCTCGATGGGTATGCCGAAGATACCCTGGGCGGTGAGGTACATTTGATAGATAATTCGTTGGATCGTATAGCCCCTATGGGACAGGACACCGGGCATTATCCTTCCGAAGTAGGCATAGAGAAGGAAGATTATTCCCAACGCGAGAAGCTGCACGCCCACCGATCGCCGGCAGGCCTCCAATACCAGAAGGATGAGAATCCCGCCGAAAATGTAGTTATCCAGCGTAGCCACGCCGGCCCTTATCAAGAAGGCGTCTCTTGATATAATTGTGTAAACCGTGACTATCACTGTGACAATGAATAGGCCGATATCCACAAAGCTGGGTCGATCCTTGGGCGATTTTCTCGTCGCCGGAAAATATAGCCATACAAGGCCTAGGATAAAGCCCACGTGGAGCGCGCGATGTTTTATAGCCTCGGGCATGCCGAAACGAGCCGTGTAGAGATGGTAAGAGATAAATACGATTGAGATTACCGCGATCACTATCTTCCAAAAGGGCTGAAAGTTCCTTCTATACCGGGACTCCACCTCGACTTTCTGTATCAGTTTGTCCACATCGACCGGAGAATCGCCCTGAGGAGAAATCTCCTCCCTGTTCTTCTTCACACAACACCTCGCTTGGTTATTTCTCTAGAGATGCAGGCCCCGAGGTCTAGGATATAAATCCCACCAAGGCAACGCATGCTCGCAATCGCTCCAATTATATCCTATATCATATATGATAAATTATATCATGGGTTTCCATAGCGCGCAAGGGTGCAAATCAAGGCACTCCGTATCTCGAGGAAACTGGTGGTGGTGAGGAACAAAAATCAAGAATTCCGGATAAAGGCCTTTATCGTTCTCGATTCTCCGTTTTCCAAATGCATTTTCACGCTTTCGGCCACCGCATCCGCATTTCGGGACAACAGAGCGTCGACGATGGCCAGGTGCTCAGCCAGGACTTCATCGACAACTTGCTTATGCATCTGTACCGAGCCTTCGGGGAAATAGCGAATTCTGATGGACATCTGGTGGACCCTTCGAATGCTATCCCGCAACACGTTGTTGGAAAGGTGGATATAAAGAGTATCGTGCAGTTTGGTATCTGAAGCCACGTAGCGATCATTATCGAAAGGAGTTACCTTCATATCCTCGATTTCTTTTCTCAAGGCGAAAAGGTCGTTCTCGGGGATAAGGAGGCAACTTTTCGCGGCAGCGTATGGTTCGAGGAGGAGGCGCATCTCCCAGTTGTTTCTTATATCCTTGGTTTCTATGTCCGTCACCATTGCGCCTTTGTTGGGGACAAGAGTGACAAGCCCCTCGGCCTCAAGCCTTACCAAAGCCTCGCGAACAGGCGTGGCGCTTACTCCGAAATCCTCGGCGAGTTTATCTATGGGAAGCATTGCTCCGGGCATATAGTTGTTCTTCATTATCGATTCTCGCAAAGCTTCATAAATCTGGTCGCGCATAGATAAGGTGACGATCTTTCGCATTCAGGATGCCTCTATGGTATAGAATATTTTATGTCACAATTACTGTGTTTTGAGTATAATATATCATCGATTCTACTTTGGACACAAGAGAAGATACCCCACGGCGCGCCATTCATTCGCAGGATAGTGGAACTTAGCCTGAGGTCATGTACTTTGAATTGGAACGATTCTCCCTTGCCTAGCTATTCTACTTATGCTAGTATATATAATATAGGATGTTTAATATATTTTGTCCCGAACGACGGCCAAAGGAAGTAGTATGGGTACAGTCTCCGAACAGTTGATCGCAAAGTTTAAAGAAAGGGGAATGCGTTTCGTATTCGGTGTCCCCAGCGGTTCATGGCTTTATTATATGGAAGCTATGCGTAAGCAGGGCTTAGATTTCGTCCTTGTGGCCAATGAGGCCAGCGCCGGCTTTATGGCCGATGTCTGCGCCAGATTGACCGGAATTCCCGCAGCCTGTTATGGTACTGTCGGCCCCGGCGCGACCAACCTGAGCACCGGCGTGCTCGGAGCCTACCTCGATCGATCGCCGATGATCGCGCTCTCCAGCGAGCCTCCCGAGCATATGTTGGGCCGCACCGTACAGATGGCCTTCGATCAACAGGCGTTTTTCAGGCCACTCACCAAATGGACGACAAGGCTCTCCGCCAAAAGGCTGGATCAGATAGTCGATCAGGCTTACAGGATCGCCCTTTCCGAAACTCCCGGCCCGGTCCATATCGGCCTGACCGAGGATATAGGCGGCAGGGAGGCGGTTTCCCCGGGAAGCTCGACCCAAATTCCGGGAAGCCTTTCAAAGCCGGTCCCCGCTTCAGAAGCCCTGCTTAAACAGCTGGAAAAAAGTTTCAACGCCAGCAGGAAACCCCTGATCGCCGTAGGCCTTTCGGCGGTTCGCGCCAAGGCGGGTCCGCTCATCGCCGCGATTGCCGAAAAACACCGCATCCCTGTGGTCCTCACACCCATGGCCAAGGGTATCCTATCCGAAGACCATCCATGGTACGCCGGCGTCCTCTTCCATGCCCTCAGCGACAGGGTCGCCGAAACCCACAAGCAGGCCGACCTGGTCATAGGCGTGGGTTACGACCCGGTGGAATTCAACTACGAAGATTGGATGCCCAAAGCGCCGCTGCTCAGCCTGGATACGGTGGAAGCGGATATCGACCGCTCAACCTATTCCGGCGTCTGCGATATCGTCGGTGACATAACCACTTCCCTGGGCTACCTTGCGTCCCTGCCGGCAAAATCTACCGAGTGGGACCAGGGGGCTCTCGAGGAGAGAAAGGAAAGGATGTTCGCCGATCTCGCCCCACCCGAAGGCAGCTTCGGTCCCAGGGCGGCGCTGGCCATTCTTCGCGAAATCCTGCCCCAGGACGGCATAATGACCTGCGACGTGGGCGCCCACACACACCTCATCGGCCAAGCCTGGAGGACCCCGGAACCCGGCTTGCAGATAATGACCAACGGCAATTCCTCCATGGGATTCGGCGTGCCTTCGGCCATTGCCGCCAAGCTCTGCCGGCCGGACAAGAAAGTAGCCTGTGTCAGCGGAGACGGCGGTTTTCTCATGATGGCAGGTGAGATGGCCCTTGCCCGTCGAAGAAGGCTGCCGATCGTTTTCGTCATCCTGGCGGACCAGAATCTGGAACTGATCCGGCTCAAGCAGGCCAGGAAAAACTTCGAAAGTTATTCAACGGTGCTGTACGAAGACGAATGCCCGACGCCGAATTATATTTTCGGCGTTCCCGTCCTTCGCGCCGATACCGCGGAAGAGTACAGAAAAGCCCTCCTGAAGGGCTTCGAGACCGATGGGCCGGTGATCGTGGAAGCCCATATCGATCCTTCGGAATATTCCCAGCTCATAATGCGCAAGCATAAATAAGGAGAAACCCATGCAGAATAACGATAACGCAGCCCCGTTCAATCCCGAATCCCTCATGGCCGAACGGCTGGGGAAGGTTCCGTTTTCCGGAATACGGAAGGTTTTCGACAAGGTCAAGGAGCTGGAAGCGGCCGGCAGGGATGTGATCCACTGGCAGATAGGCCGGCCCGACTTCGATACCCCCGCCCACATCAAGGAAGCGGCCATCGAGTCCCTGCGCAAGGGAGAGGTGCACTACGCCCCGAACCTGGGAACGCCCGCCCTGCGCAAGGCCATCGGCAACCGGACCACAATCGACACAGGCGTAAAAGTAAATGGAGAAACCCAGTCCATCGTCATGGCGGGAGCCAACGAAGGCATCATGGTTTCGATGCTCGCCTTCATCAATCCCGGCGACGAAGTCATCATCGCCAACCCCAACTGGCACCACTACAAATCCTGCGTTTCCCTGGCCGGCGGAATTCCCGTCGAGGTGGACGCCAAGGAATCCAACGGTTTTGTCCTCGACCCTAAGGACGTGGAAGCGAAAATCGGCCCCCGCACCAAGATGCTCTGCATAACTTCGCCGGGGAACCCCACCGGAGCGGTTCAAAGCGCCGAAAGCCTGCGGGAGCTGGCCGATATCGCCAAACGTCACAACCTTCTCGTCCTTTCGGACGAAATCTACGCCAGGATTTACTACGGCAAAACTCCCGTCTCGCCGAGCATCTATTCCGTCCCCGGAATGGCCGAGCGGACGATCATCATCAACGGTTTCTCGAAAACCTACTCCATGGACGGATGGCGACTCGGCTGGACCGTGGCTTCCGAACAGCTTACCCGGGCGCTTTTAAAGGTAAGGCAATATACCACCGTTTGCGTAAACACATTTATCCAAGCCGGCGCCGCCCTCGCCCTGAGTGCCGACCAAGCCTGCGTCGACGAAATGCTGGGGCAGTTCGCCGCCCGAAGGCGGATATTGCTCGAAGGATTCAAAGCTATCCCCGGGCTCAAAATCGCCGAGCCTCTGGGCGCTTTTTATCTTTTTCCCAACATAAGCGCATTCTCTCCAAACTCGTCCGAGCTGGCGGACTACCTGCTTTCCGAGCATGGCATAGCCACGGTGGCGGGAAGCGTCTTCGGATCGGCCGGCGAAGGTCATATACGCATAGCCTACTCCTGCTCCACCGACGAGTGCGCCCGGGGCGTGGACAGGCTCGCCGAAGCCCTGGCGGCCTTCAAGGCGCGCGGCTAGACCCCAAGGCTTTTTGTGCCACAAATTGACAACCCAGGGGAAGCTATCTATAGTTAAAGGATACTTTTTCCCCTTGGAGCGAGGATGGATTCGATTCCCGAACGCTATAAGCCCCTGCTTTCCAAACTGCTGGAGGGCGAAAACAAACCTTCCCTGCTGTCGGAGAATAATGTCTATCAGGAAGGCCGGGGCGAAATTCTTCCTTATATCGACCAGATATTGGAAGACCATCTGCTCTCCAATTCCCGCATCGAAGGATTCGAACATCTAAGCGAGCTTTACGCCCGGGCTCTCAAAGGCGAATCCTGCCTCCTCCTGGTCGAGCATTACTCCAACTTCGACCTTCCCGTATTTCATTATTTGTTACGCAAACAGGGCGACCCAGGCAAGGCCATAGCCGACACGATCGTCTCGATAGCAGGGATCAAGCTTTCCGAATCGAATCCCGCGGTCAATGCCTTCGCCAAGGCTTACACAAGGCTCGTCATCTATCCCAGCCGCTCTTTGGAAATCATTAAAAAGCGCTTTATGGAACCGGGGAAACTCTATCACGAAATAAGAAGAAGCATGGCTATCAACAGGGCGGCGGTAAAAAAGCTGGCCGAACTCAAGGGCTCGGGCCGCCTGGTTCTGGTCTTTCCGGCCGGCACGAGGTTCAGGCCCTGGGATCCAGGATCGAAAAAGGGTGTTCGGGAGATCGCTTCCTATATCAAGAGTTTCGACAATTTCTGCCTGGTGGCCATAAATGGGAACATCCTCAGAATAAACCCCTCCGGCGAGATGGAAGACGACCTACTCCACAAGGATAGGGTTATATTTACCGTCGGAAATGTGTATAAGAGCGAAGCGCTCATTCAACACGTAAAGGCCGCCCATCATTTCAAAGAAGATAAAAAGCAGGAATTGGTGGACCATATCATGGAAGACCTGGAGAAGATGCACGAGGAGACGGAGAAAAAACGACTTTCCGATTCCGGGACTGCTATGTAATCGGCGCTTGCCGGGGCGCTAGCGGGGTCCGAAGAGACGCTTCGCCGGGTTTATTCCAAACCGAAGAACAAAATAGAGCCATGACCAGAAAAAGCCCGCCAGATGGGTGAGGTGGGCGACGGAACTTCTGAAACTGAAAAGCTGCGACGCGATTTCGATGCCGGCATAGCCGAGAACGAGAATCGGAGCCCGGACGGGGAGAATCCCGTAGAGAAAAATTCTCGCCTCGGGATTGAGCACGGCGAAAGCCAGGAGCAGGGCGTATACCGCCCCCGACGAACCCAGAAGCATGGTGTACCAGGATCCGGTGGCCACATAGATGCCGAAGGATGTTATACCCGCCAGGGTCCCAGTCAAAAGGTAGAAAAGCAGGAACTCCTTGCTCCCCATGCTTCGTTCCACCGCCGTGCCGAAGATGAACAGGCCGAGCATGTTCACCAAAAGATGGGATATGTCGGCGTGGGCGAACATATAGCTAAGGATTTGCCATACGAATCCCGACAGCAGGGCGGCCGGATTGAGGGCCATGTATACCTTGATCAAGGGAAAGACATATCCCAGGGCGAAAAATAGAATATTGGCCGCGATCAGGTATAATGTGGCATTGAAGTAGCTGTATCGAAAAGGTTTTCGTATCATTGTTAAAGCCGGCATTCATATATGATACGAAATTTACAGCCCCGGGAAAAGCCTATCGATGCATACCCCCGGCTCGCTCGCCCCCCGCCGTCAGAGACTGAATCATGGCGGTGAGCTGGCTTAAGGTAAAAGGCTTGGATAAGAGCTCGTTCATTCCCGAAGCCCTGCAGCGTTCCAGTTCCTGAGTCCCTACCTTCGCGCTCATGCCGACAATTTTCGTTTTGGCTGAAGCCTTGGAGGACCGTATCAGTTTGCTGGCCTTAAGGCCGTCCATCCCGGGCATAAAACAGTCCATAAAAATTATGGCAAAGTCCTTGGAGGTGCTTCGGGCGAGGGCTTCCTCGCCCGAAGCGGCGAATTCTGGTTCGTAGCCGCGAAGCGCCAGCATGCGCCCCATGATGTCCCGGTTAGCCTCGCTGTCGTCGACAACCAATATGGAAACAGCCTTCGGGTTTGGCGCCGTCCTGTATTCGCGCCGCTTTTCTTTAGCCGAATCGGGAGCCGGCGGCGGCTCTTGCTCCCGCAGAGGCTCCGGCCGGGGTCCGGTCTTACCTTCATCCTCCACTATCCTCAGGCGGGCGAAAAGGTCTTTAGGATCGCCGGAGAGCATAACGTCGGGCATGTAGAGCTGGCCCTTGACCGAGGGACCTTTGAACTGGATCGTGATCGTCTCCGACGGAGTCGGGGGCTGGATAGGCGAAGACGAGGGCATGGGCGCGGAGCCCGTCGCCGCCGAAGAATGAGGCTCCCGCGTCGACTCCTGCGTCGCCTCCCGAGCCGGCTCTGGCATCTCCGGAGGCATTTCATCGGATACAATTTCAGGCGCGTCCGTCTTTGCGGATTCCGTAGCCGCCCGAGCTTGAGGCTGCGTGGCCTCCGCCGGTCTAACGGCGTCCGGGGACCGCGCCGACCTTTCCCTTGCTTGACGGCCCGCGGCACCGTCGAAAATTTCCGGAAAGGGAGACGCGGATTTTTTGCCCTGCCCGCCGGGGAGGGGAAACACTACTTCCACGGCCCTGTCGACGCGATTGCCGGTCCTCTCCCTGCTTTTCAACAAAGCGAATAAAAAAACCGCCCCGGCCAGCGCCGCCACCCCGAGAAAATAGAGGGCGGGGCTTAAGGCCAGCCAGCCTCCGGCCGGCAGCACATAAAGACGCCAGGCGAGGCCCTGCAGATTCAAGGGAGCTGAGGCCACTCCCTGTCTAAAGGCCGCGATTTCTCCGGCGATCATGATACCGGAAGCTCCGCCTCCTTTCCCGTCGACGGCGGAGCCTCCTTTCTGGGCGGCGGACGCGGGCCGCTCCTCGGCGGAGAGGGCAAAGGCAAATCCAGGATATGAATCCTTTCCAATCCATGGTTCCATGAGGCTGTCGAAATCCAGGGTAAGGCTGACAAAGCCCCAGAACTTTCCGGAGTTGAAGACCGGGTACCGGAGGAAGAGCACGGAGCCTCCGTCCAGGGATTCGAAAGGTCCGGAAAAAACCGGCGCCTTTTGTTCCATGGCCAAGGTCAGGGCGTCCCGCCGCTCCGGATTCGAGAGAAGATCATGACCGACCAGGGATTCGCCATCTTTGACGGGAAAATGATAACGGACCAGCGCCGAGGGAGCGACGCTCACCCCGGTGACATAAGGAGCAAGGGACAACATAGCCGTGGCTATTCGGGCGACTTCTGATTCAGGTAAATCGGCATGCCTGGAAATGGAAGATGCCAATACCGAGGCTTCGTCCCTGAGCCCGACCAGATGTTTTTCCACCTCGGAGGCGACCCTGAACGCGACGCCCGAACAAAGATCCCGTTCGGAGGAGCGGAAGCGCACTACGATGCCGGTGAAAACCGCCATGACGCAGGCCGCGTAAAGCAAGGGCAGAATGAGCGCGGGGAAGGGCGAAGGCTTAAGCCTGGCGGTTTTTGTTGTCGTTTCGGTCACACTCCGTTCCTCTGGGTCAACATCTTACCCTGAAAGGAAAAGACCCGCAAGAAAGCCCGAAGGACGCCGTTTGGCCGCGGCGATGTCCTGCGGCCCATAAAGGACATGAAAAGGGGCTGTCCCGGATACGTCCAAGACAGCCCCCCGAAGGCGCCGATCGGAATTGAACCGATGCATAAAGGTTTTGCAGACCTCTCCCTTACCACTTGGGTACGGCGCCGATGTGGGGCACACTATAGCCTGGGCGCCCCTTCTCTGTAAAGAGCTTCGAGGTTTCGCCCTCAGGAAGCGCTGCCCTGGGGCTGCGCAGCCTCGGCGATCTTCGGCTCCTTCTTTTTCTTGTTCCTCGTATACCACCAGGCCACGAATCCGCTGGCGATATAGATGGTCGAATAGGTTCCGGATACCATGCCGACGAAGAGCGCCAGGGCGAAATCCTTCATACTGCCGGTGGTGAAGAAAAACAGAGCCAGGACCGTGAGCATGGTCGTGGCGGTTGTTATGATCGTTCGGCCCAGGGTGAGGGTAAGTGAATAATTGACCACATCCATGAACTTTTCGTTCGGCTGCAGTTTTTTCTGTTCCCGGATCCGGTCGAACTGCACGATCGTGTCGTTGATCGAGTAGCCCAGAATTGTGAGGATGGCGGCTATCGTCATCGAGCTGAACTCCATCCTCGTCCAGACGATAAATCCAACCATCACGATAGCGTCCTGGGCGATGGCCAGGACAGCGCCGATGGCATAGCCGGCCTTAAAGCGGATGAGGGAGTAGAGGAAAATCAGCAAGAGGGTGGCGCCGACCAATAACAGGGCGGTACGGGACAAGCCTTGGGAATACCGGGCTCCCACGAAGTCGGTCTTGAGGACGACAACCCTATCCTGACCGAAAACTGCCTCGAGGCCCGAGACGAGGGCCTGCCTGGCGGTAGCGGAGAAATTGGGATCCTCCCCCGAATCTTCGACCCGAATCAGATAGCGCTGGCTGGATTCGGGTTTCAAGGTCTGTACCGAAATTTTTCCAAGCCCGACTATCGCCTCACGTACCTTGTCGATAGTGGAAAAAAGCTCGCCCTCCCCGGAAGCCGCCCGATGAAGTTTGATCGGATTCTTGCTTATAAGGGTATTGCCCTGCGAAGTAGGAATTAGAAGCGTCGACGGATAGCTTTCCTGGGCGGGATCGATGGACAACTCAATACCGGCTTCGGCAGCCAGGGCTCCCGCGAGATCCTTGATCGTTCCATAGTTCTGATAGCTTAAAACCACCGTACGCTGCTCGATTTCAGCTCCGGAGAATACCAGCGTGAGATTTTCGCCCGAGATTCTAAGCTCGGCGTTGCCTTTGCCGGAGTACCCCACGCTGCCGACCGGATAGGCAAGCTGCACAGTCTGGTTTATACCCGCCTGGAAGTCGACGCCGAGATTAAATCCCTTTGTGGCGTATCCAACAATGCTAAAGAGGATCAACCCCGCCGAGATTATGGCGGCGGGTATGAAAAATCGGCTGAATCGGATGACGCGTTTCATTTATTTGATCCTCCAGCTGATGGAGACGTTCTTCTGCTTAAGGACGTCGGTACCGAAATCGAAGATGAGCCTGGATACGAAGAGGGAAGTGAAAAGGCTGGTCATATTGCCGATGGCCAAGGAGATGGCGAAGCCCTGGATGGCTCCCGAACCCAGCTGGGCCAGGAAGAGGGCCGCGATAATCGTGGTGATATTGGAGTCCATGACCGCCCAGAAGGCTTTGTGGAAGCCGGCATCGATCGCCGCCTTCCTCGACTTGCCTTCCCGTATCTCTTCCTTTATGCGCTCGAAAATGACCACGTTCGCGTCAACGGCCATGCCCACGGTGAGCACAAAGCCGGCCAGCGAAGGCAGGGTAAGGGTGAGCTTAAAGGCGGTAAGCACCGAGAGCATGACATAAAGGTTGATGACCTGGGCAAGGGTGGCGTTGACGCCGGCGCTCTTGTAGAAGGCGAACATGAAGACGAAGACGGCCAAAAGACCGACGATAATCGCCCGCTGGCCCTGGGCTATGGAATCCTCGCCGAGGGAGGCGCCGATAGCCTGCTGGTTGGCGACGCTCAAGGAGAGGGGAAGGGCTGCGGTTCTGAGCAATGTAGCCAAGTTCTGGGCTTCCACCGCGTCGAATCCCGATATGCGCACCGACTCCCGTATGGGTTCCTGGATCGTGGCGTAGGATTTGACCCTGTCGTCCAGCATGACCGCCAGGGATTTACCCACGTTGGCGCTGGTCAGCCCGTAGAAAAGATCGCCGCCTTCCTTGTCGAGCACGAAATTCGTCTCGGGCCTTCCGGTGATCGGATCGCTGGAAACGGTGGCGCTCTGCACATGGCTGCCGTCCAGCCCGGGTTTCGCCTCGAGCACGAGGTATCTGCCGGTGAACTCGTCCAACCCGTAGTTGTCCTTGGTATATACCTTCCGGATGATCTTTCCCTCGGGGATAATGCCGGGCACGGAGACTGTCATAGTCCTCTCGTCGACCCCGAGGGGATTGGTCGCCAAATACGAATCGAGGGCAGCGCTGGCTTCGGAGTCTACGATATAGAAAGCCAGGTTACCCTTGCCCATGATAATGGAGTTGATCCGCTCCGGATCTGCGGTCCCAGGGATTTCGACATAGATCTGATCCTCGCCCTGCCGGCGAATAACCGGCTCGGTGAGACCGAACTGATCGATGCGGCTGTTGAGCACTTCCACAGCCCGCTGCATGGCGTCTTCCCGATCAGCCGCGGTCAGCTCCCGGCCGAGCCTTTCGGCGAGAATTTCCATATCGGCCTGTATGACCACCGACATTCCGCCGGCCAGGTCCAATCCGAGCTGAAGGGCGTTGCCGTGGCGCTTTTTCAGATCCAGCGATCGCTCCCTGTATCTGGCTTCGACGGCATCGAACATTGCACGCTCGCCGGAAAAGGCCGCAAGGATATTCGATGCGTTCCACTGGCCGGGGAGGGGTTTCTTTTTATCCTTGTAGGCTTTTTTCGCCACCTGCGTCACAAGCTCGTACTGCCTGGACAGGTCGGAAGCATCTCCGGCGAGGGCCCTGGCCTTTATATCGGTAAGCGCCGAATACGCCATTCTGCGGGAAAAGTCCCTGATCTGCTCGCGGGATCCAACAGCCACCGCCTGATCCTCTTTCGGAGTCAGGAAGTACCAGTGAATCGTCGGAAACAGGAAGGCGAAGGCGACGGCAATCACCAGGATTACGATGATCAGACGACGGATTTTACTCATTCCGGTAACTCCACTTTGTAAGCGTAAAACCCGAGTCCTATCCGCGGCGCCATGGCACAACGCCGCAGGTCCTCGGCCGAGGACCTGCGGCGGCAGGGAATCGGGCCTTCTAAGGCTATTTCTTTTCTTCTTCGGACTTCTCTGCTGTTTTTTCGGTCTTCTGGGGCTTCTCGGCCGCGGGAGCGGGTTCCTCGGCGGCTTTTTCCTCGACCTTCGAGGCCGAGACGGTGGCCACTGCGGACTTGGAGAACTCGATCCTGCAATCGTCATCGACTTTTACGACAACCGTGCCTTCCTTGACCGCATGGACAGTGCCGTGGATTCCGCCGATGGTGACAATCCGGTCGCCCTTCTTGACGGCCTCGATCATCTTCTTCATCTCTTTCTGCTTCTTATTCTGGGGGCGGATGATGAGGAAATAAAACACCACGAATACAAGGCCGAAAGTGACGAGGGTGGAAACCATCTGACCGCTCGAGCTGCCTGCCGCGGCCTGGAGAAGTACCAGGCCCTGGGAGATAGAATTCATATTCAATCCTTTACGTAAAGATTCGAAAAAAATTAGCACGGATAGCTAAGACTCGTCAAGCTGAAGGCCTAAAAGGCCTCGGGCCGGAAGGGCCTTCAAGCGCTGATAACGGTGCCCGCCCTTCCCTCCACGGCGAGGCTGGCGTTCTCCATGGAAGTAATGATCACCTCGGCTCCTCCGCGTTTTACAAAGTCGCAGGCGGCCTCGATCTTAGGGCCCATGGATCCCCTGGGGAACTGGCCCTCGGCCAGGAAACGCTCGCATTCCGTTACGCTCAACCTGTCGAAAAACCGCTGATCCGGTTTTTTGAAGTTGATCGCCACCTTTTCGACCCCGGTCAGTATTATAAGTTGATCCGCGGCTATGAGGCTGGCCAGGAGCGCGGAAGCCCTATCCTTGTCTATGACGGCGTCCACGCCTTCCAGGCTGCCATCCTTTTCCCGGCAGACCGGGACACCGCCGCCGCCCGCGGCGATGACTATTTTCCCGTCCCGGAGCAGATCCCTGATCGTCTCCTTTTCCACCACGTCCAGAGGCAGGGGGCTGGGCACTACCCTTCTATAGCCTCTTCCCGGATCTTCCTTGATGATCCATCCACGGGCGGAAAGTTGTTCGACCTGCTCGGCCCTGTAAAAAGGACCCACGTACTTGGTCGGGTTCAGCATGGAAGGGTCCTGGGGGTCCACCACCACCTGGGTGATCAGGGTGACCACTTCCTTGCGGAGCCCCGCCTTGTTGAGGGCATTTGCCAAGCTCTGGGCGATCATATAGCCCATGGAGCCTTGGGTATCCGCCACGATCACCCCCAGGGGCGATGGAGGGACCTGAGAACTGGCGGCTTCGTTGCGGATAAGATGGACCCCCGCCTGGGGCCCATTGCCGTGGGTGAGCACTACCCTATGCCCCTGGGCTATCATATCGACAATGGCGGTCAAACTTTTCCGCGTATTGGCGAACTGCTGGGTTATGGTGCCCTCGGTGCCTTCTTCGATTATCGCGTTGCCGCCCAATGCGACCACGATCGTCTTGCGCTCTTTCATCGTAGTTCCCCTTTTGTTCAATGACGCGAAAAGCCCCGCCGCTATGGCCGCGGCTTGTTCAACCGCGGCGAACTCCAAGTATATCATTTTACCCAAGGCTGGCAAGGCGAAATCGAAAATAAGGTCTTTCTATATAAATATTTATAATTTATGAATATTTATCCTTATCCTGGGATCGGGGGGCGAGCGCCCCTGGAGTTTCTCCGTCGCTTTGTTCGTCTGCCCACGGGGAAAAGGGAATCCCCCGATCGGGGCGCTCGCCCCGGTCCTCGATTGGTTGTATACTGGTACTATGCAAATAGTGAGAGCCCCGGTCCTGGGCATGTGCATGGGTGTGCGCAGGGCCGAAGAAAAGGCGAAAAAAGCGGCCCAGCGGGCCAAGGAGCTTTCGAAGCCCGTTTTCACCTACGGCCCCCTTATCCACAATCCCCAGGCGGTTAAGGCATTGGAGAGCCTGGGAGTAAGGGTGCTGGAGCCCGAAGCCTTCGAACGAGGAGAATTGGACGGGAAAGCCAAGGGCTCGATCGTGGTCATCAGGGCTCACGGGGCCCCGCCCGAAGCCCTGTTGCGCCTGAATTCCCTGGGCGTCGAGGTGGTGGACGCCACCTGTCCCCGGGTGCTCAAAAGCCAAAAAAAGGCCGCGTCGCTCATAGAGAAGGGCTTTTCCCTGGCCATAGCGGGGGATCGGTCACATGGAGAAGTAACGGGAATACTGGGGTACGCGCCGGGCGCCGTGGTGGTTCAAAACGCCGCGGAGGCCGCGGTTCTTGCCAAGGAATGGGAACGCAGGCCCGTGGCTCTCATCGCCCAGACCACGATAAAGAAGAGCGAGTACGACGCCATAGCGGCCCTGTTCGAAGCCCACTGCCCCTCGTTTTTAGCCTTCGACACCCTCTGCCCGGCCACCGCGGAACGCCAAAAAGCGCTCAAGAAGATGGCCGGAGAGGTGGAAGCGCTACTCGTCGTGGGGGGCAAGAACTCCGCCAATACACAGCGGCTTTTCATGGCCGCCAAGGAAACCGGGAAACCGGCCTGGCATATCGAAACCGCCTCCGAACTACCGAGGGAAATCTTTGGATATACCTCGGTGGGGCTTACGGCGGGAGCATCCACCCCCGATTCGGTGGTGGACGATGTGGAATCGACACTGATGAAAGGAGAATACGATGGACCTGCTTCCTGAACTGCTGGGGCGAAGAGCCCGGAGGGCTTTATCGAACGAGGCCTTGGACAGGGCTGTTGTTTCCAGACTACTAAAGGCCGCTACTTTGGCGCCTTCCTGCTTTAACAATCAGCCCTGGCGCATCCTCGCGGTTGAGCGGAGCCAGGAAGGTCCGGAATACCGGAGCCTGGCCGAATCCCTCACCACGGCCAACGCCTGGGCGCTGGAGGCCCCCCTTCTGCTTGTCTTCGCCACCGCGGCGCACCTGGATTGCAGACTGGACTCGGGGCGGGATTACGCCTACTTCGACCTGGGACAGGCAGCCATGGCCTTACAACTTCAGGCCCAAAGGGAAGGTTTGTACGCCCACCCCATGGCCGGATTTTCCCCTTCCAAACTCAAGAGCGCCCTCAAAATACCTCCCGAGCTGGTTCCGCTTTGCCTGATCGCGGTAGGCAAGCCCGGCGATCCGGAAAAACTCGCCGAAGGCCCGCGCAAAAGCGAATTCTCGCCCCGCAGCAGAAAAGCATTGGGCGAAGTCGCCTTTTCCGGCGATTTTTCGACCCCCTGGGCCTAAGGAGCTTAGGCTCGGACCCGGCAGTTGACCTCAGACCGATATTTACCCCTTTCCGAGGTCGTGATAGTGTGAACCCCATGGCGCTCAACAAGGTGATCGGCATATGCGGAGGGTCGGGGTCGGGCAAGACGACCATAGTCCGAAAAATTTCGGAACTTGTCTCGGACTTCGTTTTCATTCCCCAGGACAGTTACTATAAATCGGCGGAGTTCATTTCGAACGCCAACATCACGGCCTTTAACTTCGATCATCCCGACGCCTTCGACAATCCCCTGATCATCGAACAGCTGAGCGCCCTCAAGCGCGGCGAGCGCATCGAAATGCCCACCTACGATTTCGTTCATCACCGCAGAACCGAGGAGACGGTAAAGGTATCGCCCAAGAAGGTGGTTATCTTCGAGGGCATCATGGTATTCACCAATAAGGATGTCCGGGACCTCATAGACCTTAAGATATTCGTGGACACCCCCGATGATATCCGTTTCATCCGAAGACTGATTCGGGATATAAAAGAACGGGGAAGGACAGTGGACTCGGTGGTCGAACAGTATCTGAACGTCGTAAGACCGGGACACTATCAGTTCATAGAACCCACAAAGGCCTACGCCGACATAATAATTCCCGAGGGCGGCGCGAACGAACGGGCCCTGGACGTCCTTGTTTCCTTCATCAATTCAGTGATCAACACCTAAAGAACCGTCCGGAAAAACTGCAGGCCCACTCAGCGCGCATCGAGCAGGGCCTGCAGCCTTGCCTTGATCTCCGAAAAGCTCAGCCCCTTGGAACTCGCCCAGTCCCGTATGGCGGCCAAGTCATGGCCTATCTCCCCGCCGGTCGTCGATTTTATCTGATCCTCGCTCAAGCCCCAGGTCTTGATTTCCTTAAACGTCGTCTTGCCGGTTATGGTCCCCGGCACGGCGCCTTCGCCCGTACTCTCCCCACCTGATTTGGCCGGACTGGGCGTATGTACCGTGGTGCTCGTGGTGGGCGTGGCGGCATCGAAAACCGGTGAGGCGGGAAGATCGGCCTGAACAATCTTTGGGACCGCGACGGCGGAAGTCTTCGTAGCTGCCGGGGCTCCTGGACTATCGCCCGTCGCCGGTGGAATATCCGTTGCAGGTTCCGCGCTCTTCGTCGCCGGGACGCCCTGTACCGCTCCCGGTGTATAAGCCCTGGCCGCCGCCTCTTCTATAAACTCGCTTGAAGCCTTTCCCTCGGTCCGGAGCACTTCGATAGCCGAGAAGGGAAGAATGGTACTCCCTTCGGGAGCATGGGGCAAACCGGTTAAAAGGCTTACAAACAATCTGACCGCGTCTGTACCAATCTCGGTTCCTTCGGGCAGGGAGGCTTCCCCATAAATCGACTCCAGGGTATTCACTTTTGTCGTCGGATCGCTCGCACCAAAGGCTTTCAGCGCAAGTTCCACATCGAAGTTAAAAGCCCTGGCCACATCGTCCCAGGTATAGGAGCCGCGGATGTCCAAAGGGTTGGGCATGCCGGCGAACTCTCCTTCGCGGATGGCCACAGGCTGTTTCGTGCTTTCGGTTTTCCAAAGCCCGACGAGTTTGGCGCCTCCGATGCCCGCGGCCAGGAGGACGACAACAAAAACACCCAAGGGTTTATAGGTAATTTTCATTTTTCCCCTCCAAGGTTTTTCTTGCCGGCCTTCGCCGTTTCCTGGCCGAAGGTATCCTTGACCTGCCCGGGGAGCGCGAGCATATCCACCGTCGCCGGTACCGGACAGGCCGCCTCGCTGCTGCATTCGAGGCAGCTTATGCATTGATGATCCCGTACCACTTTTGCGGTGGAAACCTGGATGTTCATGGGACAGGCCCTGTCGCAGGCCTTGCAGGAAATGCAGGTCGGAGCGTTTCGCTTGATGCCGAATATCCTGAAAAGATTGAAAATTCCCAAAACCGCCCCATAGGGGCAGGCATATTTGCAAAAGGGTCGTTCCACAAAGAGAGAAAGGGCTACTACCAGAGCCAGGGCTATGTAGCCGGTGACCGCCACTTCTCCGGTCCATAAATTGAAGAGTGTAAAGTAAGGGTCGTAGTCCTGGAAAATCAGTTTTCCCGTCACCGCGGTCATGTAGCTGACCCAGGCCAGGACAAGGTATCGTAGATAACGCAGGACTTTGTCCAATTTAGTCGGCACGAAGGTATTGTATTTTTTGCGGAATATTTTTCTGCCCAAGGCCGCCAGCCACTCCTGAAAAGTACCGAAAGGGCAAACCCAACCGCAGATGACCGGTCCGAAAAGCAAGGCGAGAACGAGGGCTATACCCGCCAATACGAGCGAGGACTCATGCACTTTCTTGACCAGGGTCCCCACGTTCAGCAACTGCCAGATGCTGACGACTCCCCCGAAGGGACAAATCGAGTGGAGGGAAGCGTCGGGTATGACGGGGATCGTGATCCCCTTTTCCTTGAGCGCTCCCCCCGTGGCTGTTACCGCCACAATGACAAAAAAAACGATCTGCACGATCCGCCGCGCCTTGCGGCCACTTTTTTTTCCTAGCCCAGCTGTCTTCGCCTTCATGGTTCCTCCTGGATGAACACAGGAACAAATGCAGCTACCGTGCCAAATAAAATGTCTTTACTGTCCTTGAGCGTTTTTTATAATAGAACATATAATCCAATACCTATGGCGCTTTCTATATTCTATATCCTATTCAATGTCCAAGCCAGTTCAATGTCGGAAATAAAGACCTGTCCCGAAAGAGGAAAAATTTTCCCTTTATGCTTCCCTTTCCGATGCCAGGGGTAAGCTTTTCCCATTTGCAAATTGTCGTATAATTTACATTGAGTTTTCCCGCGGAACGTATACAATTCCATACGGCGGCCAACGCAGAGGAGAGGCTATGAAACTTTCAAAAAGTATTCTGCATATTGTGTTCCTATGGGTTCTACTTGCCAGCCTGCCGGCGCAGCCTGAGATCAGCCAAAAGCAGGACATCGCGATCTTTTCCCTTGGCTACTATGGATGGAACATACCCTACCAAGCCCTTGGCTCTATCGACGGAGAGATCCAGAAGGTGTTCTCCGACTTGGGCAGATTCACCATCCTTGGCGTTACCCAGCGTTTTTCTTCTTCCGACGTAAACAGTTTCATAGAGACGGTCAAACGCTCCAAACAGAGCGATTTCGTCATGCCGGAAAAATTCCAGTTCGGCGAATCCTTTCTTACCGAAGGAGAGTTCAACCGCCTGATAGGCGCATTTATCGTCGTCGTGCCCGTGGTGGTCGAATTCAATTCCTATTTCGATATTAAGAACCTCCGTTACCATACCAAGATAAAAACCAATATCACCTTCATCGATATAGCCTCGGGCGGCAGCGTTCTCGCCATAAAAACCGTCGAGAGTTCGGGCAGCAACGACAGAAATCAATACGAATCCATACATTCCGCCATTTCCTCCATCCCGGCCCAACTGCAGTACGAAGTGCGCTCAATACCCCAGTTTCAAATCAATACCCGCATACTCAGCGTACGCGGGTCCACCGTGAAACTTCAGATGGGTTCCGATATGGGGATCAGAAAGGGCGACGAGTACGCGATCATCGAATCCGCTAAGGTAGAGGGTTTCGACGATCTTAGGGAATCGGGGCTGATCGTCGTCAAGGATGTGGGCAGGGAAATTTCCACCGGGGAAGTGCTGTACAAGTCCATCAAGCTGAGCAAAGACACCCAGCTCAGGGAGATTCCCAGGTTGGGCAGCGAAGTGGATCTGTACCTTCACTCCATAGGCGACTCCAGCGCCGGTTCCCTCTTGCCAGGACTCCGCGCCACCGCCTCCCGGGGATTCTACGCCTTCAGACCTTTCGTGGCGGCGCAAATTCCCGTAGGGCTCATCAGCAGTTTTCTCATCGTCGAAATCTTCCCGGTCAACGCCCTTATGGGAGCTGAGTACCTTATCAACCTGGGCAGGCTTTCCTTCGCCCCCAGCGCGGCCTTCGGGATTTCTTATTTTTCGGTTACCTCGCCCTGGGTCACTACCGACACTGAATTTCTCTCCCATGTGGGAATCCAGGCAGCGCTCAGACTGGCCTACCTTTTGGGTAGGAATTCCAGGATTTTCGCCGACCTGGGCTACGAAAGCTGGATCGCGATAACGGATCTTTTCGGCAATCGAAGCTATTCCGGACTGATGATCGGGGGTGGATTCACGTTCAAGCTCTGAGAATAGAGAAGGCAGGCAGGATAACAAAACTGGCGGGGAAAGGCGGAAAGGGTGTTCGGGGAAATACATGTTACTAGAATGGTCACTGCCCAAGGTCTTCTCGATAACGGCCGGTTGTGGACGAAAACGGCACCGACTTGGTAGCATCCTGTCGCATAAGACTTACTGCGAAGTTCTCTAATCTGTTAATCCCCCTAAGCCTATTATTATGTCCATAGGCTTACGGAAGCGAAGCCAGAATATCGTTGCCGAAGGACTGCGCCCCCAGGTCCCTAAGGGCGCTGCGCCTGGCCCCCGCCTCGTCGGACGCCAGGACCTGCCTGCTCTTGTCCGCGGAGTAGAGGGTGGCGCCGGAACGCAGATCGACGATCGTAATGGAGGCGCTGGCCGAAGCCAGGAACATACCCGACTCCTTGCGCAGCCAGTCGATTCCCGCGCTGCCGTAGGCAAGCCTGAGCGTGCCCTCGGGCGCGGCGGCCCTCGCCTGGGCGACGAGGCGGTCCGGGGGGCCGGCTAACAGCGCAGGGTCGAGGCTGAGGCCTCGCACCGAAAATCCCTCCCTGACCAGGGTTTCGGCAAGTCCGGACTGGGTGGCACCGAGATTCGTGGGTTCTCCTTTCTCGTCCCTATCGACGATGAACAGGACCATGGGAATTTCGGAGGCCCCGGAGGTCACAATATAGGGGAGTTCGGCATATTTGGTCCTGATCTCGTCCTCCAGGGCGGCCATCTGGGGCTTGAAGCCCGGACCCACTTTGTCCAAAAGCTCCATGGAGGCGGAAAGGTCCAGTTGAACCAGAATTTTGCCCCGCCCCACGAAGTCCGGCGCGGGCAGGTCCAGATAGGCATAGCCCGAGGTATCGCTGATGAAAGATGCGGTTTTTGTCCCCAGCTGTCCGGAGGGCATTTTTCGGGAATAGCCGATCATAAGTGTAGCGCCCGGCAAAGGCTTTCGGCCCTGGGCCCCCTCCCTGAATACACGGACAACGATGGGTTCGGTATATGCCTTGCCCAAAAATCCTTGCAGGGATTTTCCGTCGCCGATCAGAAAGCCGATGCCGGCCACCTGGGCTCGGGCCTTATTGGCGTTGCGCTCCAGCTTGATTGAGGCGTTCTCCACTTCGGCGCCCGAGGCCGCGGCCATCGCCTCGATGTATTTCTTGACCGCATCCAAAGCCCTGCCTTCCGCGGCGAAGGCATCGCCCTCAGCCTCGGGCTTGGCGACAGCGTCGACTCGCTCCTTGAACAAGGCGGCTATCCGGGCCTTTTCCTTTTCCAGTTCCCTGGTCTCGTAGCGGGCCAGGATATAGGCCGTGGTTAGGCCCGTTTTCGATTCTTTTGCCAGATGCTTTTGGCTGACCTGAAAGCCGGTCAAGCGGGTATTGGACTCGGTCTCCACGGTCTGGCGAAGGTCGGCCGAATATGAATCCAGGGATGCCCTCGCCGTCGCGCTGGTGCTCACCCGTACATCCACGCCGATGTATTGCATGATTCCCGCGATAAGCCTGTCCGTCGCGTCGCCGATGGCGGTTGCCGGATCGCCCGCCGAGGCCGAGCCGGTGAAATAGGTATAGGTTCCGTCGGGAGAAGGCGGAGAAAGGGCCCATTGGGGCAGTTTCGGAGCCGTCGCGCAAGAAACGAGCATAGTCATCAGCAATAGCCGCGACAATGCAGGAAGTGTTTTTTTCATTTTATTCCCTTCCCATGAAGAACCGATGGACAAAACGGGCCAGCCGTCGGGAGCCTTTGAAAAAGGCTCCCGACGGCGAAGATCCCGCTTAAGAAATTATTATTTGCCGCTGAAGAAATCCT
This sequence comes from Spirochaetales bacterium Spiro_12, assembly GCA_001603165.1. Taxonomy (GTDB): domain Bacteria; phylum Spirochaetota; class Spirochaetia; order Treponematales; family Rectinemataceae; genus UBA2256. The sequence continues at coordinate 68,343 of LVBN01000048.1, forward strand.
TGGCGACGGTGTTCTGCACCAGATCCATGGCCCGCTTTGTCTCGGGAGTGGGAGGCTCGGTACCTTCCAGGGCCTTGAGCATGATATCGAACTGCTTCTGGAGCATTTCCTTGGAGATGGTCCAGAGCTGAATAACCCTGTAGATTTGCTTGTCAGGCTTGTTGTCGGCGGTGAAGGTCTGCACCTTGACCCACCAGTCGGTGTCCTTTCTAAAACCCGAGTATTCCGCCTCCGACACGCTCGCCACGAAGCGCTCGCCATAGACTCCGAAATTCTTGGAATCGGCGTCGGCGACGTTGGCTCCCTTAAATGCGTCCTTTACCCTGGTGGAAAGATAGGAGGAGATCTCCGTCTGGGCCTGCATTCGCTCGGCGAGCAACTGCGCGCTCTGGAGATTTTGCGCTTCGAACTGGGCGATGAACACCACATAGTCCCGGTAGTCGGATATTTTTTCCACATCCTTGGACCCACCGATGATCGCCGTTTCCACCCAGCGCGGCGTCTTCACGCCGAAGGCGGTCCCCTTATCCTCGAGCAGGACCTCGCCCTTGCGCAAAGGCGCCTTGGTTGCACAGGAAAGGGCCGTGGACAGGACGAGAGCCACAACGACCATCACAACAAACCACTGACTTCTTTTCATCATCTTCCTCCTGATGTTTTTGCACTATAGTATAGCCTGGTCGAAGGCGGGCCGAAACACTTCCGCCATCGGCGCGGCTCCCGATTACCCTGTTCGGCGCGCCCTTTCAGTCAAGCGAGGCCTTTTCTCACTGTCATACTCACCTATAATCCGCTGTTGAAGGTGAAGGACTTGCCCCTCATATACACCAGGTACATGTCGGGCATCATCGCCGAAGCGGCGGCTTCGTAAATGGCTTCCTGCGCCTCGGCTTTGCTCATGAACCCATAAAGGGCAATGCGGGTTTCCCCCGGGGAAAAGGAAAGCTGCTCGGCTTCCTTGAATTTCCGACCCAGCGCCCGCACGAACTGGGCCGCCTGCTTGGCGTCCGGAATTTTCTGGGCGATAAGCTCGAAGCGGATACCCCTGGAGAGGGAAGCTCCGTAAAGCGCCTTGGATTGCTCGGTAACCTTGGGCATGGCCTGCCAGACACTTGCGGCCAAGGCGTTGGAAACCGCCGCCTCCAATGACACGGGACTAAAGGTGGGCGGGCTCATGAAAGCCACCGATCCGAGCAACACCGCGGTAGAGGCTTCGAAGAGCTTCATCGTCCCCTGGGCGCTGCCGCTGAATGAACCGGCATGGCCGGAGCCGGAGACCTGCGCGTCGATTTCGACATAGATATCGGCGTTGAATCTCTGGGCAAGATACTGGATCATGTCGATGGATCCGCCCGTTTCGGCCTGATACGCCGAGAGCTGATCCTTTTTATTGCGCTCAATCTGATCAAAATCGATGACCGACAAGCCTTGTTTCTCTATGAAATAACGGTCAGCCTGGCTGACTCCTATCCGTGCCAGCCGCGGATCGAGGCCGGAGGACTCGTTATAATAAACCATATAGCTGAGCCGATTCAGGTAATCGGCCAAAAACACCTGCTCTTCCTGGCTCAACCCCCTGCCCGGGCCGGCCGGACTCGTGCCGGGCCCGCTTTGGGCAGGCGCGCTCTGGGACTGGACGATTTGGGTTGCCCCGCTCTGGGGGCTGGCGCTTCCCTGGGAGGGCGCCGCCTGCCCTGGGGTGGCGGGGAACTCCGGCGTCGAGCTGCCCTGGACTACCGCCTTCGCCCTATCGCCTTCCGCGTTCACCTCTTGCACGGAGGGCCGGGTCGCGCAGGAGACCATCGCCAGAATGAGCAGCAATGAAAACCCCGTTTTTAGTAATACGCTTTTTTTCACCTTCTCCCCCTTTTTTCAATCAGCGGGAATCGATGGGTTCATTATCATATATTCACGGAGAAATACAAGAACAGCGCGTCAACAACCGAAGGCCGACGACCCGGCTCCCTGTCTTCCCGCGCCGCATTTCAGGATGCCCGTCACTTGATCGGGGAATCCTGGCACCGTAGAGTCTGGCTATGGGAAAAAGACTCTTCCTTGCCCTGAGCCCCGACGAGGAATCGCGACGGCGGATAGAACGCTATGCGGAAAGCCTCCATGGAGCGCTTAAGGCTTACCAGCCTCGCTGGATCAAACCGGAGCTTTACCATCTGACCCTGCATTTTTTCGGCGATGTCGAGGAAAGCGCCCTCTCCCTGCTCGAGGAATCGTTCTCCGCCCTGAGCGGTTCGCTGTCCCATCCTTTGTTGACCCTCGAAGAGCTACTCTTTCTCCCCTCCCTTCGTAAGCCGCGGGTGTTGACCCTGCGTTTTTCCTCCGAGCCTGCCGGGGCCTTCGGTCCCATACTGGAAAAAGTCCAGACGGACGCCCAGGGCGACCCAAAGCCCTGGCTACCCCATCTGAGCCTGGCCCGGTTTAAGGATCATCGGGCCAATCGATGGCCGACGGCTGTACTCAAACCTAAGCAAGATTTCCCCAAACCACCCAAACTCTGGTTTGAGCCGACGTCAATCGAATTGATGGAATCCTTTCTCTCTCCCGCAGGCCCGCGCTACGAAATACGAAAGAGCTTTAGATTCGCACCGAAAAACTTCGCCTGAGCGATAGCCCAAAAACCTTTTCATTTTGCGTTACATTCAAAAATAGTTATTCTTTAATATAGACCATTCAAGGAGGCGATCATGGCAGAAAACGAAAAAGGGAAAACCCAGACACAGGAACTCGCTAAGGATTCCAAGCTCGAACCCTGCGACAAACCGCACACCATGGAGACTTCCAGACCAATCGACAAGGAAGAGGCCTGCGACGAGGGCGTCAAGTGAGCATGTCCAGCGATGGAAGCCAGGGTTCCCCGAAGCTTTCAAGCCCAGGGGCCCAGGAACGCAGGGTCGACAGAGTGCTGCAAGCCCAAAGTTCCGTGGATGGGGCCGGCGTCGTCCTGAAGCGGGTTTTCGGCTTTTCCGCCGGAAACTCCTTCGATCCATTCCTTCTTTTGGACCATTTCGGTTCCGACAAGCCCGAAGACTATATCGCCGGGTTCCCCTGGCATCCGCACCGCGGCATCGAAACGGTCACCTACCTGCTGGCCGGCAAGGTCGCCCACGGGGATTCCATGGGCAACGAGGGGCTCATCAAGCCCGGAGACGCCCAGTGGATGACCGCCGGCTCCGGTATAATCCATCAGGAAATGCCCCAGCCCGGCGATGAGGGTACCCGAATGGAGGGTATCCAGCTCTGGGTAAATCTCCCCGCCCGACTCAAGATGGCCGACCCCAGGTACAGGGCCGTCGAGGCCGACGAAATTCCTTTGATCAGAAAGGAAGGAGCCCGGATTCGACTTCTGGCCGGAGACTTCGAGGGACGCAAGGGCGCCACACCGGACCTCTACGTGCCGGTTTTGTATATGATCGTTTCCCTCGAACCCGGGGCCTCGGTTCGAATCCCTCTTTCGGCGTCCCATAACGCCGCCGTCTATTGCATCGAGGGTGAGGCCGAGTTCGGCGGCACTAAACTTAAAGCCTATCAGCTCGGCCACCTGCCTGCGAGCCCTGGGACCTATGTCGAAGCGAAGGGATCCCCAGGTTTGTCGTCCCAGTTCCTTTTGATAGCGGGTCAGGCATTGGGCGAACCGGTGGCCTGGGGCGGCCCCATAGTAATGAATACCCAGGAAGAACTTCGCCTGGCCTTCGCGGAATACCACCGGGGAGAATTCATAAAAACCCGTTGAACGAGGCACCGGCCCTTCCCGGGAAGGGCTTAAAGAATCCAGGGGAAAGGGCGGCTTTTACCCAAAGCCGGTGTTCCGCCTATTGACAAGCATGACCAATGGTCATTAAATGACCATTGGTCATACAAAATATGGGTATCGAAGAAAGAAAAACGAGAGAGAGGGAAAATCGCCACGATCTCATTCTGCGCAAGGCAAAATCGCTTATCCTGGACCGGGGCGTCGGCTCCTTTTCAATGCAGGATATAGCCCAGGCCAGCGAATTGAGCAAGGCGACCCTTTATCTCTATTTCGAAAACAAGGAAGCCATTCTCGTCGAGATCCTGCAGGAAGCCCTTTCGGATTTCACCGAGCTGGCGAGACTCAGGATTCCCGTCGAAGGGACGGGACTTCAGGCGCTCCAGGCTCTCTGGGAAACCTATCTCGAACTCTTAGGCGAGTCCCAGGACCTGGTGGTGCTCACCGGCATAAAGAACTACCTGGATCCGGAATTTCCCTTCGGAGACGTTCAAGCATCCGAAAAATTCGCCAGGACGACCGCAGGACTGGTGGATCTGATCGAATCCCTTTTGCGCAGAGGCATGGAGGACGGATCGATCTACCGGAGCGAGGATCCCGAACGACAGGCCCGCACCGTAATAATGTTCGCCACCTCGGTGATCGATACCATCAGTCGCGTTCCCCGCCCCCGCAGAGATACGGCGCTCATGCGCGATGGGATGAGAGAGACCTTCGAGCTAATTCTGCGGGCTTTGGCATCGGACAAGGTGGATCGTTCGACGCTCCGGCTTTCCCTATGAAGCACTGGTTTTTGACCCCACAAAGGACCGACAACCCTCCTGACATCAGAGGATAGCAGTATGGAAAAACTTTTTAGGCATCCCCGGTGGATCGTGGTCATCGTGAGCATAATCACGGTGTTTTTCGCCCTACAGATTCCCAAAGCCACGCTGGACAACAACAATTTTCGCTTCGTACCCGACAACGATCCCGAGCTTTTGGGCATGAAGTCCGTGAACGAAAGTTTCGGAAGCCAGCTCTTCATCCTGGTGGGCTTGGAGCGGAAGCACGGCACCGTGCTGGACGCCGAATTCATCGGAAAACTTCGGGACTTCAGCGCAAAACTCTCGGAAATACCCATTGTCGCCTCCATCACTTCCTTGAGTTCCACGGACTATCTCACCGGCCGTGGGGATTCGATAATCGCGGAACCCCTGGTCCCCGAATCCTACTCCGGCAGTCGCCGGGAGATAGCCGAACTCAAGGAGAGGATTCTCAGCTGGGATCTGTATAAGGGTTCCCTGGTGTCCGAGGATTTCTCCAGCACCCAGGTTTTAGTGTACCTCGGCACATCCGCCGAGGACGCCGGCTCTCCCGAGGTCGTGGCTGTACACCGCTCCATCAAGCGCATCGCCGGCGAGGTTGGTTTTCCCGATACCAGGCTGTACATAACAGGCATGCCGGTCTTCAGCTCGGTGGTGAACGACGCCATGGAAGAAGATTTGGTAGTGCTTATTCCCCTGGTTGTCTTCGTGGTCATCCTCGTCCTCTTTCTCTCTTTCAGGCGTTTCAGCGGAGTCGTCCTCCCCCTGCTTACGGTCCTCGTCTCATCGATCTGGGCTATCGGCGCCATGGCGCTGCTGGGAGTGAAGCTATCCATTCTCTCCACGGTACTCCCGGTCATCCTGGTAGCGGTGGGGAGCGCCTATGGCATCCATGTGGTGAGTCATTACTACGACGAGCTGGCGGAGAAAAAAACCCTGAACCAGGAAGAACACAGGGCTCTGGTGCTGGCGGTGCTGAAACGAATAGGCAATCCCGTACTCCTCGCGGCTCTTACCACCTTGGCGGGTTTTATCTCCTTGAGCTTTTCCAAGGTGGCCCCGATTTTCGAATTCGGCATTTTCGCCAGCTTTGGCGTGCTGGTAGCCTTCGTCGTATCCCTTACCCTGGTACCGGCCATCATGATCATCAGAGGCCCGGCGAGCAAGCTTCCCCGCTTCAGAATCACCGAAATGAAGCCAGGCCAGGAAGATCCCTTGAGTGGCGCCATCGCCGATGCCCTGGGCCATGTTTCCACTAAAAAGCGGAGCATCCTCGCCTTGGGGCTTCTTGTCATCCTGGTATCGGTTTTTTCCCTGGGGCGCCTGGTCATCGACAACGTCCTGGTGGAGTATTTCAAGCCCGATACCGATGTGGTGCTCTCCGACCGATTCATCAGGGACAAGTTCGGCGGCTCCAAGTCCGTGAGCCTGGTGCTGAGCTCCGAGGAACCCGGCGGAGTTTTGCGCCCCGATGTGTTAGGCGCCATGGACGGCCTGGCGACCTATCTCCGCACATCAGTACCCGAGGTGGGCAAGACCACGGGCTTTACCGACATGATCAAGCGGGTCAATCAGGTATTCAACGTGGATGAGAGTCCCGATGGCTTGAAACCCAGGGCGGAGGAACTTTCTCCCCGTTCCGGCGAGGGCTCCTCCGATGACGGGCTGCCGTCTTTCGGGTTTGGCGCTGTCGAGGAAAGCCAGGCCGGTTCCGGCGACGAAACGCTGCCCGCCTTCGGATTTTCCGATTTCGGGGCCCCCGCCCCCGAATCCAAGGGGTTCGCACAGGGGACAGAGGAGTCCAGGGTCGCCGGCTCCGTCCCGACGGGTACCAGCGGCGAAACCTTGAGCGATGCGATCGATAACTTGGACAAGCTCGCTTTGGTGGCCCTTCTCGATAAGGCCTTGACCGAGAGCGACGGGGAAACGCGGAGCGCCGCCGACCTGGTGGAAAACCTCGCCAGGCTCACCAACTACAAGGGCAGGGCCTACTACGAAATTCCCACCGACCCGGCTCGCTACGGAAAGAAGACCGACGAGGAACTGAGGCTGCTTATCTCCAACTATCTGGTGCTGCTCTCCGGCGATATAAGCGATTTCGCCGACGACCCCCTGGAACCTACATCGATTCGGATGCAGATCCAGCTCAAGACCGTGGGCCAGATAGACACCAATAGGGCCGTGGCGGCCATACGGGCCTACATCGACGAGCGCTTCCCCAAGGACATCGAAGCGCGGATCGCCGGAGACGCCCTGGTGGAAGGCTCGCTCAACCGCCTGGTGGTGGAATCCCAGCTCAGCTCGGTGGCCATATCCCTGCTGATGGTCTTCATAATTCTTTCGGTGTTCTACCGCTCCGCCGTGGCCGGCCTCATCGGCCTGGTACCCCTGAGCATCACAATCCTGGTCAACTTCGCCGTGATGGCTCTGGCCGGTATCAAGCTCAACATAGGCACCGCCATGGTCTCGAGCATAGCCGTGGGTACCGGGATCGACTATACGATCCACTATATGGCGGCATTTCACCACGAATACCTGGCCACGGAGAACAAGAACAAATTTCTGAGGAGGACCTTCCTCACCTCGGGCAAGGCTATACTCTTCAATGCCGTTTCGGTGGGCGCGGGCTTCGCGGTTCTGGCCCTGTCCCAGTTCAACATACTGGCCGAACTGGGCATCCTCATCGCCCTGGCCATGGGCACGAGTTCCCTGGTGAGTCTTACCCTTTTGCCCGTTCTTCTCATGGTTACGAATCCAGCATTTATCCGTCGGCCCCTGCCCTCGGATAGGAAAATGGAAACTTTGGAGGCAGGAAAATGAAAAAACGCGTCGCTCTGCTTTTGACATTACTTTTCGTCACGGGTCTTCTCTGGGGCCAGAACGCCGAAGAAATAATGAAGCGTTCCCGAAACCGCATAGAGGCCAAGACGGTATCCACCCGGGCCAGGATGGTCATAAGCGCCAAGGACGGAAGCAGCACAGAGCGCCTGGTGGATCAGTATAGCAGCACGGAAAAAGAAATCACCAAGACGGTGGTGGTTTTCCAGAAGCCTGCCAGCGTGGCCGGCACCCGCTTTCTCACCATCGAAAACCCCGGCAAGGCCGCTGATCAGTGGATATACCTGCCCTCCCTGGGCAAGGTGCGGCGCATAGCCGCCAGCGAAGGTTCGGCCAGTTTCATGGGTACCGACCTCTCCTACGATGACCTCTCCTCGGCCGACAGGGATCCCGATCTGGACAGCTACCAGTTGCTTCGTGAGGAGAGCCTGGGCGGAAGACCTTGTTGGGTGATAGAAGCCAGGCCCAAGAGCAGGGACTACCAGTATTCCAAAATGCTGGGCTGGATCGACAAGGAAAACTACATCGCCTTGAAGATGGAACTCTACGACAAAAGGGGAAATCTGGCCAAGATCATGGAGATGGGCGAAATCAAGGATATTCAGGGCAGACTCACCCCCACCCTCACCAAGATGAGTAGTGTTCAGGCGGGCACATCGACCACGATCTACACCGAGATTATGAAATATGACGATCCGATACCCGCCGGCGTGTTCACCGAGCGCTTCCTGCTCACCGGCAGGCCTTAGGAGGAGGAAAATATGAAAAAGCACCTTAAAATCTTTGTATCGTTCGCTCTTTTGTCGTTGCTGGTCTTCCTCGGCGCTCCCGCTCTTGGAGCCCAGGCTTTCGGATTCGGGGACAGCGAAGAGGAACCCGAGGGCGCGGCCGCGGGCGCTGGCCCGGCATCGATTGGCTCTGTGGTGGGCGGCGAGCTTTCCTTTAGTTTTTTGGGTTTCCCCGAAGAGTTGTTCGACGGAAACTTCACCAACAGCACGGTCCTGCCCGCGGCCGCGCTCTTTCTAAACGCCTCGGGCTCCAAAGTCGAAGCCCACGTGGCCCTCAAGCTCGACGAGGACCTGCTTGTGAACAGGCCCGGGGATATCCTCGACGAAGCCTGGCTGCGGATTTTCTCCGGACAAACCATTATCCAGGGCGGCCTCATGCGCCTCACCTGGGGACGGGCGGACAGCCTCAGCGTCCTGGACATTCTCAATCCAAAAGACTCAAGCGACCTCACCCTCCGGGACGAACAGGAGCGCAAGATTCCCGTTCCCATGCTGCGGGTAAACCAAGGCTTAGGCGCCGGCCTTACGGCCGAGCTCGCATACCTCCCCTGGTTCGAAGGGAACAGGATAGCCATGAGCGGACCTTGGGTCGCCTCCCAAATGAAACCCTTTGTAAGCGCCACATTCAATACGCCGGCCACGAAGAGTTTTGACTACGGCCAGGCGGGCCTGCGCCTCAACGCGAGCCTCAGCGGTTTCGATCTGGGCACCCAGTATTTTTATGGCAGGCTTACAACGCCCTATATCGATACCACCGACGCGGCGATGTATCTTCTGGGAGTCCCTGGCACGACAATAGACCTTGGCTACAATCCCTATCATCAAATCGGCGCCGATGCCGCCTTTGTGCTGGGAGGCTTTAATCTTAGGCTCGAAGCGGGAATCAATCTCACCGAGGACAGCGCGGGCACCGATCCCCTGGTATACAACCAGCACATCGTATGGTCCGCGGGCTTCGATCGCGACCTCTTCGCCGGCATCAACCTCAATTTCCAATCCTCGGGCAAAGTGAGGCTCCGGCACGACAAGATCACCAGTCCCCTGGATATCGAATCAGGCACGGATATCACCTCGACCCAGCTAGCCGCCCTTCTCTCCCGTCCCTTCCTGCGGGACAGACTGAAAGTCGAGCTTCTGGGTATTTTAGGCGCGGAGAAACTGGACTACATGATCGAACCCGGCCTGGTGCTGAGCGTCGGCGACGCCGAAATAGCCCTGCGGGGTCGTTACTTCGGGGGGGACTCCGCGGGCGAACTCGGACAGTTCAACGACAAGAGCTATATAAGTCTTTCGTCGAAATACAAATTCTAGTTCAGCTCCTCGAAGCTTGTTAAAGGAGCGGTCGTCAGGGGACCCGGACGACCGCTTTTCTTTCTACGTTACCCTTCTTTTATTATGCTTCACCCACAACCAGGTCCGGGGAAGTAAAAAGCAAAAAGGCTCCCGCTCAAGCCGCCGGCACGATGATATTGTACAGCCCTTGCAGGCGCTCCATCACCAGGGGAAAGTCGCAACGCGCCAACTCCTCCACCTCCCCGTCGCACTGCAGGGGCAGGCGTTCGGAATACCTCACCTCGATTCTATCGGCGTCGAAGTGCAGGACCTCGCGAATACCCTCGTGGAAACCCTTCTCTATCGATCCTTTGACCAGAAGCTTTCTGAAAAGACTGGTCTGGGAGACCGTGATCCCGTTGCGCTCGTCCGGCAAAATCCGCTTGTTCGAGCCATACTGCCTGTTGCCCGAAACGCCCAGGGCGACGAAAAGCCTGGGAGTCTCGCTCTCGTGCACGATCCCTCCCGCCGAATCCCAGGCCTTCAAACCGAGAGACACAACCTTGTAGGCCCTGTCGTAGAAAAGAGTGGCCACGTTCACCCAGAATTTATAGGAATCGCCGGGAAAGTGCGCCTTCAATTTATTGGTGCGGTCCGCAACGTAGGCATCCAGGCCCACGCTGGCGATATTGAAGGCCCAAAGAGGAGCCTTGCCCCCATCCTCGGCCGGCCGCACCTGTATTGCGGGTCTGCGCTCCAGGGCAAGGGGCCCTAAAAAACGCCCTAATGCGGCGACCAGATTTCTCCCCTCCGAACCGTCGTTGCCCGTTCCCATGGGAAGCCTCAAAAGACCGAAACGATCTTTCTGGTCCTCGGGCAGGCGCACGAGACGCTCGGCGGTCTCCAGGCTGGTGCCATCGCCCCCCGCGGTCATGATTATATGCAGCGAGTCTCTGCCGTTGGCGCTGGAGCGCTCCAGTACCCGCTGGGCTATGGCGGCCGCGTGACCGCAGCGCTCGGTTCGGTGAAGGTGTACCTGTGACTCCTCGGCCCGGAGCGGAAGAGCCAGGGCTTCCTGCACTACCCGATTGAGTTCGCGTTTTCTCTTGCCGGCGAAACGACGACGCTTGAAACCGCCCGCATTAGGGTTGGCGATTATGTCCACCACGAGTTTTCTGCCGGGGAAGGAGGGAGAATGGCTTAAGATCGCGCGCACACCCTCGGCCAGGTCTTCAGGCTTCATGAGGACAAGAATATAGCGTTAAAAAGACTCTGTCCATGGACCCCTCCTCCCGCGCCGGCGCGGTTCCGCGCGGTTCCGCGCGGTCCCAGGGCGACGTCAGACCGGCTCTTGTCCCTCAACCCTTCACCGCGCCCATGGTCAGGCCCTTCACCACATACTTCTGGAATATCATGGTGAGGATGATGGCGGGGGTCATGATGGCCACCGCGGCGGCCATCACCGCCCCCCAATCCACCTCGGCGTAGGAAACGAAGTTGTATACCGCTATAGGCAAGGTCTTTGTCTTTTCCATGCTCAAGACCTGGGAGAACATGAAGTTGTTCCAGGAAAATATGAAGGAAAGGGTGATGGAGGTTACGATGCCGGGGGTGGCGATAGGCAATATGATGGATAGGAATGCTTTTTGCCTCGTCGCGCCATCCACCATGGCCGACTCCTCCATCTCCAGGGGAATGCTCTCGAAATAGCTGGACATTATCCATACGACGATCGGCAGCGCGATGAGCATATGGGAGAGAATGAGGGCCACATAGGAGTCCATAAGTCTAAGCCGGGAGAAAATGATGTACCAGGGCATGAGAAAGGAAATACCCGGCATGAGCCTGGCGACAAGGATGAAAACCGAAAGTTTTTTCTGCTTGAAGCGAGCTATGGAATAGGCGGCGGGCAGGCCTAACAGGAGAGAAAAGCCAACGGCGCACAAGCCCACGATCAGCGAATTCTTGAAGTACCTGAGAAAGTTCTGCTCGGCGAATACCCGTATGTAGTTGTCTATAATGGGAGAGAAAATGATCCTCGGCGGCCAGGCGACGATATCCACCTGGGTCTTGAATGAGGAGCTGAGCATCCACAGAAAGGGGAAAAGCACGGGGACAGCGATGCAAAGCATGAGGAGGAAAAACAGTATTCGTTTTGTCGCGCTTGTTCTCATGCCTTCCTCCTATAGCTCGAAGCGCTTGCGCAGCGCCATTATTCCAAGGCTGAAAGCCAGGACAAGAAGAAACAAAAAGACGAGAATCACCGAGGACTGTCCCATGCGGAAGTATTCGAAGGAATACTTATAGGCCATGACGTTGAGCGTTTCCGAAGAATAGCCCGGACCGCCGCCTGTCATGGCGTAGATGATGTCGTATGTTTTCAGGGCGTCGACGGTACGCAAGATCATGGCGGTGAGGAGGGTTGGGCTGATCATGGGAAGGGTGATTTTACGGAATATCTGGAAGGCGTTGGCACCATCCACTTTTGCCGACTCGTAGGGTTCCTGGGAAAGGCCGGCGAGCCCGGCGAGGACAATAAGCGCTATCATCGGGGTCCACTGCCAAATATCCACCAGAGCCAGGGAGGGTATGACCGATCGGGCGCTGGATACCCAGGCCGCCCTGGGCAGCCCGAAAAGGCTGAGCGCGTAATTGGCCAATCCGATGGTGGGGTCGAAGAAAAGATTCCAAACTATGCCTATGGCCACAGGCGTGGCCACCAGAGGTAGAAGGAGAATGAGCTTCATCATGGATTTGCCCTTGAATTCCCTGTTCAGCAGAAGGGCGACGGCCAAGCCCAGGACCGTTTCCACCACGACGGCGATGGCGGTAAAAGAAAAGGTCCTCCCGATGGCCTCCAGAAATCGGGGCTCCCTGAGAACCCGGGCGTAGGATTTGAAGCCGACGAGACTCAAGGGCATGCCCGAGGTGAGATTCCAGTTGGTAAAACTCAAAAACAAGGTATAGACCACCGGGAAGAGCATCATGACGACGATGAAGAGCACCGCCGGCAAGGGAAAGATTATTCTGAAATGCCGTTCGATAAAGCTGCTTTTCGCCATCTGCTCCTCCTACGCCGCCGTCGCGAACCATAATGAGCGAATTCTCAAAGTCGGCCAACTTTAGAAAATTTCCACATGAAATGAACTATAGACTATTCCGCCCCGGAGTTGTGCACCCAAGGCTCCGGGGCGAGCGGGGAAAAGGAGCGCGGCCTGACGGCCGCGCTCAGATCGTACGACGCCTGAATCAGTACATTCCGTATTCGCCGGTATCCTCGAGCAGTTCGTTGACCTGCTTCACCTTCTGTTTGGCCAGATCGGCCAACTTCTGGGAAGTGCCTGCGGTGTTGATCGACTCGATGATCACCTCGCCGATGAGATCGCGGGCGTTGCCGACGGCGCTCATGTAGGGCCTGTCGAAGGGATTGCCGTTCTTGGCGGCGAAAGCCTGGGAGGCCACGAGTTCAGGGTTGGCCTTGGCGACCACGGCGGGATCGGCCCATGCGGAGTTGCGGGACATGGGGATCGAAGCGCCGCCCAAGGCCTTCTTGGCCAGGTCCGCGCTGGTGGCCCACTTGATGAAGTCCATGGCCTGAGCCTTGTTCTTGGACTGGCGGGCCACGGCCATGCCCCAGGATACGACAAAGAAGGGATTGCTAGCCTTGGGGCCGGCGGGCAGATTGGCGATGCCCACGTCTGCGGCGGTCACCTGGCTCTTGGCCGGATCGACGATCTGGCCGAAGAACACCGAGGCGTCGGTCCACATGGCAACCTTTCCTGCCTGGAAGAGAGGCATTATGTTCTCCCAGGACATGGAGGTTACGCCGGTGGGGCCGTAGAGGGCCAGAAGCTTGCCATAGAAGCGGATTGCGTCCAGGGCTTCCTTGGAATCGAAGACCGCCACGCCCTTGTCCAGGTACTTTCCACCATAGTTATACACGTAGCTGGAAAGCTGGGTGACGGCAGCCGCGCCCTTGCCACGGGAAGCGAAGCCGGAGATATCGGTGGAATCCAGAGCCTTGGCGGCGGCCTCGAGCTCGGCGAAAGTCCTGGGCACCGAGAGTCCGGCCTTCTTGAAGAGATCCTTTCTGTAGTAAAGCACCTGCCACTCGGTGACCAAGGGTACCAGGTAAGGTTTGTTGCCGAAGCGGGCGACGCCCATGGCGCTTTCGGGATAATCGGAGAAATCGTAGCTCGTAAGGGGCTCGTACCAGCCGTTTTTGTAGAACATCTTTCCTTCCTGGAGCGGCCTGGTCATAAAGACGTCGGCGGAGGAGGAGTTGGTGGCAAACTCGGTGGTGAGCTTGGTGGTGAGCTGGCTCTCCTGCAGGCTCTCAACATTGACTTTTACGCCAGTGGCTTTTTCGTACTCGGGGATGTACTGCTTCAAAAGATCCCCATAAGGATGGTTGGCGACAAGGACACGGATCTCCTTGGCTTGGGCCCCGGCTCCGAATACCAGCGCCGCGAGCAGCAGCAGGGTAATCAGTTTTGATTTCATTGAAACCTCCTTGACTAAAATATATGATATACGATTCCTCTCCTGCCCAAGTATCCCACCATTTCCCTATGCAGTCAAGATTAGTTTTGAAAAATGTTTTCACCGTATTGGTTATTTTTTTCACGATCTTCTTTACAGAACTCGATACGGATGATACAACCTTTCATAAGAGGATTGATGGTGACGGACCAGAGCTGCATGTACCTGATTCACTCCTATTCCGACGCGTTCAGCGCCAAGGAGAAACGTGTGGCCGAACACATCCAGCTCCATCCCTCCGAGGCTGTCCATCCCAGCATCGAAGAGTTGGCGGCCCGTATTGGAGTATCGGTCTCCACCCTCCTCCGCTTTGTCAAAAAACTCGGCTACGGCTCTTATCAGGAATTCCGCATCGCCCTGGCGACCGAAACGTTGAAACCCGAATCGCGTTATTATGAAATCGATGTGGAGGAGTCCGGGGATCCGGTGGGCATTTCGTGCAAAGCGGCGAGGACAGCCCTGGACATGACGGAAAAGCTCGTGGACAGGGATTGCCTCAGGACGGTTTCGGAGATGGCATGCAAATCGGCCTGGGTCTGCATTTTCGGACTGGGCGGCTCGGGGCTTGTCGCCCGGGACGCCCTGCACAAACTCATACGTTCAGGAATCCGCTGCCAATCCGCCGAGGATTTCCATCTCCAGCTCATGATGGCATCCCAGGTGGGCGAAGGGGACCTCGCCCTCCTCATCTCCCACACAGGGGCCAACAAGGATAGTCTTGCCATCGCCGAAGTGTTGAGGAGGAACAACTGCCCCCTGGTGGTCATAACCACCTATCCCAGGTCCCCTCTGGCCAGGATGGCCGACTATCTCCTGGTGGCCGGAGCGCCCGGTTCTTCGGTGATTTCCGAGGCGTTTTCTGCCAGGATAGCCCATCTGGCCATTATCGATTCCCTCTATATAGAGGTGATGGGCCAGCTTAAGGCCAGGGGCATGAGAAACGTCGAAAAAATGCGGACTGCGATAGCAGGTAGAAGGATATAAGCCAATTTCAAAAGCAGGTGGAGTTTCAAAACTCTTCCGAGTTTTGAAACTCCTCGAACATATGGAAGGCGCTTATCGCTTAGGAGCGCCGTGGAGGGAACATGAAAGCTGATATAGGACTCGTGGGCTTGGCTGTTATGGGCGAAAACCTCGTCCTCAACATGGAGGGTAAGGGATTCTCCGTGGCTGTTTACAACAGGACCACGAGTAAGGTAGACGATTTTCTGGCCGGCAGGGGGGCGGGCAAGAAAATCCTGGGAGCCCACTCCAGCGCCGAACTGGCCTCTCTTCTTGCATCGCCCCGCAAGGTGATGATCATGGTCAAGGCTGGCCAGGCGGTGGACGACACCATAGCCCAGCTCCTGCCCTATCTGGACAAGGGCGATATCATCATCGACGGTGGCAATTCCAACTACGAAGATACCAGGCGAAGGGCGGCGGAGCTGGAAGCCAAGGGCTTCCTCTTCGTGGGCTCCGGCGTATCGGGAGGAGAGGAAGGAGCGCTCAACGGTCCGTCCCTGATGCCCGGCGGTTCGGCGGCCGCCTGGAAGCATATTCGGCCCATATTCCAGGCCATAGCCGCCAAGGTGGAGGACGGCAGCCCCTGCTGCGACTGGGTGGGCTCCGACGGGGCCGGCCATTTCGTGAAAATGGTGCACAACGGCATCGAATACGGGGATATGCAGCTCATCTGCGAGGTCTATCAGATCATGAGGGATCGGCTGGGCATGAGCGAGGACGAGATGAGCGCCGTATTCGCCCAGTGGAATTCCGGCGACCTGGACTCCTACCTGGTGGAGATCACCAGGGACATTCTGGCCTACAAGGACCAGGATGGCAGCCCCTTGGTCACTAAGATCCTCGACACCGCCGGGCAAAAGGGCACGGGCAAATGGGCCGGCATCGCGGCCCTCAATTTCGGGGTCCCCCTCACCCTCATCGGGGAATCGGTCTTCGCGCGCTGCCTTTCGGCGGCCAAGGCCGAAAGGGTGATCGCTTCGAAAATCCTCGCGGGACCGAAGGCTTCCGCCTTTACCGGCGACAAAAAGGCTTTCCTGAAGGATCTGGGCGCCGCCCTCTACGCTGCCAAGGTCGTTTCCTACGCCCAGGGCTTCCTTCTCATGGCAGAGGCGGCCAAGGAATACGGCTGGAGCCTGGATTTCGGCTCCATCGCCCTCATGTGGAGGGGCGGCTGCATTATCCGCTCGGTCTTCCTGGGGAAAATCAAGGAAGCCTTCGATAAGGATAAGACCCTTGCCAATCTCATGCTCGCCCCCTTCTTCGCCGAAAAGCTGGCGGCCGGTCAGGCCAGCTGGCGCCGGGTGGTTTCGGAATGCGCGGCATCGGGCATCCCCGCCCCCGCCCTCTACTCCGCCCTTTCCTACTACGACGGGATGCGGACCGAGCGCCTGCCGGCCAACCTGTTACAGGCCCAGCGCGACTACTTCGGCGCCCACACCTACGAAAGGGTAGACCAGCCCAGGGGCAAGTTTTTCCATACCAACTGGACAGGCCACGGCGGGACGACCTCCGCCTCCACCTATACCGTATAAGTCAAGAAAGGAGCATAACCATGTCGGAGCTTAAAATACCGGCTAAAAAAGCCGGCGGATTGGATTTTCTCTCCCTCGGCGCCCTTGTCACCCGGCTCGACCCGGGCATCGTCCCATTTGGCTTCGCCGATCTCTACCAGGTTCACGTATCGGGCGGCGAATTCAACGTCGCCGCAAATCTGGCCCGCTGTTTCAGTCAGAATACGGCGGTGACCAGCGCCATGGTAGACTACCCCATCGGGGCCAAGATCGAGGGCGAAGTGCGCAAGATGGGCGTTCAGGGTATTTATAAGCGCTTCAAGCACGATGGGGTGCGGGGGCCCAACATGGCCCAGGTCTGGTCGGACCGAGGCCAGGGCGTGCGCGCCCCCGTGGTCTTTTACAACAGGGCTAACGAAGCGGCAGCCCTCCTGAAACCCGGGGATTTCGATTGGGACGCCCTCTTCGCCAAAGGAATCCGCTGGTTCCACTCGGGCGGCATATTCGCCGCCCTTTCCCCCACCACCCCGGAGCTGGTGATAGAAGCCATGAAGGCGGCAAAAAAGGCAGGCGCCGTGGTTTCCTTCGATCTCAACTACAGAGCCAAGCTCTGGGCGGCCAATGGTTCGGGAGCTTCGGCCTCCTCGGTGCTGGGCCGCATCGCCGAGCAGGTGGATGTCATTGTGGGCAACGAGGAAGATCTGCAGATGGGCTTAGGGCTAAAGGGACCGGACATCCACGCCGCTTCCAAGCTCGATCCCGAGGCCTTCTACCGAACCATCGAGGAAGTGAAGGAGCGCTGGCCCAACGTGAAGGCCGTGGCCACCACCCTCAGGGAAGTGAAATCCACCAACCGCCACCTCTGGAGCGCGGTGCTCTGGCTGGAAGGCAAGCGCTACGCCGCCCCCACCGCCGAGCTGGACGTCTACGACAGGGTGGGCGGCGGCGATGGCTTCGCCACCGGCCTCTTCTACGGTCTTCTGGAGGGCAAGGACCCCCGGGAAGCCCTGGCCCTGGGCTGGGCCCACGGCGCCCTTCTCACCACCTTCCCCGGGGATACCACCATGGCGACCCTGGATCAGGTGGTGGCCTTCTCCAAGGGCGGCTCGGCACGGATTCAGCGTTAAAGCGGGTATAATCGCGAGGTCCGGATCGACAACCGACGGGCTTCGTCTCGGCGCCGTCCGTCGGTTGAGAAGCCGGCGGCGGGCATAAGGCCCGCCGCCGGCCGATGAAAATTGTATCAGGGAGGCCCCATGAAAGCCCTTGTGCTCGAAGCGTACAACAAGCTTGTCTATAGGGAAGATTACCCGGAGCCACGATTGAGGGCTCCCGATGATGTGATAGTCCGCATCCGGGCTTCGGCCATCTGCGGCTCCGACGTGCATGGCATGGACGGCTCCACGGGCAGACGAATACCCCCGATCGTCATGGGCCACGAGGCGGCGGGAGAAATCGTGGAAACCGGCTCGGCAGTGCGGCTCTTCAAGGCGGGCGACAGGGTCACCTTCGATTCCACCGAATACTGCGGCACTTGTTTTCACTGTCGAAGGGGGGAGGTGAACCTCTGCGACAACCGGATGGTCCTGGGCGTTTCCTGCGCCGACTACCGCAGGGACGGAAGCTTCGCCGAATATCTGGCGGTGCCGGAGCGCATACTCTACGCCATGCCCGCGGCCCTCGACTTCGCCGCGGCCTCTCTGGCCGAACCCACCGCGGTGGCCGCCCACGCGGCGGCCATCACGCCCATGGCCATGGGTGATTCCACGGCGGTGATAGGCTCGGGCCTTATCGGCCTCCTCCTCATCCAAATCCTGCGGGCCCATTCCCCCGGGCTCGTCCTAGCCCTGGATACCGATCCCGAGCGCAGGGCCGCGGCCCTGGCCGCCGGCGCCAGCGTAGCACTGGACCCCGCCGATTCTGCCAGCCATGGAAGGATTCTCGAACTCACCGAAGGTCGGGGAGTGGATAGGAGCTTTGAGGCGGTGGGCTCATCAGCCCCCATCGCCACCGCCATAGCCGCCACCCGTAAGGGAGGCTCGGTGACCCTCATCGGGAACCTGAGCCCCAGGGTGGAGCTGCCCCTGCAGTCGGTGGTCACCCGGCAGATCAGCCTCTTCGGTTCCTGCGCCATGGCCGGGGAGTACCCTCTGGTCCTGAGGCTTCTGGCATCCGGCAAGATCAGGAGCGATTCGATCATCAGCGCCAAGGCACCCCTATCCGAGGGAGCCGAATGGTTCGCCCGGCTCTACGCCCGGGAAAAGGGCCTGCTCAAGGTAGTCCTGGAACCTTAAAGAGGTATCGTCATGGAAAAAACGCGCTTCGGTCTCTACGGCTACGGCAAGGTGGCCCAGCTCCACGCCAGGGCCCTGGCAACATGCGAAAACGCCCAGCTCGTGTCTGTCTGCGGAAGAGATATAAGGAAGGCCTCGGCCTTCGCCGTACAGTGGGGTATTCAGGCCCGGGATTCCGCCCAGGAGATGGCCGACAGGGACAAAGCCGAAGCGGTTATCGTCACGACGCCCCATCCCCTGCACGCCCAGAGTTCCCTGGAATGTCTGCGCACGGGGCTCCATGTCCTGGTGGAAAAACCCATGGCCCTCAGGGTGGCCGACTGCGACGCCATGATCGCCGCCGCCCTCGCGGAGCGCCGCAGCCTCGGAGTCATAAGCCAACGCCGCTGGTACCCCTCGACCCGGCGGATAAAAACCGCCATCGACCAAGGACTGATAGGCAGCCCCCTCCTCGGGCAGGTGACCGTCCTCGGCTGGCGCGACGAAGCCTACTACCGCTCCGACCCCTGGCGCGGCTCCTGGACCGGCGAGGGCGGCGGCGTCATCGTCAACCAGGCTCCCCACCAGTTGGACCTCCTGGCCTGGTTCATGGGTTCGGTGTCGGCGGTCCAAGGCTCCTGGATCAACGCCAACCATCCCTATATCGAGGTGGACGACTCGGCGGTGGCCACGGTGCGCTTCGCCAACGGGGGCCTCGGTTCTATTTTCGTCTCCAACTCGCAAAAACCGGGCATCCATGCCAAAGTGGCTGTGCACGGCAGCTCGGGCGCTTCGCTGGGGGTGCAGACCGACGGAGGGGCCATGTTCATCGCCGGCATGAGCGGCGTATTGGAGCCGCCCTACATCGATCTGTGGACCATCCCCGGGCAGGAAGACATGCCGGCGACCTGGAAGATCGAGGATGCCCAGTACTTTTCCCGTATCGATCCCACCTGGCATTTTTTCCAGCTCCAGGTCGAAGACTTCGCGGCGGCGATCCGCGAAGGGCGCAGGCCCGCAGTCTCCGGGGAGGAGGGTCGGGAAGCGGTGAAGATCATCGAAGGCATTTATCGTTCCCAGAAAACCGAAGCCCTGGTCAGGTACTAGAGCCCCTTCGAAAGTCGTCCCGGAGGCGAGGCTCCATTTCTCTAATTCGGATACTCCGGAAGTCCCTTCTCCGAATCCACATCCTCGGTAATCCCAGGAGGAACGATCTCGTCGGGCTCGTTTGCCCTCTTGTTTTTTTCGGCCAGCAGGGCCGCCTCGGCGATCCGCTCGGACTTCTTGTTGATTTCGTGGATTGTCTTGAATACGTACTCCCTATCCTGGCCTTCGAAATCCAGGCGAGGCATGAGACGGGAGAAAAAGCCCTGGACGAAATGCTCCATCCGGGAGACCTGGTCGATGTAGTTGGATTCGTGGTTGAGCATCATCACCGTACAGGGAAGCGGCCGGTTGTAACTGCCTATCACCCTGAAACCGAGTTTTTCGTACATGCGGATAAGCTTTGTCTCGTCGCTGAACACATCCAAGAAAATCGTGTCCACATCCCTGCCGCGGATATAGAGGTAGGCGAGCACCATGAGACTGAAGGGAACGATGGATCCCCGCTCTTCCCGGATTATCGCGAGACGATCGATCTCGGCGTAGGGTTTTCCGTCCAGATACGGAGAAATATCGAAATTTTTCTGAATCGGGATCTTACCTTCCAGGGCGCTCAAATGAAGCGTGGTGGTTCCCACAGGCTGCATGCCTTTATAGGCGAGAACATGGAAAGCGTTTTCGTCCTCGCTCCTGCGGATGGTCTCCTCGAGATAGCCTTTTTCCCCCACGAGGATTTTACGCTGAAGGTAGAACGAATCCTCGATCTGCCGCGGGTCCTTGGCGTGCAAAAAGCGTATCTTGTTCCTTTCCATATTGGCCGCCGGCAGGATGATGCGAAAGGTCGTTCCCTTTTTCTCCTTGGAGTCTATGAGAATTCTCCCGCCCAGCTTGGAGATGATGTGATGGGCGATTGAAAGGCCCAACCCCGTGCCGGCGCCCGGATCCTTGGTGGTGAAGAAGGGGTTGAACACCTTATCGAGGTTTTCCTTCTGTATGCCCAGTCCTGTATCCTGAACGGTGATTATCACATCGGCTTCCTCCTGCTTCACCCCCAGGCTCAGGGTTCCGTCGCCGTTCATCGCCTGGACGGCGTTTACGATGAGGTTCAGGAATACCTGCTGAAGCTCGGTGGAATTGGCCTGCACTTCGCTGGATTGGTCGTAATCCTTTTTCACCAACACCGATCCGAAATCGATGCCGCGCATCGCGAGCTTGAGGGAGTTTTCGAGGATGGTGACGGGCTTCACGAAATCGGTTTGGCTCTTGGTTTTTCTTGAGTACACCATGAGGTCGCGTATGACTTCCGCGGCGTTCTGCGCGTATCTGATGATATCCTGCGCGTATTCGCGCAACCTGGAATCCTCGGGCGTCTCGGGGAGCATGAGGTCGGCGGTGCCTAAAATCGCCCCCAGGGGGTTGTTGATCTCGTGCGCGATGCCCGACACCAATGTGCCGATGCCGGCCAACTTCTCGGACTGTACGAGTTCTTCCTGCAACGTCTTCTGCTTCGTGATGTCCTGGAAAAATTCGAGGAATATGGGCGAGGAGGATTTTGGCACCGAAATAGGATAAAAATTCAGGGAGAAGGTGAGCAAGCCCTTCACGTCCTGGCGCTCGGAGTTGAAAGGCAGTCTCGTGTGCAGGCAATCCTGGGCGAGACACTCGATGCAAGGCCTGTCCCTGTTGAAAAAGGCCTTGTAACATTTGTTGCCGATGAGCTCCTCGGCGGATTTTTCAAAATACCGTCGGGCGGCGTAATTCACTTCGATGATATTGTAATTAATATCCTGAATGGATATGGGCGTGGTTATGCCGTCGAAAAAGGCTTCCAGCTTATTTCTGCTTATCTCCAGCTGATTATTTATATTCTGCAGCCGCTTTTGCTGCTGACGCAGGCGTTCGAAGGTTATGGCGTTTTCCAAAGCCACCGAGCATTGGACGCTCAGCAGCTGGAGCATCTCGATATCGAACTGATTGTAGTAATCCTTATCCACCTGGGGGCCCAGCACGATAAAGCCGTTGAGTCGTTCCTTGAACTTAAGGGGAAGCACGAGGCTGGCCTTTATCGTCTCGCCGTTCCCGCCTTTTTCGAGGGGTATTTCGATCATCCGCTGGGGCTGGTAGAGGTATTGGACATCGCTCTTGTCCGCTCCCTGGTGAACGGTGAAACTGCGCACCAGGTCGCTACCGCGCTTCAGGCTGATGGATTGATCCTGCCCCTCCACCAAGCCTCCGGCAAAGGGCAGCTTCTTGGCGACATTTATTTTGTAATTTCTGTCGTTAAAGTCGTTGACCAGCATGAGCGCCCACTCCAATCCGAAGGTGGACATGATTTTTTCGATAGTGAGGTTTCCCAGGGTTTCCAGATCCACGATGGAGGTGAGACTGGCCGAAAAAACCCGCAAGCTCTGGTAATAGGTGAAGGTCTTGCCTCCGTAAATCCTCTCTAGAAAGGAGAGCGTGGTCGTCCGCAGGGGCGAGAGGACGATGGAAGTTATGAAGCCGAGGATGAGGGCCAGAAGGAGGATTCTGGGAAAAGGGATATTCTTATTGAGGTGAAATACCGGCACGAAGAAAAAGAGGAACAGGGCGCCGGTCAAAAGGGAGACGAAAAAGGTGAGGAGAATGTTGAGCACCGTGGAGGAATAATGGATGAGCCGGTACTTGTAGACAGCGAAGAAAATGATAGCGGCGTTTATCGTGGCCGCCATGAGGTCGATGGGGTATCTGCCCAAGGGTTTGTACAAATTGACGGCGACGCCGCCGATGATGGTGACCGCTCCGTAGATCAGCAGTTTCAAGGTTTTGCGCTTGAAGCGATTTTCGCTCTCCATGAGCTGCTTGGCCAGGATGATGATGGAGAGGCCCAGGAAAAAATACGCCAGGGAATACGAAACGACAGCTCCGGAGCCCAGGACATAGTAAAAGCCATCCGCATCGAAACCCGCGGCGGTGACCACTTTGGAACTCAGGTTGAGATAGGCCATGAAGAAGTAGAGTATGTAACCCGCGTAGAGAAATACCCTGTACCGTCGCTTTTCCGTACCCGAAAGATGGATCATCGTGGCCAGGAATGATATGGGACCTCCGAAAAGCCCCATGAGCATGACCTTGTTCCATAGCAAGGGAGTGAGAATGCCCGTGTTGGCGTGCATCATGAAAGAGCCGAAACTCCATAGGGCCATGAAAAACATGTACTGGAGAAAGGACCCGTCCACTTTGTCCTTTCGGCTATACAGGCCGAAGACGATAAAGACGATATATATGATAAAGGATAGTGCTGGAATTAGCGATGAAGCGTCCAGAATCATGCCGAAATCCCCTGTTTTTAACAATGTCTGGCAAAACTCGGGGTATTGTAGCACAATATGTAACACAATGGTACTAAATTCTTCGATAACGGTGGGTTTTTCTCTGCTTTTGCTGGCGGAGCTGCTGGAAATACGGGGGACAAGGGCTTCGCGGACAATCCGCGGCCTCGGCTACCTCTTTGTCGTCATGGCCCTCCTCCTCTTCGTCTATCCCGTAGCGGGAGCGGCCGTACAGATCCCGGCCCGTCGGGATATCGCTTCGGAAGCGGGCGCGGGGGCCGTCGCCTTTTTAACCGGGCGGCCCGTCCTGTTCTATCTGCTCCTCGCTTTCTCCCTCATTTCCGCCGCGATGCTGATTTGGACAGTTTTCTTGGAACTCGCCCTGGGAAAGAAAAAATTCAAGCTCAGGAGCAGGGAGGTATTTAGTCGGGGCTCCTATGGGATTTGCAGACACCCGGGATTCTGGTGGCTAGCCTTCCACCTGTTGCCCCTGGGCATTATCAGAGGTCTTGTGCCCTCTATTTTCTCCATGCTTCTCATGGTATTCTTCAACTTTGTGTTGGTTATGGTTCAGGATCAGTATAGCTTTCCCAGGTTTTTCAAGGATTACGAGGCGTACCGAAAAAAGGTGCCCTTTCTTATACCGCGGTTTATAAAAAAGGGTTTTCGTCTCCAATAAAACGCGTTCCGGAAAGACGGAAGTCCGCCGGACTATGATGGAAGGACAACATGACAGGCAGCACGCGGCATACAGTCCTTGTGGTCGACGACGATCCGGCCATAAGAAAGGTTCTCTCCCTTGGTTTGGAGAGATTGGGCTTCACGGTTCGGCTCGCATCCAACGGACAGGAAGCCCTTGACCTGCTGACCTCCGCCGGACTGGATCCCGACTGCGTGCTTCTGGACATACGAATGCCGATTCTGTCGGGCAAGGAAGCCCTTCCCAAAATACGCGGACTTTTCCCCCTCACGCCGGTGATCATGCTCACCGCCTATAACGATCTGGCCACAGGCCTGGACGCGATGAAAAACGGCGCCTTCGATTATCTTGTGAAGCCCAGCCGCATGGAGCACATCGCGGATGTGATAGGCAAAGCTATTCGTTATAGGGAAATAATGCGGGAAAAATTCGAACTGGATAGGAAAAAAGAGGAATATCGATTATCCCTCGAACGCAGCATCGAATCCACCGCGCTGGAATTGAACGAAACCTATCGAAAGCTCAAAACCGCAAACATGCAGACCGTCCAGGCCTTGGCGGAAACCATAGAGGCCAAGGACCAGTACACCCAGGGACATTGCGAACGGGTGAAAAACCTTTCGCTGAAGCTTGCTCAAAAGCTCGCCCTTCCCGACGGCCAAATGGAAGCCCTGGAAATCGCGGCCCTCCTTCACGACATCGGGAAAATCGGTATCCCCGAGCGGATTCTCAATAAATCGGGGCCCCTGGAGCCCGAAGAAAACGAAGTGATCAAAATGCACCCTATCATCGGGGCGCAGATACTTTCCATAGTGGAATTATTCGCCAAGGCGGTGAACGGAGTACGGCACCATCACGAGCGTTGGGACGGCCAGGGATACCCGGACGGAATCGCCGGCGAGGATATCGACCCTTTGGCGAGAATAATCTCCCTGGCCGACACCTTCGACGCCATGGCCCAGACGAGACCCTACAGGGGAGCCTTGCCCATGGAAACGATCCTGGAAGAGATCCGCGCCCAAAGGAACAAGCAATTCGCGCCGGAGGTGGTGGACGCCTTTTTTGACGCCCGGCTCTACGAAGACTATCTACGCTGAGGATTCACCGCTGCGTTGAATTTCACAACCGACCAGGACCGATCTCAAGCGATCAGAACCGATAGGTAAAGCGCCCCGGTACGGTTTCGCCGGTCTTGTTCCAGAAAACCGAGCGCTTGAAACCGTA
>LVBN01000049.1 GCA_001603165.1 Spirochaetales bacterium Spiro_12
AAGATTGAAAGAATCGCTAACAGAAATACCTAACCATGTTTTGTCGTTTTCGTTTTCTGCCTCCGTTTATGTATACCCAGGCATCGGTGGGGTGGTTTCGTTTTTTTCGCGAATTGCGGCTATACTAGCTGGTATGCAGGAATCGCCCGAGCTGGAGAATGAGGCAATACGACGCGTCTTGTCGGGGGACAAGGAAGCTTACCGCATCCTGGTGCTTCGCTATAGTTCCCGGATTCTCGCATTTTGCCGCTCACGCCTGGAGGCTTCTGGTGTTCCTGACGTGGAAGACGAGGCCAAGGATTTGGCCCAGGAAGTGTTTATCCGGGCCTATGTTTCCCTGCATCGATTCAAGCTGGGAGAAAGCTTTGCCGCCTGGCTCTTCGCCATCGCGGCGAATAGAATAAAATCGAAATTCCGGTTTTTCGCCAGGCAACGAAAGCTAAAGGAATCGGCGATCAACGCCGCCCAGGCAGCGCCGGAGGGAAGCTCCGGGGCCTCGGAGCTTATGCGTATCCACGGCGAAGCCTTGCTGCGCGGGATCGCCCTCTTGCCTAAAGATCTTCGGTTGCCCATGGAGTTGTATTATATAGGTGAGTTGTCGGTGGCCGAAACCGCGAAGCTGCTCAAGCTGGGCCAGGAAGCGGTGAAAACCCGGCTGTTCAGGGGAAGAAAGGCATTGAAAGATTTGGCGGAAAAGCAGAAACCTGATCGGGGTTCGAGAGGTACTAGTAATGATGAATTGTGACGATGCCCAGGCGATCGTGTCCTCCTGGATCAAGGGCGATCTGGACGATCCTGGCCTGCGGGAGCTCAAAGCCCATATGGATGGCTGTCAGGACTGCGCGCTCCGCTACCGCTCCCTGGTGCTGTTGATGGAAAGGGATTTGGGCCTGCGGCCGAAAGGTCGAGAAGAGGATATGGGGGCTTTCGTCAATTCGGTGATGGCCGTCCTTCCGGACAGGGCGGCGACACGCCGGCGGCGCTCGAGGTTCCTTCCCTTTCCTATTATCGGATCAAGCGCGGGCGGCTCGAGGCATCCGGTGTTCACGCCAATTCTAGGGCTTGCCGCGGCGGCGCTCTTCGTTCTCGGCCTGAGCTTGGGAATTTTCTTCACGAAACTGAACAACGATCGGGTGACGATCAGGTTCGAGATCAGCGCTCCCGCGGTCAATTCGGTGCACCTGGCCGGGAGTTTCAACGATTGGAACGACAAAAGCTACGCATTGAAGCGAATCGGTTCCTCGGACACCTGGGAAATCAGCCTGCGTTTACCCAAGGGCAACTTTTACGTGTATAATTTTGTGCTGGATGGAGAACAATGGGTGGTAGATCCCAATTCTCCGCTTACGGTGGACGACGGATTCGGGAGCGCCAGCAGTCTTTTGCGGCTTTAGTCTGTAAGGGAGCGATAAAAATGAGCCAAGGACGTTTTTTCAAGGCTTTTCTCGTACTCACGGGCATTTTTTTCGCCGTTGCGGGTCCGCTGTCTCTCGGCGCGCAGACATTGGAACGCTGGTTCGCAAACCCTGTCATTTCGGAATCCTATGGAAGCCTAAAAGCCGAAATACTGGAGGCCGCGAACGAATTGAGACAGCTTTCGCTTTCGGAGGATCTTCTGCTTTCCCGGTTGGAAGAGGCGGCGAGAAAAACCGTTTCCGCCCCTGTCCTCCTGGCGGGCATTCGCGCAGACATGGACTACATACGGAGGATTGTCCGGAGCCTTACGGCAAAACGCCTGTTCCCCGCCAGGTCAAAGGACGCCGTTAAGGCCGTGCAGAACGCCCTGCTGCTGGTAAGGACGGGTATTGGGGAAGCCGAGCTCGAAACAGCGCTTGACCTGGCTTCCTCCCGGGGAGGCCTGAAGGGAAAACAGTCATCGATTCTTTCGAGGGCTTTTACTGCCCTGGGGGTTACGGCTTCGGCCAAGGCGGCCTACGGGCTTTCCGAAAACTCCCGGTTCGTTCTTGCCAAGTATCTTATCACCAGCGAAATGACGGAGCAAAAATTCGATTCGGTGATAGCCCGGATCGCGGAAAAAATAAAAATGGGCGAAACGGCCGATCTGGCTGTCTCCTCCCTCGAAAACAGCGGCAACGACGAAGACGAGTCGAAGAAATCGGCCCCAGGGCGGGAAAAATCGAAGGGGACGGAACGCCCGGCTAAAGAAACGGGGCCCGGAGCGGGAGCCGGAGGAGGCGCCGCCTCAAACCAAGGCGGTGCCTCCTCCGGCCAGGCGGGTTCGGCGACTAAATCGACTCCGGGCAAAAAGAACATTTAAAACGCCGGCACAACCCCGCCGCCATAGCTGGATAGAATAAACTCCTTGACTTTCGCCGAGGTAAGACTCTTGGCCAGCGCTACGATCCGCGGATCCTTCGATTCGCCCTTGCGCGCGACGAGAATATTGGCATAGGGAGAATCCCCGCCCTCCAAAAGCAGCGAGTCTTTGATCGGATTCAAACCGGCCTGCAGGGCGTAGTTACCGTTGATCACCGCCGCCGCGACGTCCTGGAGCGTTCGAGGGAGCTGGGGGGCTTCGATTTCCTTGAATTGAAGCCGCTTGGGGTTCGCTTCGATATCTTTGATGGTCGCTTCAAGTCCCGCGTTCGCCCTCAGTTTGATGAGATTATTCGCCGCCAGGAAGATCAGGGCCCTTCCTTCGTTGGTGGGATCGTTGGGAATGGCGATCACCGAACCGGCCGGAATGTCCTCAGGCGATTTGAACTTCTTCGAATAAAGCCCCAGGGGTTCCACATGGACGGCGACGACGCTCTCCAGCGAAAGCTTTCGAGCCGCGGCGAAGGATTCCAGGTAAGGCAGGTGCTGAAAAAAGTTCGCGTCCAGCTGGCGTTCGGCCAAGGCGATATTGGGAGTCACATAATCGGAAAACTCGATTATCTCCAGGCGTATCCCCTGCTGAGCCAGATCGGGCTTTATGATGTTGAGGATTTCGGCGTGGGGAACCGAGGTGGCGCCCACCTTTAGACTTGTCTGCGCCATTGCGCCGCCGATGGCGAAAAAAGCGAAGAGCGTCGCAAGGCATTTTCCAATCCTGTTCTTTTTCATAAGAACCTCCATGGTGTGTTTTTCCGATACCTCAGGGTATCGGGTATGCGCGTTGTTTTATGTCCCGGCTCGGGGCGGGAGTGGGTTGAGGGCCTTATTTCAGGAGGGGAGGTTTTTACGGATGTATCGCGCGAAGAGTAGTGGCGGAGCGCGGCCTCGCAAGGCCGCGGCGCATAGAACATAGGCTATGGATTGTGCGCTTCATATCGTTTCTCGTGGCATATACGCTCGTATATTTCCGAAATTTTGTCAATCCCGTTGTTTCAACCAAGCCTGAGCGTAGTCGGGCTGGATATGGACGTCCTAGGCGTGAACGATTATTGCTGCATCGAAGATTGTTGAAAAGCTTCCTGAAAGGTCCCCGGGACAGCGCCGCAGGGGACTGACCTTAAGCCCGGGCCGCCTTCTGTCCTCAGCCCCTCATTCTCTCAACAATCTTCGATGCAGATACACAAGTCTCCGACAAAATAAGATTATTTGCCCCCCGATTCTCGATAGTAACGCGGAAGGTCGAAGGGCGAAAAGATGCCCTTATCGGTCACGACACCGTCGCAGAGCTTGGGCGGCGTAATATCGAAGGCGGGGTAAAAACCCTTGACGCCTTCCATGGCGGTACGTCGTCCCATGGCTTCCAGAACGTCGGATTGGCTTCGTTCTTCGATGGTCACCGTATCGACGGTCGGGTGCCGCGGATTGGGGCTGCCGTTGACGAAATAGGGGATGCCCCAGTAGGAGGCGGCCAGGGCTATCTGGAAGGTGCCCACCTTGTTGACGATATGGCCGTCCATGCAGATGACGTCGGCGGCGGAGGTGAAGAGGTCGACGCGCTTGGCCTTCATCGTATAGCCGGGCATGTTGTCGGTGATGACAGTCACCTCGAATCCCATGTCCTGGATGACCGAGGCGGTGAGCCTGGCCCCCTGGAAGAAGGGACGGGTTTCGGGGCAGATGAACTTAATTTCCTTGCCGACGGCCCTGCACTCCCTGAGCATGGTGCCTACGATGGTTTCGGCGAAGCACTGGGTCATGACGGTGCCCCGGCCGGGGAATTGCCCGACCAGGTGAACCGCCTCGGCGGCGCTTTTCGCGTAGCGCCGGTTGATCACTTCGATGTTGTGCAGAAAGACGGCATCGTCCGGGGCCTTGCCCGCCGCCATGGCGGCCTTGGCCACCTTGGCGCATTCCTGGGTGATATGGGCCATTTTTTCGACGGTCGTGGGTCTGGCGCGGGAGAGTTCGGCGGCGGCGGCGTCGATTTTTTTCTCGAAATCGGTGGCGTTCTTCGCCTGGCCGAGGATTTGTCGGGAGGCCAAGGCCATGGCCATGGCGGCGGCTATATAGGGGCCGCCGGACTGGGTCACCATATCCCGTATGGCCTTGATGACCTCCCGATAATCGGAGCACTCCAGGTAGCGGAGCTTCCCGGGGTACACCCGTCTATCGAGAATACGCACCAGAGCGGCGGATTTATCGTACCACGCCACATTTTCATATTTGAGCATGAAAGCGAGATCCTGGTCATTCCGTTCCATCGGCGGCCCCTATAAGTAGATTTTTCAAAATTCGTCCGACTTTTGGGAAATCCTCAGTTCCCGAGGTTTTTGCGCATCGCTTCGAGGTCCTTATCGGAGAGCGCGACGGCGCCCCCGGCTTGAAGGGCGAGGAAGTAAATCTTAGCCGCGTCTTCTATGTAGGTTGCCCGCAGCATGGCCTGCTCCAGGCTTTCCCCGATGGCGACGGCGCCATGGTTGGCCATGAGGCAGGCGTTCCGGCTTTTCAAGGTTTTCGCGACGACAGCGCCGAGTTCTTCGGTTCCCGGAAGGCCGAATTCGGCCAGGGGAACGTCTCCCCCTATATAAACAAGGGTTTCGATGAGGACAAGGGGTATTCCCTTGCCGGCAACGGCGAGGGCGGTGGCATAGGGCGAATGGATATGTACCACCCCCCGCGCGCCAGAAACTTCGCGGTAGATCGCGGCATGCATGCGCCATTCCGACGAGGGCTTGCGCTTCCCCTCCACGACGGCGCCGCTTGAGGCCTCGATGATCACGATATCGTCCTGGGTCATTTTTTCGTAGGGGTACGAGCTGGGCGTTATCGCTATCTTCGTACCCGTCGCATCCAGGCAGCTCAAATTTCCGCTGGTTCCGGCGAAGAGTTCTCTTTTATACGCCAAAAAAGTATTTTCCAGCAGCGTTTCCTTCATCCGGGTGAACATTGACATCCGACTAGCCTCCTCCTACGCCCGCCCGTTCTTTCCCCGATGCCTTCCACAAGCGCTCCGCGACCGGCGCCCACTGTTCGGCGGCCTTTCGGGTTTTTGCGCAGAGCATTTCCACGGCTTCCGGCGCTTCCAGCTCGGTGGATTCGGCCTTCGACTCTCTTACCATTTCGACCAGGGCATCCGGATTATCCAATAAAGGACAGGGTCTCAACAGATTCTCATCAAAGGGCTGCCTTTGCCTATAGGCCCTAAAAAGCGGCGAGCGCAGGGCGTCCAGGAGACTCGCTTTCTTGATGTTGACGTTCGAGTAATGGATGAACGCGCAGGGCTCGGCATCTCCGTTGGCGTTGATATGGAGGTAGGATTTTCCGCCGGCTATACAGCCCGAACAAAATTCCCCGTCGTTCCAAAAGTCCAGGGCGAATATCGGCTTGCTGTTCCGTATTTCACGGACCCGTCGATACATGTATTCCCGTTGCCCCGGGGTGGCCAAGAGGCTTACATCGGCGTCTTTTCCCACGGGGATATAGGTAAAATTCCACACGAAACGGCAGCCCCGGGCTATCATCTCGTCCACGAATTCGTCGGATCCTACGCTTTCGGTATTGTATCGATGATAGCAGGTCGAATAGCCGAAGAGCAGCCTGTGTTCCCGCATGAGGTCCATGGCCGCCAGCACTTTCCGGTAAGTGCCCTTGCCCCGCCTCATGTCCGTCGCTTCCTCGTCTCCTTCGATCGAAAAGGCCACGGCCATATTGCCGACCCGCAACAGGTCCCGGCACAGGGCTTCGTCCACCAGGGTTCCGTTGGTAAAGGCGAAAAAATAAGCGTCCTGGTGCGTTTCGCAGAGACGGATTATGTCGTCTTTGCGCACCAGAGGTTCGCCTCCGGAGAGAATGAAGAAATAGCTGCCCAGCGATTTGCCCTGCCTGCAGATCGAGTCGAGGGTTTCTAAAGAGAGATTGTGCTTCTTGCCGTACTGGGCCGCCCAGCAGCCGGTACAGGCCAGATTGCAGCCGCTGGTGGGATCCATCAGGATCGCCCAGGGGATGTTGCAGTCGTATTTTTGTCGCGCCGCCCGGGCGCGCGCCGCGCCTTCGAGGTTGGCGTGGACGAAAAAACACTCCACGAGTTTTTGTATGACTTTTATATCCACTTCGGCGAAGAGTTTTTTTACCAGCAGATACCAATTGCTGTCCTCGTCGGTCAGAACCTTTTCCACCGCCTTAATTTCGGCGGTATGCATGGCTTCCCGGTCGAGTTTACGGGCAAGCTCGATTATCCGGGGTAATCTTTTCATGGGGTCGTTGGCGATGTACCACAAGAGCAGGTCAATCGCCGCCTTACGCAGCACAGGCATAATTGATTCCTCCTTGTTGGCGTATTTCTTTATTAAATAACGATCGTGCAGAACCAGGGCTTATACCACAAGGCTAATACGCTCCGGGCCCGGGGTCAATGCTCAATACAGCCGCAGCGCTCTGAACGGCAGGAAACCCGC
>LVBN01000050.1 GCA_001603165.1 Spirochaetales bacterium Spiro_12
CTAGAGAATATGCTCCAGGAATCTCCGGGTCCGTTCCTCCCTGGGGGAGGTGAAGAAGGTCTCCGGAGGAGCTTCTTCGACGATCTGCCCCGAATCCATGAAGATAATGCGATCGGCCGCGGCGCGGGCGAATCCCATTTCGTGGGAAACAATGAGCATGGTCATGCCTTCCCTGGCCAGATCGGTCATGACATCCAGCACTTCCTTGATCATCTCCGGATCCAGGGCGCTGGTAGGTTCGTCGAAGAGCATCACCTTGGGATTCATGGCCAGGGCTCGGGCTATGGCCACGCGCTGCTGCTGCCCGCCGGAAAGCTGGTCGGGCCAGGCCTGTTCCTTTTCCGAGAGCCCCACCTTGGCCAAAAGTCTTCTGGCGTTTTCCAGGGCCTCTTCCTTGCCTTTCTTGAGAACGATGGTGGGCGATAAGGTAATGTTGTCGATGACCTTGAGGTGGGGGAACAGATTGAAGCTCTGGAAGACCATGCCCACTTCCTGGCGGATATGGCGGATGTCGGAGCCTTCATCGGTCACGCTTTCGCCATCGATGGTGATGGAGCCCGAATCCAATCGTTCCAATCGGTTGATGGAGCGCAGCAGCGTGCTTTTGCCCGAGCCGGAAGGGCCTATGATAAGCACGACCTCGCCCTTTTGCACGCTCAGGTCCACGCCGCCCAGGGCCTGGAGACTTCCGAAGGTTTTTACCGCGTTCTTTATTTCAATGAACGTTGCCACGATGTCTCAACCTTTCTTCCATGATCGCCACGAGGCGGGAGAAAAAGAGGGTCATAACCAAATAGATCAGCGCGATGACAGTGTAACTTTCAAAATACCGAAATGATGTGGAAGCGTATTCCCTGCCCCGGCGCAACAGATCGGAAACCGCGAGGATGGAAACGAGGGAGGAGTCCTTGAGCAGGGCGATGAATTCGTTGCCGATGGGAGGCAGGATAACCCGTATGGTCTGGGGGATGATGATCTTTCTCATGGCGCTGCTCCTGGACATGCCCAGGGCGAGGGCCGCTTCCATTTGCCCCCTGGGAATGGCCTGTATTCCCGCGCGGAAGATTTCGGCCATATAGGCGCCGTAACAGATGGACATGGCCAGAATAGCCGCAGGCGGACCCTGCAACCTGAGCAAGGGCCCGAGGGCGTAGTAGATATAGAAGAGCTGCACCAGCAGTGGAATTCCCCGGATGATCTCCACGTAGACGGTGGCTATCCTGTTCACCCAGGCGCGTTGGGAAATTCGCCCTAAGCCGGCGAAAAGGCCGATTACCAAGGCGAAGCAGATGGAAATGAGGGTTACGGAAAATGTGGCCACCAGGCCGTCGGGAACAAAGGAGAGGATGCGCAGATAGGGGTCGGGACTGAAAAGAGGCAGCGCGATCAGCAAAACGATGGCGCCGAAAAAGGAAATGTTCCACGCGGAAAGAAGGCCGCCCTCATCCTTCAAGGGGATGAGGGTGCCGTCGGTGACAGTGATGGTTGGCCGAGTGGGGCCCCTGGAGTCCCGTTCGGAACGCGGAGAGCCTTTCGCCATCCTACTTAAGCCACTTATCGATCAACTCGTCCAGCTTGCCCGAGGCCTTAACCTTGGCGAGGCCGTCGTTGAAGAGCTTAAGGGTTTTCTCGTCGCCTTTTTTGATGGCGAAGCCGAGCCACTCGTCGGTAAAGGGCTGACCGACGATCATGAGCTTGTCCTTGTAGCTGGGATTCTGAAGGGCGAAATCGGCGGCGATGGGCGAATCGGCCACAACACCTTCTATGTTGCCGTTAGCCAAGTCCTCGTAGGCCAAGCCGATCTCGTCGTAGGTCTTGAGTTCCACGCCCTGGGCCTTGCCGATCTCGATAACGCCGGTGGTGCCGATCTGGCCTCCCACCTTCTTACCCACCAGGTCGGCCAGGGTGGTGACGCCCGTGGTCTCCTTGCGTACGACCAAAACCTGTCCGGCGTTGACGTAGCCTTCGGAGAAATCCATGGTAGCCTTGCGCTCTTCGGTGATGGTGACCGAGGAGGCGATAGCCTGGTAGTTGCCGGCCGCCAGGCCCGCGAAAATACCGTCCCAGGCGGTGTTCTTGATCTCCACCTCGAAGCCCTCGGCTTTGGCGATCTCGTTGACCAGGTCTATATCGAATCCGACAAGATTCTTATTCTCGTCGACAAATTCCATGGGAGGCCAGGTGGCGTCGGAAGCCACCGTGATTTTTGTCGGCTTCTTCGCGCAGGACGAAAGACCGGCGGAAGCGAAAACGACCAGTGCCGCAATCAGCAGAAACGCCGTGGCAGAGGACCATGATCTCTTCATATGTCGCTCCTTAATTTTGATCTCTCGATGTACTTCCGAGATCGTTAACCATACTTCGCTGAGAATAGGGCAAAGCGACTGACCATGTCAATGATTTACGCTCCCCGCGACCAATATAGATACAATAAAAATAGATAATTATGTACTCACCACAATCTTCGACGCAGTAGCGACACTTTACGACGAAGAGAGCCTAGGCTAGGATCGTCGCATGAGGGTAACGATCAACAGCATGCTGACCGAGTTCCCCGAAAATCAACTCTCGGTGGCGGAAATTCTGCGCCGCAAACGCTACAGCTTTCCGAATATCATTTCGAGAATCAACGGAACCTTGATACGCCGCGAAGAGAGGGAGAACGCCCTCGTAAGGGAGGGGGACGATGTCGAACTCTATCATATGATGAGCGGAGGCTAGACTCAGCCAAGGGCAATGACGCTTGAAAACGCCCGGTCAAGCTTGGTTTTGTCCCGTATGAGTATCATGTTCCTCGATATCCTTGGCGTCCCAGGGATAGACGATCCATACGTCGCCCAGCTCCTCGCCGGCTATGTAGAGGGCCACTTCCGAAGGAATTTGTCCGCGCTTGGGCTTATTCTTGTTATGTATCACCGCCACCGCTATAGATTCGGGATGATGGCGGAGCAGTTCCCGTATGCAATACTCCAGGGTGACCCGGGAATCGTCCACCTCGTCCACGAGCAAAATGCGCCTGCCCGCGAGCTGTCGCTCAGCCTCTTCTATCCACTGCAGTTTACGGGGAAATTGGGAGGGCTTGTCATGGACATCGTAATAGGCGATGCCGACCGCCAATATGGGAGCACCGAGAAAGGTGCGCAGGATCCGGGCCGGTATGAATCCCCCGCTTCCGATGGCCACGATCACGTCGGGTTTGTAATTCGCCGCGCTGATGCGCTGGGCCATGCTCCTGGCCGTCGCATGGATCTGTTGATAGCTGAAGTAGCGCTTTTCCATGGGGCCATTGTAATTCCGCCGAAGGTCTTCGGCAAGAACGGGGGGCTGTGAGAAAAATCGCTTTCCCCCCTTTTTTCCTTGCCAAGAGCCTTTTTCGGAGCTAGAGTAGCGTCCATGAGTATCTTCGAGGTCATCATGCTACTTTGTTTCGGCGCCGCCTGGCCTTTTTCGATCTATCGCTCCCTCAAGTCCGGATCGACCGGAGGGAAGAGCGTCTTCTTTCTCTTCATCGTCCTCGCCGGCTATGCCGCGGGAATCCTTCACAAGCTTTTGTACAATTTCGACTTCGTAATATACCTGTACTGCCTCAACGCCCTGATGGTGGGAACCGACACCGTACTCTGGTTCCGCAATCGGCGTAGGGAAAGGAACAACTGAGATCTTTTCCCTTCCCTCCAGGGCGGGGATATTGACACATTAAATGATAATGATTATCAATATCATCGAGTGATATCCAATGAAAGAAGAACAACGCCTCTTCGAAATCTATTTGCGCAACAAAGGCCTCAAAATGACCTCGGCCAGGGAGACGGTGCTCCAGGCTTTTTTACGGTCCGAAGGACATCTGAGCGCCGAAGATTTGCTCGCTGCGGCGAAGAGGATCGATCCGGGGCTTGGCCAGGCTACGGTGTTCCGCACCCTCAAGCTTCTGGCCGACGCGGGGCTCGCCCAGGATGCCTGCAAGGATGAGGGGCCCCGACGCTACGAGCACGTTTACAAGCACTCCCATCACGACCATCTGGTATGCGTCGGATGCGGAAGGCTGATTGAATTTTGCCACCCTCAGATCGAAAAAGCCCAGAACGAAATATTCAAGGAATTCGGATTTCGAGCGACCGGGCACCGGCTCGAATTGCGGGGCCTGTGCGCTGATTGCGCCAAGACCTTCGATTTGGAAAAGGAATGAGGTTTCTACAGTGATGCGATTATCCGAGACAAGGCCGGGAACGGTGTTCACGGTGGAGAAGGTTCTGTTGGGCGGAGAGATCGGGAAACGTCTTGCCGACATGGGTTTCACCCAGGGTGCGAGGGGCCAGTACGTACGGGGAGCCTTCCTGCGGGGTCCCCTTCAGGTTCGAATCAGGGGCTACGATCTCCTGATACGGCGCTGCGAAGCCAAGCTCATCGAGATAAGC
The DNA here is from genome assembly GCA_001603165.1 of Spirochaetales bacterium Spiro_12. GTDB lineage: Bacteria > Spirochaetota > Spirochaetia > Treponematales > Rectinemataceae > UBA2256. The sequence continues at coordinate 4,416 of LVBN01000050.1, forward strand.
ACACAATGAAAAAAAACCTATCCATCGCGTTGGCCGGCAATCCCAACGCGGGCAAGACGAGCCTTTTCAACGCGATAACCGGTTCCCATCACAAGGTGGGGAATTACCCCGGCGTGACAGTGGAAAAGCGCGAAGGCTTCGTGGATCACGGGGACCTGCGCTTTAAAATAGTAGACCTGCCCGGCATCTACAGCCTTACCGCTTACTCGCTGGACGAGGTGGTGGCCAGGGATTTTCTCCTGGAGGAGAGGCCGGACATCGTCGTGGATGTTCTCGACTCAACCAACCTGGAGCGAAACCTCTACCTTTGTCTTCAGTTCCAGGAGCTGGGCATTCCCGTGGTAGGGGCGCTCAACATGACCGATGAGGCCGAGGAAAAGGGGATCAGCATCGATGAGCGCCTTTTGTCCGAAAGCCTCGGGATTCCCTTCGTCAAAACCGTGGGCACCAGCGGCAAGGGAATCAAGACGCTCTTGGATGAATGCGTCGCCCTTCTGGCCTCCACCCCGCCGAAGGGGGAAAAAGAAGATCGGGAAGCCGGAATCGCGAAGGGCTCGAAAAAGGCGGGGGCGCCGCTTAAAACAGCCCATTACGGCCAGGAAATCGAATCAAGGCTGGAGCCGCTGACCGAACTTGTGTCCTCGGACAAGGATTTCAGCGCCCGCTATCCTGCTCGATGGCTGGCAATCAAATTGCTGGAAAACGACGAAAACGCCATCAAAAAAGCGCGGGAACACTCCAGGGGAGGGGAAATCCTGGTTAAGGCGGAGGCGGACAGGGCTTGGATAACCAGTCACTTCGGCAAGGATTCGGAAATCGTCATTACCGAACAACGGTATGGCTACATCCGCGGGGCTACCCGGGAAGCTCTGACCCAAAGCACGCACCCCCACTTCTCTCCCACTGAGTTTATCGATCGCCTCACGATGAACCATTTTCTCGGACTTCCCCTTTTCTTTCTGATAATCTGGGGAATTTTCAAGCTCACTTTCGCCCTAGGGGAGTATCCGGCGGCGCTCCTGGAAACATTATTCGGTTCCTTGGCGGACTTGGCGCGGATACTGCTCCCCGAGGGATTTTTCCGTTCCCTGCTGATCGACGGAATTATCGGCGGCGTGGGGGGCGTGTTTTCCTTCGTCCCCCTGATCGTGATTCTCTTTCTCTGCATTTCGATTTTGGAGGATACGGGGTACATGTCCCGGGCAGCCTTTCTCACCGACAAGGCACTGCATGCCTTCGGTCTTCATGGTCAATCCTTCATGCCGCTCATGCTCGGCTTCGGCTGCACGGTGCCGGCCATCATGGCCACAAGAACGCTGAAGAGTCCCAAGGATCGGATCGCCACCATACTCGCCGTGCCCTTCATGAGCTGCGGCGCCAAGCTTCCGGTCTATGTCCTGCTGGCCGGCACTTTCTTCCCCGATAACGCCGATAACGTCGTAATGCTCATGTACCTAGGCGGCGTGGCACTGTCCATGCTTTCCACCATACTTTTGAAAAAAACCGTTCTGCGCGGCCCGAGCACCGCCTTCGTCATGGAGCTGCCACCCTATCGCCTACCCACCTGGAAAGGCGTTTTCTGGCATGTCTGGGGAAAAACCCTGAGCTATATCAGGAAGGCGGGCACGGTGATATTGGTGGCGTCCATAGCGATTTGGGCGATCACCACCTTTCCCCAGCCCGGCGATGAGGCCGAACGAACGCAGGTTCTCGCCGCCGATTTCAGCGCGGCGAGGCCTGAGGCTTCCCTGGAGGAACGCGATCTGGCCGTGGGGCGGGCCTTGGAGGAATACCGGCTGGAATACAGCCTTGCGGGCAGAATCGGCAGGATTATCGAGCCTGTCATCCGGCCCCTGGGCTTCAATTGGAAGCTCGGCGTCGCCCTGGTTCCCAGCTTTTCCGCCAAGGAACTCGTGGTTTCGACCTTGGGAATTCTCTACGGCGGCGGAGCGGAGGGCGAGGACAACGAATCACTGCGCCAGGCCCTCCGGCGCGATCCCGGCATGAACCGGCTTACGGCGCTGACCTTCATGGTGTTCATTCTCATCATGCCGCCCTGTCTGGCCAGTCTCGCGACGATACGCTCCGAGGCGGGAGGCAAGTGGCTGCTCTTTCAGGTGCTGTACTCCCTGACGCTGGCGTGGATCGGGGCTTTTATCGTGCGGCAGGTCGCCCTGCCCTTCCTGATAATTACTGGAAGCGTTATCTGATAAAGGCGCGGCCAAGCGACACGAGAACCCATGGAACCTGCCCGGGCATATCGCCTGATGAACAGCGAAGAGGAATCCTCTCCCTGTTCCCTCAACGGGCTTTCCTCGGTAGAGAAGATTGGCTCTACTCCCCAACCTTGCGGAGAATCTGGCTGAAACAAGACCCTACCCCGGGCAAACGAAGGCCTGACTACCTCCCTCGCTTCACCCGGGCTTAATTGAACAGCCGCGGAGCGGTCCGTCAGAGTAAAGAAAAACAGCTGAACCCTACTCCCGCCCCTCCTCGCCCCTCTCTTTTTCAACAAGCTCCGATACACTATCCTCCCCGCGACAGCCTTCGCAGAGCCCCGTGGCGTATAAGGCGTGATGCCGGATCAATACCCCCGCCTCGGATTCCATGGACTTCAGAATGGCCCCGATGCGGCAAGCCCCTAAATCGATAAAACGATGGCAACGTTCGCAATGGAACCAGTGCCGATGGGGAGCTTTGCGGGATACGTAATACCGTTCGGTGCCGTGGGCGCTGCAATGCAGGACAAAGGACTCGGCGAAACCGTTTTCCTCGAGATAGTGAAGGGAGCGGTAGACCGTGGCGAGATCGCAGACACCTTCCATGAGGGTTCCCACATCCAGGGCGGAGAGAGGTTTTTCCGCCTCGTCGAGCAATCGCTTTACGCCTTTTCTCGCCTTGGTCATCGCGATCCTTCCGGCCTATGCCTTGCGGCGCATCCTAAGGGCCGACACCGCAAGGAACACTGCCCCCGCCACCAGAACGACCACGGCTCCGGAGGGAAGGTCCAGCCTCCAGCTCACCACCAGCCCTATAAGCGAAAACGCCAGGGACAAGCCGCTTCCGATGAGCATCATTCGGCCTAAATTTTTCGCGAAATACCCGGCGGTGCCCGCAGGGAGGGTGAGCATGGCGATCACCATGACGATGCCCACGAAGGTCTGGAGGACTACCACGGCGACGGCGGTGATGCCGAGAATGATCAGGAACACCGCGTCGGTGGGCACGCCCCTGGTGCGGGCGAACTCCTCGTCGAAGGCGCTGGCTTCGAGCTGAAAATAGCCGCGCCAGGCTAGAAGAACGACAATCGCGTCCAGGACGGCCAGGAGGATGAGGTCGCCCCGGGAGACCAGAAGAATATTCCCGAACAGGTAGCTCATGGGGTCGGCGTAGCCCGGAGTCTTGGCGATAAAAAGGATGCCTACGCTCATGCCGATAGCCCAGAGGGCGTTGATCACCGTATCTTCCCGCTGTTTGGCCTTCAAGGAAACGATACCGATGATCGCCGCCGCGACGAGGGCGAAAACCAGGGCTCCGACTATTGGCGGAAGACCGGGAAGAATACCCTTGGCCGCCAGGTACAGCGCAAGACCTATGCCTCCCAGGACGGCGTGGGAAATCGCCCCCGCCAAGCCGGCGATGCGCTTTACGGTCACCACCGAGCCGAGAACCCCGAAGAGTATGCTCGACAAGATCCCCGCCAGGAAGGCGTTGCGGACAAAGGGCATGGAGGGATCCAGAAGGGCTTCGAAAAAACTCATGGCTCCCTCCTTTCGGAGAGGGCTTCGGCGTCTCCGGAGGCGCAGCACCGGTCGGGCAGATCGGTATCGTGGAGGACCTGGAGGGCCGAGCCTCCGTAGAGCCCCGTCGGGATGTGGTCGGCGGGCATGACGGCATGGCGAAGCACTTCGCCCGGCCTGCCCTTCCGCTGGCCAACGCAGAGCACGACATCGGTAAGCGACGAGACAAAGGCGGTATCGTGGGTCGCTATGAGGATGGTGGTGCTCCGCTTCAAGTTGCCCAGTACGGTGAACAGCCGCTTTTCGCTCTCGCTGTCCATGTTGGCAGTCGGTTCATCCAGGATCAGAAGCTCGGGCGCGCTGGCCAGGGCTCGGGCAACCATGACCCTGCGGCGCTGGCCTCCCGAGAGGGCCTTGTAAGGCCTGTCCCGCAGGTCCGCCACGTCGGCGAGCTCCAGCGCCGCATCCAGCTCCGGACAGGAGTTCCGCCCGGAACTTCGAGGATCGCAGTTCCTGGACAGGCCCTCCAGCCGGCCCATCCGCACCACCTCTTCCACCGATATCGGGAAGGCGGGATCGTAGTTCATGTATTGGGGAACATAACCAACAAGCCCTCTGGCTTTCTCCGGACTCTTGCCGAAAATCAGGACCCTTCCCGAGTCAGGCTTCGCCAGCCCCATGATCAACCTGAGGATCGTGGTTTTGCCCGAACCGTTGGCCCCGATGAGGGCGACGAACTCGCCCCGATGGACGTGAAAGGAGCTTTCTCTCAGGACCTCGAAATTGGAGTAGGAATAACCCACCTTGGAAAACTCCACCGCGATGGTCGGATGTGTGTCCATTAGCCTTCCTCGCAGCCTAACGGCCAAGGGCTTTTTGAAGGGCCCTGCCCATGATCCGGGTATTGTCCAGCCAGGCGGGAGCCAGAGGGTCTATCTCAACCACGACACCGCCGATGGCGGAAGCGACGGTCTTGGCGGCGGCGCTGGAAAATTGTTTTTGGACAAAAATGGTTTTTACTCCCTCCTGCTTCGCCTTTTTTATCAAAGCGGCCAAGGTTTTCTGGGTAGGTTCCTTTCCCCCCAGCTCCACCGCCTCCTGCCGTATGCCGAACGAATCCAGGAAGTATCCGAAGGAGGGGTGATAGACGAAGACGCTGCCTCCCTCCAAGGCGGCCAGGTCACGTTTTAATTCGGCGTATGTCCGATCGATTTGCGCCACGTATGCCCGGTGATTCGCCTCGAAAGCCGCTTTCTGCTCCGGCATTAGGTTTACCAGGGTCTTCAGAATGGTGGAAAGCTGTATCTTGACCGCGTCGAAGCCCAGCCAGACATGGGGATCCACGCCGCCTTCCTCGTTGGATTCTCCTTCGTGTCCGCCAGTTTCTTCTTCCTCATCATGTTCATGGCCGGATTCCAGCTGCCTATACCTGACTCCTTCCGCGCTGTTCACCACCTTCAAGGCCGGGTAAAGGGCCTCAACCTTGGGGCGGAGGGCTGTTTCGAATTCGACGCCGATCGTGAACCATACCCTGGCGCGGCTGAGATCGGCCATTTGGCGAGGACTCGGCTCATAATTATGGGGAGAGGCCCCTGGGCCCACCAGGCTTATCACCCTTACCGCGGAACCGGCGATCTTGGATACGAATTCTGTCTGGGGAAGTATGCTTACCGCGACAGTGGGGACCTGCGGCGCGGCGAAAAGGCCTGGCAAGCCAAGGAACGCGAGCAGAACAAAAAAAACGAACGCCAGCAGGCCGCGCGACGAAAGCTTTCCGAACCATTGTTTCATGGGTTTCTCCTGAAAATTGCGAATCATTCGCAAAAAATATACTGAAACAAGGCGGCAAAAGGAAGTGACACTTCGCCAAAGGGCGGGGGTTGGTTTGCTCCAGGAAAATCTTTCGAGGAAGATCGACAAGAACACGGCCGGCCGCGGGACATGAAACCCACGGAAGAATCAGCTGAATCTGATCGAGATTTTTCCCAAAATCAGGAGAAACCCACAGGCCCCGGCGAAGGATAATAGCGTGCCCAACCAGGGCCCCAGGGGCGGAAAGAAAAGGGAAACCAGCGCGGCGTATACGATTATGTTCGTGGAGGAGAGCAGGAGGATTTTCCCGGTGGCCTGCGCGAAGAGCGTCCCCTGGCTCAGGCTGATGATAACCATGGTGGAGGTCAGGGCGGCGGGAAAGGTAGCCAGCACTCCCGTCATGTAGGGCGGGGCCACCTGGGCTACCGCGACGGCTCCGGCGACAACGCTTCCGGCGAAAAACGCGCGCAGGGCGATGATCTTCCAGGAAAGCACGACGGGTTTTTTCTCCACCTTGGGTCTTCCTAACCAGCGATGTACGAGAATGAAAAGCCCGGTGGAAACGATAAAATAGGCCGCCAAGGAGGCCAGAATCCCCAGGGGCGGCAAAAGCACGATGACAACGAAGGCCGAAAGAGCCCAAAATGCCAGCCCCAGCGACAAGGCGACCCATACGCCCCGGCGCAAAAGAAAAATAAATACCGCCAAAAAAACGCTGTCCACCATCATCCCCATGGGAACGCCGGCCGTGGCGGCCGCGGCGTATTCCGGACCTCTGGTTATCCCCATGAAAAGCATGGAAATAAGAATGTTGGAGGGAAGATTCGCGATGAGCCCCGCCTTGTGACTACCCAGGCGCTCGCCGAGAAAGGTCGCGAAGGCGATCCAGAAGCCTGCGACGAAAAAGGAAAGTCCGATTCGAACGAGAACGG
>LVBN01000051.1 GCA_001603165.1 Spirochaetales bacterium Spiro_12
CAGCATATTTTGCCACCAAGTAGATGGGGGTAACGTACTACACCCATTTCCACGCCTGCCGGGCCTAGTCTATACTCAGTCGCATGGAAAAGAACAAGGCATCCCATTGGGCGGACCAGACCGCCGAAAAAATAATTCAGACCTGGGGGGACAAGGATATCTACACCTGCGCCTCGGGCATAACTCCTTCCGGAACGGTGCACGTAGGCAATTTCCGCGAGATGATCTCCGTCGAGCTGGTCGTCAGGGCCCTGCGCGACCGGGGCAAGAAGGTGCGCTTTATTTATAGCTGGGACGATTACGACGTGTTCAGAAAGGTGCCTCTCAACATGCCCCAGGCCGAGCTGCTGGAAAAATTCCTCCGCCAGCCCATAACCCTGGTGCCCGATCCCTGGGAAAGGGATTCCTCCTATGCCCGGCACCACGAGGTGGACGTGGAGTCGATCTTGCCCGAGGTGGGAATCGCCCCGGAGTTCCTTTACCAGGCCGAGCGTTACAGGAAGGGCATGTACGCCCAGGGTATGCGAAGGGCCTTGGAAATGCGGGAGCAGCTGAAGACGATTCTGGATAAGTACCGGGACGAGGACCACAAGATACAGGGCGAGTGGTGGCCCGTATCCGTATTCTGCTCCGCCTGCAACAGGGATACCACCGAAATAGAGGGCTGGGACGGTGAGTGGGGGCTCTCCTACCGTTGCGACTGCGGCCACAGGGAAACCGGGGATCTGCGCAGCCTCAAGGGAGCCAAGCTCGTATGGAGGGTCGACTGGCCCATGCGCTGGGATTTCGAGCAGGTGGATTTCGAACCCGCCGGCAAGGACCACCACTCCCAGGGGGGCAGTTTCGACACTTCCAAGCACGTGGTGGAGGAAGTCTACGGCCGCAAGCCCCCGGTTACCTTCCGCTACGACTTTATCGGCATTAAGGGCTCGCCGGGCAAGATGTCCTCGTCCAAGGGTAAGGTGGTCGATCTGCCCGATCTCCTTCGGGTCTATCAGCCCGAGCTGGTGCGTTATCTTTTCGCCGGCACCAGGCCCAACACCGAGTTCGTCATCAGCTTCGATCTGGACGTGATAAAAATATACGAGGACTACGACAGGACCGAACGAATTTACTGGGGAAAAGAAAAAGCCAAGGACCAGGCCACGGAAGCCAAGGAGCGGCGGATCTACGAACTCTCCCAGGTGGGCCCCGTACCTTCCGAAGAGCCTTATCAAGTGCCGTTCCGCCACCTCTGCTCGCTCCTGCTGATCCATCAGGGCGACGTGGAAGCGGTGATGGAAGCCCTGCCCGGGCTCAAGGATTCCCAAAAACCCAAGGTCCGCTCCAGGGCGGAGCGGGCTTGGTACTGGATCAACGAATGCTCGCCCGAGGATTTCCGCTTCAGCGTGAGGAAGCCGGGCGAAAAAGCAAGGTTGAGCGATGCCGAGACCGAGGCGCTGCGACGCCTCAGGGACGAGGTGGTTCTCCGCCTGGAAAGCTTCGGGAACGAAAAATCCATCGCCGAGGCTATTTACGCGGCCGCCGGCGCCGCGGGCGTGGACAGCAAAACACTTTTCCGCGCCGCGTATCAGGCCCTCATCGGCAAGGATCAGGGACCCCGGCTCGCGGGTTTTCTCGGGACCCTGGGCAAGGAAAAGGTCCTGGGAATCCTGGCCGCGTACTGAACCGCGCCTGAGGGCCGGCGATCCATAAGGACCTATGCTGACGCTGAAAGGGGGCGCCGCAAGCTATGCTTGCGGCGCCCCCTTTCAGCGTTGTATACTTGGTTTTGTCCACGGAAGTCGATCCATCCTTTTTCGACCGACAGTTCCGCGGCGGGACCCGCGCCTGGCGCGGGGAAACTTTCGACCAAGGAGGCGTTGAATGAACAGGGCCATACTCGACAACAGCCCCAGGGAAGAGTCCAGGGTCGGAAGGAAGACCGGCGCGATTCGTCTGTAATATCCCGTCCCCCGACCCCCCTTTCCCACGGCTGATCCAGACATCCACAACAGCAATTCCCGCGCATCCGGCAATAGAGGTTGCGCGGCGGCACTAAGGGTGGCCGGCTTACCGCGTCAAGCCCGGACCCCGCGGCAAATCGATTGTCATAAGGAATGGAACAGTGTGCTCGAATATATCGAAACCAAGCTCAGACCTTTCGGCATCCCCTTCCTCCGGCCTCGGGATGTGGGGTTGGAACGAATCGTGGGAAGAACAAGCGCTGAAGATAGGCGGCTCCGCCTACCTCGATGCCGAGATTTTCCCCGCAAGGGTGGTCGAGATCCAGAAATCAGGGGCCACGGCGGTCAGTGGGGGAACCAGCGGAGCATCGGCTAAAGAAGGCCGGATTCTCTTGGCGGGCGCCTTCGCCGAGGGAATAGCCCTCCCCGAGGACCTCCCGGCCGTAGGAGACTGGCTTCTAGTCCGGGAACTAAGGGCCGATCCGATAAACACAGGCGATGCGCCCTGGCTCGTCCAAGCGATTCTTCCCAGGAAATCCTTCCTGGCCAGAAGGGCGGCGGGTTCCCGCCATGGCGATGCGCGATTCGTGCAGGCCCTGGCGGCCAACGTCGATACCGCGCTTTTAATGACCGCCTGCGGCGCGGATTTTTCCCCTGGACGGGTGGAACGGCTGCTCGCCCTGTGTCATGCCTCGGGAGTGAATCCACTGGTGGTGCTCAGCAAGATCGACCTGGCCAGGGATCCCGAGGTTCCGCTTTCAGATTTGGCCATGGTATCGGGCGGAACGCCGGTCCTGGGACTGAGCGCCGCAACCGGCGCGGGGATGGCCGAGCTTGAGCTCTGGTTGAAGCCCGGCGGCACCCTGGCCCTTTTAGGCTCGTCGGGCGTGGGGAAATCCACCCTGCTCAACGCCCTGGCCGGCCATAGGCTGGCGGAGACCTCCCCTGTGCGCGAAGGCGACGGCAAGGGGGTCCATACGACGAGCCATAGGGAACTCTATCGATTGCGCTCCGGCCTTATCGTGCTGGACAGCCCCGGCTTGAGGGAGGTGCAGCTCTGGACCGACGACGCGGACATCGATGCGGTGTTTCCCGAGATAGCCGCGCTGGCTTCGTCGTGCAAATTCAGGGATTGTACGCACAGGAAGGAGCCGGGCTGCGCGGTCTTAGCCGCTCTCGAAGCCGGCAGCCTCGATCAGGGGCGCTACAGTCGCTGGAGAAAGATGATCCAGGAAACGGCATTCCTGGACAGGAGGGAAGACAGGGCCGCGGCCGCCGTGGAACGGGCCAAGTGGAAGGCCATCAACAAGGCAGGCAAGGCCTTGCGCCGCGACAGGGCAAGCCGGGGCATGCCCTGAGCCCAGGCAGTTTCTTCGAAGGCGGCTAAGACAACAGTATTGGCGGCGACAGGGGCAGGGACTTCAACTATTGCGCAACGAAGGCCGGCGACCGGTTCCTCCTTCGTTGCGCTTTTTTCAGTAAGCCTCATCCGCCAGAGTCTCGAAGGTCTCGACCTGCCGGGCGAAAACCCGGAGGGAGGAGAGCCAGAATTCCGGCGACTCGATATCGAAGCCCGCTTTTTTGCTCAGGTCCACCGCCGATACGGTCCCTGTTTCCGAAAGCAGCGTTCTGTAAGTCTTCGCAAAGCCCGGGCCCTCCTCCCTGTAGCGCTCGTAGAGACCGAGCCCGAAAAGCTGGCCGAAGGCGTAAGGAAAGTTGTAGTAGGAAAGCGAAGGGATATAGTAATGCCCCTTCACCGCCCACATGTAGGGATGCCGCTTTTCGGGGTCCAAGCCCTCCCCGTAGGTTTTGTCCTGGGCATCCAGCATCGCCGCGCAATAGTGTTCCGGGCTCAGCTCGCTTTCCTCCCGCCGGGAGAATACTTCCTTTTCGAAATAGAACCGGGACAGGATATCCACGATCACTTGGCAACCGTCCTGCAGATGCATTTCGACCAAGGACAGTCTCGCCGCAGGTTCGGCCTCGGCGAGCGCCGCTTCGGCCACGATTGTTTCCGCGAAGATCGACGCCGTCTCCGCCAGAGTCATGGGATAATGGCGTAGTCCGTAGGGTTTGTCCTTAATGCATTCGTGATGCCAGGCATGGCCCAGTTCATGGGCTATGGTGCTCACCGACGAAAAACTGCCATCGTAGTTGCACAACACCCTCGCCTCTTTCGACAGCGGGAAATCGGTGCAGTAGGCGCCGCCCACCTTGCCCTCCCTGGGCTTCGCGTCGATCCAGCGGGAAGCGAATGCCTTGTCGGCAAAGGCTCCCATATCGGGATCGAAGGATGAAAACTTCCCCACGATAAAGGATCTCGCCTCATCCCAGGAAAAGCTCGACAGGGAAAAATCCTTTTTCCCCACAGGAGCGAAGAGGTCGAAAAACGCCAGAGCCTTCTGCCCGAGCGTCTTCGCCTTGATTTTGAGGTACTTTCTCCAGAACGGAAGGGAGGATTCCATGGCGGAAACCAAGGCCTCCAGCGTTGCGGCGGAAATTCTCGCCTGGGCCGTGGATTTCTCCAGGGCGTCTTTCCAGCCTCTGCGGACGTTCAGGCTCTGGGTCGTACCCTTAACCCCATTCAAGGCCGCGGCCAGGGGAATTTCCGAGGCCTTCCAGATCGAGAGTTCCAGATTGTAGGCCTTTTCTCGTACCCTTCTATCGGGATCGAAGGCCAAATTGCGCAGTTCGATCAGGGTCTTGCGCTGACCCCTCGCCTCGTCCCATACCGTCGAAGCGTTGGAGCTGATCGCTTCCTGCAGCCTGGACCACGCGTCGGCGCCGCTTCGGCCCAAATCCTCGGCCAAATCCTCCATCTCGGGGCTCATCTGTCTGGATTGAAAAAACAGCTCTTCCTTCAGCAAGAAAGCGTAAGGTTCAAAAAAGGTATCGGCGGCGATCAGCTCTTCAATAGCGTTTCTCCGGGCAGCCAGGGCGTTCTTGTAGAGGACATCGACCCGCTTGGCGGGCAGCATCAGGGCCTCGACGGCGTTGAGCTCGGCCATAGCCCCGGGATCCCTGGTGGCGGTGCTGAACCGGGCGTAGGTATAGGCCGAAAGGGTTTCCATAAGGGAACCCAGCTCGTCGTTGAGGGCCAGGGCCTTTTTGAGCCAGACCGCCACATCCTCTCCGGGGAAGGGGTTCTGGCTCGTACGGTAGAACTCCAGGGCTTCGGCGCTTAAGCCGGCCGCCCGGCTTTTTGCGGCCAGATATTTTTCAGACCCGAAATCCGGAAATACCGAGTTCAAGTCCCAAACTGGCAGGTTTTCAGATCCATCCATGGTTGCAATCCTCCCAATCGAAAATCTCCTCGGGTCTGAAGAACAGCCCAATCTCGCGTTCCGCCGATTCATGGGAATCGGAGGCATGTATGATATTGAAATTGGTATGCAGGGCAAAATCGCCGCGGATCGTCCCCGGCGCCGCCTGGTCGGCCTTGGTGGCTCCGCAAAGATGCCTCAGCATGGCGACCGCCCCGTCGGCCTCGAGCACCAGGGCGATGAGGGGGGCCGAGCAAATGTAATCCACCAGCTCGCCGAAAAAAGCCTTGTCCCTATGTTCCCGATAATGGGTTTCGGCCAGTTGTCTGGAAACCCGCATCATTTTGAGCCCGATTATCCTAAACCCCTTAGCCTCCAATCGGGAAAGGACTTCGCCCACGATGCGCCGCTGGAGAACCCCTGGCTTGAGCATCGAAAAACTACGTTCTTCGGCCATACTTCCTCCTCAGGCCCCATAGTACCAGAGTCCGCCCGGGCGTGCCATGAGGGTAAAGCGGAAATACAGGCGCATTTCACATCCCGGGGATTCGAAGACTTGTCGTTACGCCTTCTCTGCGTCATATTTTATGGGCCGATGAATATCGAATTCCACTACTACGCCCTGTATTATCTCTGCCGCAGCGCGGGCTTGCCTGAGGACTCCGCCTCGAAGATCGCCGTCTCCAGTCAGATGGTTGATGAAAATCTCGCGGCCTGGGAGATCAGAGGCGGGGACAAGACCAGCCTGAGTATAGTTACACAAAACTACCAGTTTTGGGATGAAACCACGGCGAGGAGCATCTACCGCCCCTTTCATTTTTTGCCGGGCGAAAAGGCCAAAGCCGATTCGTATCGAAGGGACGGAAGGGCGGGGAAATACCCGGTGACCGCCGATTCCCCCTTGGCCAGGGAAATTCTCATCGCCGCGTTAAGAAGCGGGAATCCTTACAGAATCGGCGTAGCCTTACACGCCTACGCCGACACCTGGGCGCACCAGAACTTTTCCGCGGACCAGGAGCCCCAGAACGCCCTCGATCCCCGATCGCCCCTTCCTCCGGTGGGACATCTCCAGGCGCTCAAACACCCGGACAATCCCAGGCTCGTTTGGAAAGACCCCAGGCTCAAGGACGAGTACGTCGATGTGCGCAATGCCCAGCGATTCTCCCAGGCCGCCACCATGATCTATCGATTCTTGACAACCTACAGAAAAAAAGGATTCGAAGACGAGGTTTTCGTCATCGGTAGGCTCGGGGAGCTATGGGAGAACGATGGCGGGACAAGAGGCGGCCTTGCGGGGGAAGACAGCCTCGCCCGGGCATCGGATTATATCATCGAATTCGATATTCCGCCCTATGAACCCGAAGCCTGGATCCGGCGCCTTGGAGCTCAGGCAAAAGGCCTTTTGGGGATGGACTCGGCCCCAGAGAAGCTCGGTTACGACCGGCTCTCATGGATCAGGCATGCCGCCACCAAGGCTTCCTCCGCCCTAGGCTCGACCCGAGGAAGCATCACCCGGGCTTCATATGAAGAATCCGATTTCGCGGCCTGGAACCAAGCCGCGAAAACTCATCTAGACTACTGTAGCCTAATATTCGAACAACGAGGTATCGCATGAAAGCATTCCATGGCAGGCGGCGCAGCCTGCCTGTCCTGTTCGTCGCATTGTCCGTACTTTTGCTGGTCTGGGGCTGCGCCCTCATACCCGAGGAAGTTTCCTTGGGCGAGCCTTCGGGATATCTGGAATACTCCCCCCAGATTTACGCCCGCTTATCCGGTCAAACATTGAGGGACATCACCAAAGGCATGGATGATAAGAAACTCTCGGATTTTCTTACATCCCTCATGCCAAACCCGAAGGCCAAGGGCGGTGGAACTTCCTCATCCTCCGATTCCACCATCGATACGTCTTTCATTAAGGAATTCCTGGACAAAACCAATTCCTTCGGCGCGGGGATTCGAGGGATCGGCAGCGATCAGCCAAAGGCCGAAGCGATATTCCTGGGTCGCTTTTCGCCCGTATCGCTCAGGCTGGCCTTGACGATGGAAGGCAGCTGGCGTCGCCTGGAGGACGGGGGCTACAGGTCGGCCCAATACCCTCTCTATCTGCGCTCACCCCAGGCGGGATGGATACATTTGAGCACCGAGGCTGGTCCGCCCCCAAAATCCGAGCCGGTCCAGGCTTTTCCGGAACGAATGAGAGCGATGGCGTCCTCGGATATTTTCATCAGCATCAACGAGCCGAAAATCCTTTTCTCCGGAACCCTTCCCCTGGAGGCATCGGCGATACCCCTCGAGACGGTGCTGCTCTCTGGTTTCCTGGAACGCCCCAGCGCTCCCGCCGTTCCTGCGGCGTCCTCGTCGAGCGCGGGCTTGGTAACAGACAGCATGAGGAACTACCTTGTGGAACTTCGGGTTGTGGTTAAAGACGAGGCTACGGCGAAGGCCTACAGACCGGTCGTACGCTTTCTCTGGGCCGCCGCGGTGGCCCGAATTTTCGGGAACCGCAGCGATATCGCGTCCTTGCCCCTCAGCCTCGAGGGTGCCGTCTACGTGGTACGCGGAATCCGCCTGAGTGGCGAGGAAATTCGCCGGATCCTGAGTACCGGCGGTATGACGCGCGGTCCTACTTCCTGATGTAGCTAAACGAGCTTTGGGGAGCTGGACGGGCCCGCACGAAGGCGGCGAGCAACTCCACCAAAGCCTCCGGCACGGGATATGCGGGGTTGGTGAAGGAATCGAAGTTCTCGGTTTCGGTTTCGACCTGTTTCAGGACATAGTTCATCGAGGGAACAATCCTCGCGGCGGCTTGGGGCCGGGCGTCCAGAAGTTTCTCGAAGGCCGCCGGCGAAACCTGCATATCCTTTTCTCCGTAAATCAGAAGAAGGGCTGTCTTGACCCTGGAAAGCTCCTTGGCCGGATCGAAGCCAAGCCAGGATTTCAGCCACGGAATCCGCTGGGAAGCAAAAAAATCCGCCAACTGGGGCGACGGCGAAGGAAAGGAGCGGTTCGATAGAATAGCCTCGGTGATAGTCCGCGCCTCATCCTGGAGGCTTTGGCTCAAGCCTTCCAGGGAGGATCGCAGAAGATCCAGCGGCCGCTCCCCCGATACGGCTATGGCGACCAACCCATCGACGAAGAACTCTTCCTCCGCAAGGCGGTTGAGCGCCGCGGCGCCGATCCAAGCTCCTTCGTTCATGCCCACAACGATTATCCGGGAATAGTCGCCCGATTCGATAAAGCCGGCGACAATCCGCGTCGCATCGTCGATGTGCTCATCCAGGCTTACGCTCAGCCCCGGCGAAGCCTTCGTATAGGCTTCTCCGGAACCTCGTTTATCGTATCGGAAGCTGGCTATCGATCGTGACGCCAATGCCCTTGCCAGAAGGGCGAGGCTGTCCGAGCGGCCGGGAACGTTAAAATTGTTTCCGTCCCTGTCGCTGGTGCCCGAGCCCGATACAAATATCACCAGGCTGGAAGCCGCCGAGCCCGATTCGGGGATGAGAAGGGTTCCCGGAAGATGGCCGTCCCGGACTTTTACATTGATCTTTCTCTCGCCCGGATAAAGCTCCGCCTCCGTGGGCGATAGTCTGAAGCTCCCCTTCCAGGATTTGGAGCGGGCCGTCCCGACAACCGCGTCGAGGGAAGAGGCGTAAATACCCTCGAAGAGAAGATCCTCCCCCGGTCCCAGGGCGCCGAAGGAGAAGCTCAGCCTGGAGCCGGTCCAGGAAACCTCATCCAAGGGATACCCGAACATGGACTGCCCGGGAATATCCAGAAGCGCTCCCAGGCCCCGGTCCAACAACCTGAGGCTGATCGAAGCCTGGAGCGAAGAGCCTTCTTCCGCCGGGCTTCCCGGAGAGGCAGATTTCGTGCCGCCACGGGGAGCGGCCGGCCCCTTTGTCTCCTTCCTGATCGCTAAGGTACCGGTCCATACCCCGGATCGAATCCCCGTCGTGGCCTTCCCCGCATTTTCCCCCTCCGAGGATGCCTGGGCGGTCGTGAGCGGGGGAGCGAGAAGAAAGAGAAGAAGCGCCAAAAGAACGGGCGGCAGGGATTTCACGGCAGTCAGGCCTTGATGGCCTCCATGAAACGCTCATACACCCTTTCGGGGGCACCGGTGCCGTCGATGGTCAGAAGTTTGCCCTTGCCGCCGTACCATTCGACCAGCGGAGCTGTCTGGCTTCTGTAGGCCGACAACCGGGTCCTGATGGACTCCTGGCTATCGTCGGGCCTCGTGTATAAACCCGCGCCGCAGGCATCGCAGACACCCTCCACCGAAGGGGGCATGGATTCGATGTGATAGATTTTCCCGCAGCCCGAACATATGCGACGTCCGGTGAGCCGCTTGAGTATCACCGAGTCCTCCACGTCGAAATTGATCACCCATTCGGGGTCGGAAATACCCGCCAAGGCTTCGGCCTGACCTGTGGTACGCGGAAATCCGTCCAGGATCCACCCTCGTTGCGCATCGTTTTGGGATAGGCGTTCCTCCACGAGGGCTATGGTAAGCGCATCCGGCACGAGACTGCCTTCGTCGAGTATACCTTTTACCTTTTTTCCCAATTCGGAGCCGTCCTTGATCGCGGCCCTGAAGAGATCGCCGGTGGAAATATGGGGAAGCCCCATCCGTCCGGAGGCCAGAGCCGCCAGCGTACCTTTGCCGGCCCCCGGAGGGCCGAGAAATACCATTTTCATGCGTCGCATTCTCCAATACTTCTGAATTTTATCGCGAGCCCCGAGCGTATACTATTTGGTCGCTTCTTCCAATCCTCGGTCTGTTGCAGATTCGAAAACCTTTCGCCGAAGGCACTAATCAGGACCCCGACCAAGGCTGGTTCATATTATACCTGAAAAGAATCTCGAGTTTATCCCTGATGCTTTCAGTGGGCAAAACCAGGGTTATCGCCCTGTTCTCCCTGAAAACAGTGCTCGATGGAGTTCCGACCACACGCTTTTCAATAGTCACCGGAACACCCATTTTCCGTATTCTTTCGAGATAAGGAACAAAACTTCCCTTTACCGATCTTCGCGCCACATGAATCGAGTGGCTGAACTCCACTCCCGACAGGGAAGCCTGGCGCCTCCAGACCCGCAGGTCCTCCTCAAGAAAATCGGTGGCGATCGGAAGGACATCGGAGCCGATAAGGTGGGTGAGTTCCAGCTTCATGCCCGTGTGCATGGCCACGAAGCGTCGGACGATTTCGATGGTATCCGCGTTCGCCCCAATATCCAAGGGTAGTATGAAGGGTTCGAAGAGGCCGGCCAGTTGCATTTTCGCGATCTGATAGCGGAAGGAATAATCGGTTTTCCGCGGCTTGTCCTGATTTTGGGCGCCTTCGGGTACGGCGATGAGAATATCCGACCTGTTGTGGCTGGAGGCGAGAAGTCTCAGCGCGATGGTGAGGTGGGTAAGTTGGAACGGATCGAACGAACCGATATAGAGGGCGACCCGGGCCACCCCCCCTGGATATCTTACGATTTTCGGGTAGTCCTTGGTATCCAGCGGTATGATCTGCCCCCTGGAAGCCTTCGTATCGATATCGAACAAGGCTTGTACGATGAGCTGTTCATAGTAGGCATAGTCCCGGAGCTCTCCCGGCCCAAGGTAACCGAGGTGCGGAAGGGATTCAAAAATCTTCTTCAATCGTTTGGCGAGAAGCTCCACCTTGGAATTGGAAAACTTTGAAGGCCATAAACAGGGAAATCCCAAATCCTTGTGTACGGAAAGCCCCTGCCCTTCGGATCGATCCATGCCTACAGTATCCCTTGAAAAAAAGAAAAAGGCAATCAAATTTGTTTTATGTTAATAATTATATATTTATCGATTCAGGCAACCCAAAACCGGCTCTATAAAATATTTTTATATTTATCACATTTTATCGATAATTATTTCTTGACAGCAAAAAAAAAGGATGCATACTGAAGCTGATAGAATCCAGAACCACCGTTGTACCCGCCCGCCTTACGCTTCGGTTCGAACGGACAAGGAGGCCGTATGCCAACGACCCTTTCCAGTCAATCAAGTCCCGGCATCGAAGCGATCATCCAAAAACACAAGGGGACATCGGGAGCGCTGCTCAAGGTGCTGGAGAACGTACAGGAGGAGGATCCCAAACACTATCTATCCGAATCCTCAATGAGGAGCATCTCCTCATTGATGGGATTGCCTCTCTCCCAGGTATATTCCATGGCGACGTTTTACTCATTTTTCAATTTGAAGCCCCAGGGCAGGCACTCCATCGTCGTCTGCAGAGGCACGGCCTGTCACACCAGGGGATCGCTCGCCCTCCTCAACGAAGCTCTTTCGAGAATGGGAATCAAGGAATTCAAAGAGGAAGAGGAAAACTCGGCTACGAGCCTCGACGGTTTCGCTTCAATCCGCACCGTAGCCTGCTTCGGCCAGTGCGCCCTGGCGCCGGTGGTAATGATAGATGGCGTCGTGAAATCCCGCATGACCATCGGGAAGCTCGTCTCCCTCCTCGAAAAAATGAAAAAGGGAGGCGTCGAATGAAAACCCAGACCGATCTCGGAACCCTGAGAAAAGAAGGATTATCCCATTTATTCAACGGGAAACCTTGGATCTCCGTCGGATTGGGAACCTGCGGCATAGGCAACGGAGCCGACGAGGTTTTTCAAGCCCTGCAAGATAAGGCCACGGCGGAGAAGCTCGATCTGCGGATACGACAGGTAGGTTGCTTTGGTTTCTGCGCCGCCGAGCCCATGGTCATGGCCTACCGTCCGGGCAAGCCGGTACTCATGTTCTCCGAGGTAAGGGCCTCCAGAGCCCAAACTTTACTGCGGGGCATGGCCGATGATGAAGCTTTCGACAAGCTGGCAAAGCTGGCGGAGGCTAAAATCGAATCCTGGGACTTCAGGACCCATTCTCTCAATTTCGGCCAGGCCTATCCATTTTTACCCACCTGGAAAGAGCTGGCTTTTTTCAAAGGCCAGGAAAAATTGGTCTTGCGGGATTGCGGGCTTATAGATCCCGAGCGGATCGAAGAATATGTGGGTATCGGCGGCTATTTCGGCCTTCTCAAAGCCCTTAGCACCATGACTCCGGATTCGATTATCGAAGAGCTGAAGAAATCGGGACTCAGGGGACGGGGAGGCGCGGGTTTTCCCTCCTGGAAAAAATGGAGAATCATGCGGGACAACGTACTGGCCAAGCCCGGCGAGGCATACGTGGTCTGCAACGCCGACGAGGGCGATCCCGGCGCCTACATGAACAGGAACGAAATCGAGTCCGATCCCCACATGCTTCTGGAAGGGATAATCATCGGCGCCTATGCCATGGGAGCCACCAAGGGCATCGTCTATGTGAGGGCCGAGTATCCCCTCGCGGTGGAACGCTTTACCAAGGCTCTCGGGCAGGCCAGAAGCGCCGGGCTCCTGGGCAAGAACATACTTGGTAGCAAGTTTAACTTCGATATTGAAATAGTCACCGGAGCGGGCGCCTTTGTCTGCGGCGAGGAAACGGCCCTGATCGCATCCATCGAGGGAAAGGCTGGCAGGCCTTCGCCGCGCCCGCCCTTCCCCGCCCAGCAGGGCTTGTACGGCAGGCCGACGACGATCAGCAATGTCGAAACCTGGTGCAATATTCCCCTCATAATCGCCCGGGGGGGAGACTTCTTCTCCACCTTCGGAACCGCGAACAGCAGGGGGACCAAGGTCTTCTCCTTCGTCGGAAAGGTCAGAAATACCGGCCTCGTGGAGCTGCCCCTGGGATCCACCCTCGAAAGCGCCGTTTACGGAATCTGCGAGGGCATGGGCCCAAAGAAAAAGATCAAGGGCCTGCAGTCCGGCGGCCCCTCGGGAGGCTGCATTCCCGCTTCGCTTTTCAAGACTCCCATCGATTACGAGCACCTTACCGAACTAGGGGCCATCATGGGCTCCGGCGGCATGGTAGTCATGGACCAGGACAACTGCATGGTGGACGTGGCGCGCTACTTTATCAGCTTTACCGCCAACGAATCCTGCGGCAAGTGCACTCCCTGCCGGGAGGGCACTTCCCAAATGCTCAACATCCTCCAGGGTGTTTCCAACGGAGAGGCCAGCGAACAGGATCTGAAAACCCTGGAGTCCCTGGCCTTGGCCGTAAAGGATTCGGCGCTCTGCGGGCTCGGCCAGACAGCGGCCAATCCGGTGCTCACCACCCTGAAGTACTTCAAGGACGAGTATATCCAGCATATAAAGGCCAAGCGCTGCCCGGCGGGCATTTGCGAAAATCTTTACGTGGCGCTCTGCGAATCCTCCTGTCCCTTGCACATGAACATTCCGGGATACCTGCAGCTGCTCAAGGAAAACAGGATCGAAGACGCCTTCGAGCTGACCCTGAGGGAAAACCCCCTGCCCGGCGCCCTGGGAAGAATCTGTCATTTCCACTGCAGAATGCGCTGCCGTCGGGATATGTTGGACGAATCGGTGTCCCAGGGCGAAATCCACCGCTATCTGGCCGACACCATGTACAAGATGGGCAGAGAAAAGTCCATCTACAACAAGCTTATCAAAGAAAAGCTTCCCCCCGGCGGCAAGAAGATATCCATTGTCGGCGCAGGCCCCGCCGGCCTCTCCGCCGCTTTCTGGCTCAGCAGGCTCGGGCACGAGGTTACGGTGTACGACGCCGAACAGGAAGCCGGCGGAATCCTGCGCTGGGGCATCCCCGCCTATCGCCTGCCCAAGGATGTGCTGAAAAAGGAAATCGCCTTTATCCAAAAATTGGGCGCCAGATTCATTTTCAACACGAGGATGGAAACCAAGGATCAGTGGCAGCGACTTTTGGACGCATCCGACGCGGTGATCGTCGCCGTAGGCGCAAGCCATGAAATTGCCCTCGGCATTCCCGGCGAGGACATGAAAGGAGTCTTCGGCGCCGGGGAATTCCTCAAAAAAATCAGTGAAAACCAAAAAATGAAGCTCGGCAGCGAGGTTGTGGTGGTCGGCGGCGGTAACTCGGCCATCGACGCGGCTAGATCCGCCCTCAGGCTGGGCGCCACCGTCACCCTGGTATATCGGAGAGCCCGCTCCGATATGCCCGCCAACGCCGAAGAGCTCAACGGAGCCCTGGATGAAGGTATTTCGGTTCTCTGTATGACCCAGCCCATAGAGGTGCTCGGCAAAACGGAAGGATCTTCCAAAAAAGTGAGCGCGCTCAAGGTGCAGCGTATGAAGGCAGGACCTGTGGATAGCTCCGG
The DNA here is from genome assembly GCA_001603165.1 of Spirochaetales bacterium Spiro_12. Lineage (GTDB taxonomy): Bacteria > Spirochaetota > Spirochaetia > Treponematales > Rectinemataceae > UBA2256. The sequence goes on from LVBN01000051.1 coordinate 14,404, forward strand.
CCGGCCTACGCCTGTGCCCACCAACGAATTCTACGAGATTCCCTGCGATTCGATCCTCGTGGCTATAGGCGAAAAAGTCAGGATTCCCGGATTGGACGGCCTGGACATACAGATGGAAAAGGACGGTCGCCTCAAGGTTGATCCCTACTCCCTCAGGTCGGCGAATAACAAGCTCTTCGCCTGCGGCGACGCGGTTATGGGGCCGGCGACAGCCGCCGAGGCTATGGGGCAGGCCAGGGTGGTCTCGGAAGTGCTGGACGAGGTCTTGAGCGGTCAAAAACGTTTCTTCAAGCTTTTCAGGCATTTTGACTACAAAATGGAAGTTCCGTCGAAACTCACCAAGGCCAAAATGATCAGAGCCACATTCATACCCGTGGACGCCCGCAAGAACAATTTTATGGAGATATCCCTGGGATACACGGGCGAACAGGCCAGGATCGAGGCGGAGCGCTGCCTGCGCTGCGACGTCCGGGACCGCAAGCGCGAAACCTACAGCGCCCCGGTCCAGGAATAAGGGGGAAGCCATGGAACAAAAACTGATTTCCATAAGCGTGGACGGAAAAAAGATCGAGGTCGATCCCGGGATGAACCTTATCGACGCCTGCGCCTTGGCGGGCGCCAGTGTCCCCTCGCTTTGTTTTATGAAAGATATTTCCGCCAACGCTTCCTGCGGCGTTTGCGTCGTGGAAGTGGAAGGGGCCAAGGCTCTCGTCCGCTCCTGTGTCCAAAAGCCTGTCGAGGGGATGAAGATACGAACCGCCGGTCCCAGGGTGATGAGCGCCCGCAGAACGGCGGTGGAGCTCCTTTTGGCCAACCATCCAACCGATTGTCTCTCATGTATCCGCTCGGGAACCTGCGAACTGAGGGTTCTGGCTGAAACGCTGGGGGTGAGGGCCTCCCGCTACCCTAAGTTAAAAAAATTTCCTCCCCCCGACACGAGCACGGAAGGATTGGTCCGGGACGACTCTAAATGCATTCTCTGCGGCCGTTGCGTGGCCGCCTGCGCCGAAACCCAGAGCGTCCACGCCATCGCTTTTGCCGGGCGGGGGGCAAGGACAAGGGTTACCAGCTTTATGGACAAGGGCTTGGCGAACAGTCCCTGCATACAGTGCGGTCAGTGTTCGGTGGTCTGCCCGACGGCGGCCATAACCGAAAAGGATCAGTCCTCCGAGGTAATGGCCGCCCTGGCCGATCCACGGTTGACGATGATCATCCAAACCGCGCCGGCGATACGAGCATCCCTCGGCGAGGCCCTGGGAATGCCTCCGGGCAGTCTCGTAACCGGCAAGATGGTCGCGGCCCTGCGAAGACTCGGATTCGCCAAGATTTTCGACACCCAATTCAGCGCCGACCTCACCATCATGGAAGAGGGAACGGAGTTCATCCAGAGAGTTCAGACTGGCGGAACCTTGCCGATGATCACCTCCTGTTCGCCGGGCTGGATCAACTTTATCGAAACCTTCTACCCGGAGCTGCTGAGCCATCTGTCAAGCTGCAAAAGCCCCCAGCAGATGTTCGGAGCCGTGGCGAAGACCTTTTACGCGCAAAAGACGGGCATCGATCCAGCCTCGCTGAGGGTGGTTTCCATTATGCCTTGCACGGCCAAAAAGGGCGAAGCCGGCAGGCCCGAAATGGATTCCGCCTATCGCTGGTGGAGGGAAAAAGCGGAAAAAGACGGGACGAAGATGAGCAGGGAGCACTACAGGGACGTGGATTGGGCTATCACCACCAGGGAGCTTGCCCGTATGATCCGGCAATCGGCCATAGACATGGCGAGCTTGCCAGAGGAGAACTTCGACAGCAGCCTAGGGGAATCCACCGGCGCCGCGACGATCTTCGGCAACACCGGCGGCGTCATGGAGGCGGCCCTGCGTACGGTCTACGAGATACTGGAGGGCAAAGCCCTCCCTCAGACCGACTTCCTCCCCGTCCGGGGCTTGCAGGGCATCAAAACCGCGGAGGTGCCGGTCGCCGGCATGAAGGTCAAGGTGGCTGTAGCCCATGGGCTGAAAAACGCCAGAGTCCTTCTGGACGATATCGCGGCGGGCAAGAGCGACTATCACTTTATCGAGGTGATGGCCTGTCCCGGCGGCTGCATAGGCGGCGGCGGCCAGCCCGTACTGCCGGATATAGGGAAGAAACTGGCGCGCAACAGGTCGCTTTATATGGAGGATCTGCGCCTGCCCGAGCGGAAGTCCCACCAGAACGCCGAGGTAAGCGCCCTTTACAAGGAGTTCCTCGGCCAGCCGGCGGGGCATCTCTCCCATGAGCTGCTTCATACGAAGTACAAGGCGCGGATTGTCTAGACTTTTTCCTTGAAATCGAAGGGACGCCCGTGTCCAGCGAGGATTGGACCTCGCTGGACACGGGCGTCCCTTCAGGATATATACAATTATGGCAATACAAGCCCTGGGCTTTGATCTCGACGGTACGCTGTATCCGGCGTGGAAGATGTACGGCGCGTCCGCGGGCTTGGCGTTTCGCTATGGTACGTTTCTCCGGGCCTTTGCCAAAGCCAGGAAAATCCTCAGGGATCCCGGGCTAATGCTCCGCTATGAAAACGGGGCTGTCGAGAACCTTGCCGCTTTCAGAGACCTGCAGGCTCGAATCGTCGCCGAGCGGCTATCCTCTTCGATCGGTGATATAAAATCGCTCATCGACACGATTATCTATGGGAAAGTCGAAGAATCCTTTCACAGCCTCCAACCATATCCGGACCTCATCCCCTGCCTCGAAGCGCTGCGTTCCGCCGGATTCAAGCTCGGCCTTCTCTCCGATCTCCCGCCGGAAAGGAAGCTTTCCTTGATGGGCCTGGAACGTTTTTTCCACCGCAGCCTTTGCTCCGAGGATTCGGGATCGCTAAAACCGGATCGGCGACCTTTTCTAGCCCTCGCGGCGGCCCTCGATCTCCCCCCCGCCTCGATCCTCTATGTGGGAAACAAAGAAGCCTATGACATCCGCGGAGCACGGTCCGTAGGAATGAAAACCGCGCTCCTCGGTTCCGGCAGGGGTTCGGAAGCGGATTTTTGTTTCCGCCGCTGGAAGGATTTCAACAATTGGTTTTTCGAAGGCGCCGGGCGCTTGATATGAGCTGCTCAAAGTCTAAATAAGAAACAGATCTCCCGCCTTCGCGTATTCCAAGCGTCCCTCGGAAACCCGTCGACCCGCGTAATGGGTGGCAAGCAGGCGGGCTGTATCGGCCATCCCGGGAAGTATATGTTCCCGGATATCCTCCGGACTCATATGGACATCCCCCGGCTTCGCCCCTCCGCTGTCGCAGAGCAGCAGTCTGGCGCCCTTTTTCGCCAGGGTTTCGATCGCCGGGCCCCAGCGGGTATCCGAGGTCGCGATGAAAGCCGGATTTTCCTCCCCAGCATTACCCGCCAGGATCGAAAACGTTTCGGGCGAGTGATAGCTGCGGCTGAATTCCAGCCATAGCCCCTTTGGCAGCCGGTAACGTCGGCCTTCCTCCATTTCGACAATTTCGAAGTTCGAGAACGCCCACTCGATATAGGGATGGTCAGGGGAAATAGCCAGGCCGAGAAGGGTCCTCATCCATTCCCGTACCCCCGGTGGAGCGATGAGGCGCGTCGGCGGCCGGGTCGTCTGCTTCGTTTTTTTCCGGAGAAACATATTGAAAAGCAGGAAGGGTAGCCCGAAACAATGATCCCCGTGAAAATGGCTTATGAGGATGGTGTCGATATCTTCAAGCGGAATCGAGGAGGCCCTCAGGGACTGGAGGATGTCCGGCGGGGTTTCCGCGAGGAGATGCCCGTCGATCGCAAAACAGTTATAAAAACTGCCGTCGTTGGAAAAGCCGCCGGTGCCGAGAATTTTTATTTCCATATCTTCTCCATCTTTTCCCCTTTTCAGTCCCGCCAGACATCGTTCACCAGCGGATGGCTCCTCAGGTTCTCCAGGTCCCTCTCCAGGGCTGAACAGGTAATATGGGCCCCTGCCCTCAACAAGGCTTCTTTTCTTCTCCCCTGAAGCGGAATATGGAAATAAAGGGAACACTGTCCGGGGATGGAGTAAATGAGATCCCGCAGCGTGGTGAGGTTCCGCTCTTCATAGTTTCCGGCCTCAACCGGCGATTCCATACGAACGTGCAGCTCCCTGTAGCTTTTCTCCCTCAGGCTGGCCGGATCGAGCAATTCCTTTACCTGCAGACAGGGCTTTCCCCGGGATGCGTCGAAGCTCCCTTTAAGGCAATATACCCTATCCACCGCGAGCTGCTCTCGCAACTGCTCCAAGGTGTCCGGGAAGAGAACAATTTCGATACTGCCCGCGTAGTCCTCCAGAAGACCGAAGGCCATCTTCTTTCCCGTCCTGGTGATCACCTCCCTGAACTCGGTCAGCATGGCCACCAGGATGTATTCCCTGTCCTGGCTCGCCCGCTCGGGATGGCTAAGATCGAGGGTGGAAGAGCGCTCCCAGAGGGTTTTGAAATCATCCATCGGGTGTCCGGTAAAATAAAACCCCAGGAGGCTTTTCTCGAAATCCAGCATCTCCTGCCGGCCGTACTCCTCGCAGGATTCCATCACCAGAGGAGGGAATACAGTTTCGTCGTCGGTATCGAAAAGGCTCTGTTGGCGAGAGGATTCATGGTCCAGTTTCGCGGCCACCCAGTCGATAGCCCGCTCGAGGTTGAACATCAACTCCTTGCGCTTGCAGGCCAGGGAGTCGAAACAGCCGGCGTGGATAAGGGATTCGAGAATTTTCTTATTGAGGCCGGCCTCCGACATCCGGGCGAGGAAGTCAACGAAACCGGAAAAACTCCCGCCGCTTTTTCTTTCTTCGACGATGGCCTCGGCGACTCCCTCCCCCACCCCCTTGATGCCCAAAAGCCCGTAAACGATGTCGTTGGCCTCAACGCTGAAATTGGCCTGGGAGTAGTTGATATCGGGAGGGCGAATCGCGAGGCCCATGGCTCTCGCTTCGCCAATGTACTGGGTCAGCTTGTCCGTATTGTTGATTTCGTTGGTCAGGTTGGCCGCCATGAACTCGGCCGGGTAATTAGCCTTTAAAAAAGCGGTCCTGTACGCCACGACCGAGTACGCGGCGGCATGGGATTTGTTGAATCCGTAGCCGGCGAAGGGAGTCAGTATATCGAAAATCTCCTCGGCCTGGGCGGCGCTATAGCCCCGGGAAAGGGCCCCTTCTATGAAGGGAGCCCTTTCCTTGGCCAAAATCTCGGGCTTTTTCTTACCCATGGCTCGCCTGAGCAGGTCCGCGCGCCCGAGAGAGTACCCCGCCACCTCCCTGGCCACCTGCATGACCTGCTCCTGATACACGATGACGCCATAGGTGCCTTTGAGATACTTTTCCAGGGAGGGATGGGGATAACTTATCGGAATCTTGCCGTTCTTGGAATCGATGAACTTATCGATAAAATCCATCGGCCCGGGTCTGTAAAGGGCGTTTAAGGCTATAAGATCCTCTATGGAGGCGGGCTTCGCCCGTTTCAGGATATTCTGCATGCCCGAGGACTCGAACTGGAATATGGAAGTGCTCTTGCCCTCCCCGAGCATGCGGAATGTCTTGGGATCGTTGTCCGGAATTTCCTCTTCCCTGATGTCCACGCCCCTGGCGTTGAGAAGTTCCAAGGTATTTTTTATGAGGGTCAGGGTCTTCAAGCCCAGAAAATCCATTTTAACCAGGCCGCAGTTCTCCAGGTAGTCCATGGTGTACTGGGTGGAGACGCCGCCGGTTTTTGGATCCTTGTACAGGGGAACGAAATCCATGAGCTGGGTTTTGCCGATAACGATGCCCGCGGCGTGCAGAGAGCTGTGGCGGTGCATGTTTTCGAGCCTGAGCGCGATTTTGAACAGGTCCTTGTATTTTTCGTTTTCCGCCAGGCCCCGGAGGCGCGGTTCCATCTCGAAGGCGGTTTCCAGGGTCATCTTGGGATCTTCGGGGATGAGCTTGGCTATGTTGTTAGCCTCTTCGAAGGGAATATCCAGGGAACGGGCCACGTCCTTGACCACAGCCTTAGCCTTGAGGGTTCCGAAGGTGATTATCTGCCCTACCCGGTCATCGCCGTACTTCCTCGTGACATAGTCGATGACCTCGCCCCGCCGTTCGAAGCAGAAGTCCACATCGAAGTCGGGCATGGAAATTCGCTCGGGATTCAAAAAGCGCTCGAAGAGAAGGTCGTACTTGAGCGGATCGATATCGGTGATCCTCAGGCTATAGGCGACGATGGAGCCGGCGCCCGAGCCTCGGCCCGGCCCGACAGGAATATCGTGGCGTTTGGCCCAGTCGATAAAATCCCATACGATGAGAAAGTACCCCGTGAACCCCATGGAGATGATAACCGAGAGCTCGAATTCGGCTCTCTGGCGAATTTCTTCCTCAGGGTTGGGATAGCGCTTTTCGAGCCCTTCCATGGTTAAATGGCGGAGATAGTCCTCCGGCGAGGCGAACTCCGAGGGAATTTCGTAGTCCGGCAGCATGGGGCCCGGAAACTCTATGTTCAGGTTCGCCATTTCGGCGATCTTGAGGGTGTTGGTCAGGGCTTCGGGCACTTCGCCGAAAAGCGCCGTCATTTCTTCGGCGGTTTTCAGATAGAAGTGATCGTTGGGGAAGCGCATCCGTCCCGGGTCGTTGCGTTTGCGGTTGGTGCCTACGCAGAGCAGGATATCCTGGGCGACCGCGTCTTCCTTGTTGATATAGTGAAGATCGTTGGTGGCCACCAGGGGTATGCCATGGCGACGGGAAAGAGCCACCAGCTCCCGGTTCACCAGCCGTTGCTCCTCCAGACCGTGGTCCTGGAGTTCGAGATAAAAGCGTTCGGGACCGAAGAGTTCCCGGTACTCCAGGGCCTTGGCTTCGGCGGCCTTTAGTCTTCCGGCCAGGATAAGGGAGGGAATCTCCCCGGCCAGGCAGGCGCTGGAGGCGATGAGCCCTCCCGAATAGGCCCGCAGCAGTTCTTCGTCTATTCTCGGCTTGTAGTAAAAGCCCTCGGTATAGGATAGCGACGAGAGCTTCATCAGATTTCGATATCCTTCCTGGTTTTCCGCCAGAAGGATGAAGTGCCAATACTTGTTGCCGTTCTCCGTGCCGGTCTTTTCCCTGCGGGAGCCCCCGGCCATGTAGAATTCGCTGCCGATTATCGGCTTGATACCCTCGTCCTTGCAGGCTTTGTAAAAGCTCAGGGCTCCGAAAAGGTTCCCGTGATCGGTGATCGCCAGGCCTGGCATGCCGTAACGCTTTGCCGTCGCGGCCAGTTCCTTGATGGGGGCGGCCCCGTCCAGAAGAGAGTAGTCGCTATGGTTGTGAAGATGTACAAATTCCGCCATTCCTTTAGTATAGCAGAAGCTTCCCATCGGGAGTAGGGTTTTGGCATCCGATACGATGGACGGAGGCAGGTCCATAGTTATTGACCTCGCAACCAAGCTTCCCCATACTCCAGGGAAAGGATACCACGACCATGACAAGCCTCGAAGCAAAGACTTCCGCCTTTCCCGGGCTCGCGAAAAAGCTCTCCCGTCTCATTCAATTCGCGACGGTGTCTTCCTATACCGTGACGGATGAAGTCGAAGAAGGTTTTTCGGGGCTCATCGACGAGTTGCCCCTGCTTTTTCCCAAGCTCCATCGGGCCCTCAAACTGGAAAAGCCCTCCGACCGGGCGCTTCTCTATACCTGGAAAGGAAGCGATCCGAGCCTTGCTCCGGCGATACTCTGCGCGCACTTCGACGTGGTTCCCGAGGGGAATTCCCAGGACTGGGAGCAGGGGGCCTTTTCCGGGGCTATCGTCGACGGACAGCTCTGGGGCAGGGGCAGTCAGGATATCAAAGTGCTCATGGCTTCGATCATGGAGGCTGCCGAACAGCTGCTGGACCAGGGATTCAAACCCCGCAGAACCATTCTCTTCGCCTTCGGGGGGGACGAAGAGGTGGGGGGCACACGCGGGGCGGGGGCGATAGCGCGCCATCTGGCCGAAAAAGGCGTCAGGGCCTCTTTTCTCGTGGATGAGGGCGGTCCGATTTCGATCGGGATGCTCTCCTTCGCCCCCCGCCCCCTGGCCCTGGTGGGCGTGGCGGAAAAAGGCTACGCCGACCTTCTCGTGACCACGAAAGGCAAAGGCGGCCACGCCTCCATGCCGCCCAAAGACAGCGCCACCGTAAATCTAGCCAAGGCTATCGTCGCCATGCAGAACAAACCATTCCCGGCGAGAATCACCGGAACGCTCAAAGCCTTCCTAAGGCGATTGTCCATGATCTCCGCGCAGCCGTACAGGTTCCTTTTCAGGTTCGCCGGGCTGACGGCGCCTTTCATCAAAGCCGCTTTTTCCGCCACGCCCACCACAAACGCCCTTATACGCAGCACAGTGGCCTGCACAATGCTAAAAGGAAGCCCCAAGGAAAACGTTCTGGCCGAAAAGGCGCAGGCTACGCTCAACGTCCGCATTCTGCCGGGCGAAAGCTCGGTTTCCGTTATCGACAGACTGAATGCGCTGGCGGCGCCCTTCGGCGCAGAGGTCAAGGTCAAACACGAAGGGCAGGTCGTGGAGGCCTCCAATGAATCTTCTACGGAACACGAGGGCTGGGGGTATATCGAACATGCCCTGTCCCTCTCCCATCCCGAAGCATTTTGCCTTCCCTTTCTTTTCAGCGCCGCCACCGATACCAAACATTACCGGGACATCGCCGAAGCGATATACCGTTTCACCGCCCTTCCCCAAAGCCAGGAAGACCTCGCCCGGGTCCACGCGGCTAACGAAAGGGTAAAAATTTCCGACCTGGAACGGTGCGCGTCTTTTTACACGAATCTGATCGGCTCGCTTTAAGCAAGAACAGCGAAAATCCGGTCCAGGGCTGACTCGTTTTTAACGTATATCGTATGTAAAAATCTTTTCCTTGCCTCGGCCGTATCGATACATTAACTTTTCACAATGAAAAGAAACCTGGCTGCGGCACTTTTGCTCCTCGGCATAGCGGTCTCGGCGGCTCACGCGGTCGATGTGGATGGAAAAATACTTCCAGGGGAGTACGCCCGGGAAGTAAGTTTCGATAAGGGTAGTTTCAGACTCCTCTGGCGGATTGCCGGAGATAAGGTCTTTATGGCCATCGACTCCGACGCCAAGGGCTGGGTGGCTATCGGCTTCGAACCCACCAGGATTATGGCCAACTCGGACATGATCTTCGGTTTTGTGGAAACTTCCGGCGGCGTCAGGGCGGTGGATGCCTGGTCCACCGGCATGTTCGGCCCTCATCCAGCCGATACCGCCCAGGGAGGGAAGGATTCCATTCTCTCCTTCGCGGGGCTCCGCTCCGGCAACAGGTTGGTGTTTGAGTTCTCCAGGGCGCTGGATACGGGCGATAAGTTCGACAAGATAATACCCGCCGCCGGCACTTTTAAAATCATCTGGGCCCATTCCCAGAGCATGGACTTTAACGCCAAGCACAGCAAGGCGGGCAGCGCCGCCCTCGACATGGGAGGCTCCTATTGATCCCCGTCTATCTTCATCTGGGGTTCATGAGCACCGCCTTTCTGGCGATGGTCGCGGGTATCGTGATTTCGCGGTTCTTCAAAAATAAAAAATGGTGGCTGAAGGCCCACAAGGGCCTGGGCAGCGCCGCCGTTGCCATGGCGCTCCTGGGGATCATCATCATCGCGATTTCCGTCCAAGCCTCCGGCGGCCCCCATTTCAGGGTGAGCCACGCCTTCTACGGCGCCGCGGCCCTTGTGCTTCTCCTAAGCTCGCCCGCCCTGGGTTTTGCCATATTCAAAGCGAAGGACAAAACGATGATCCCCCGGATAAGAAAACTCCATCGCTGGTCGGGCAGGATTACGCTTGTGCTCATGGCGGCGGCCATGGTGGCGGGATTTTCCCTGGCGGGGTTTTTCTAGCGCTCCGAGCCAACCAATCTTCGATGCAGGTACTCAGCCTTAGGCAATTACCCGGCCCTCGCCTCAAGAGAAGGCTTGTGGCAAGTCAGACTCAGATCTTGCCGGATTTCGAACCCAGATAGGCGGCCCTCACCGCCGGATCGCCGGCGATCTGGGCTACGGGCCCCGAGGTGACGATGCGTCCCTGTTCGAGCACGTAGGCCCTGTCGGCCACGGCCAATGCCTTGAAAGCGTTCTGCTCCACCAGGAGTATGGTTTTCCCCATGGATCTGATGGTCTCGATGATTTCAAAAACCGTCTTGACCAAGAGGGGCGCCAGGCCCAGGGAGGGCTCGTCCATGAGGATCAGCTCCCCTTGGGTCATCAAAGCCCTCCCCATGGCCAGCATCTGCTGCTCTCCCCCCGAAAGGGTGCCCGCCATCTGCTGCTCCCGCTCTTTCAGCCTGGGGAAGAGGGCGAAAACCTTGTCCATATCGTCCCGAATCGCCTTTTTATCGGCCCTGAGATAGGCTCCGAGGCGCAGATTATCCAGCACCGAAAGGTTGGCGAAGATGAGTCTCCCCTCGGGAACGTGACAGATACCCGACTGGACCACCAAATCAGGCCGTTTGGCCAGTTTCTGGCCCTTATAGAGGATATCGCCGGCTGTAGGCCTTAAAAACCCGGAAATCGTATTCAGCAACGTTGATTTCCCGGCACCGTTAGCCCCGATTATGGTCACGATCTCCCCGGCCCTCACCTCCAGCGAAACACCCTTGAGCGCCCGTATGCCCCCGTAGGAAACATGGAGGTCCTTGATCTTCAACATGCCTAGGCCTCCTCTGTGGCACCCAGATAGGCTTCGATAACCTTCGGATCTTTCGAAATGTCCGCCGGACAGCCCTCAGCCAACTTAATCCCGAAGTTGAGCACGACAATCCGCTCGCAGATACCCATGATGAGATCCATGTGGTGTTCGATCACGAGTACGCTGAGCCTGAACTCGTCCCGTATTCGCGAGATGAGTCGCATCAGCTGCTCGGTCTCGTCGGGATTCATGCCCGCGGCCGGTTCGTCGAGCAACAACAGCTTCGGATCCAAAGCCAGGGCGCGGACGATTTCCAGGCGCCGCTGCATGCCGTAGGGAAGATTGTTAGCCACCAAATCCCTGCGCTCGGTCAATCCCATTATGGATAAAAGCCTTTCCGCTTTTTCCACCAGGGCTTTCTCTTCTTTTCTGAACTTGGGCAGCCGCAATACCGAATCGAGGATGCTGTAGCTGGCGCCCAGATGGCAGGCTGTGAGAACATTTTCGAAAACCGTCAAATTCTTGAATAGCCTGATGTTCTGGAAGGTCCTGGTAATGCCCATATCGGCGATTTTGAACGGCGGAAGACCGATAACGCTCTTCCCCCTAAATCGCACATCGCCTTCGGTAAGGGAATAGACCCCGGTGACCAGATTGAAAATCGTGGTCTTTCCCGCTCCATTCGGGCCGATAAGCCCGAAGATCCCCCCCTCGGGGATGGAAAAACTCACATCGTTCACCGCCGCCAGCCCGCCGAATCGCTTGGTCAGCCGGCGTATTTCCAATATATCAGCCAACGCCGACCTCCCCGTTTTGCGAGTTCTTGCTCTCCTTCAGGGCCTGGACGCGGGCCTTCCGTTCGTTTCGAGCCTTGCGTATCCCGGCGGGGGTCAATTCCATTCCGCCCATCAGCCCTTTCGGCCTCGAAATCATTATGAGAATCACCGCCGCTCCGTAAAACACAAGCCTCCATATCTCGAAGGCCCTCAGGATTTCCGGCAGCGCGGTGAGCAAAAGAGCCCCCAGCACCGATCCGGAGATGGAACCGAGACCGCCGAAGATGACGATGATCGTCAGTTCGGTGGACTTGGTCATGGAGAACATCTTGGGCTGGATGAAGGTCATGTAATGACCGAAGAACACTCCGGCGACCCCGGCGTATACCGCGCTCACCACCAGGGCGATCATCTTGTATTTGAAAACATTGACCCCGGCGATCTGGGCCGCCAGCTCCTCCTCCCTCACGGCGATCATGTTCCTGCCGTGCCGGGAGCGCACAAGATTGGCCAAAAAAATCACCGCCAGGATATCCACGATGATGATGGCAGGAAGGGTCGATTTGTAAGGCACGCCCGGCCAGCCTCGGGAGCCGCCGAAAAGCTGGACGTTGTTGAGGATCAGCCTGATGGCTTCGCCGAATCCGAGGGTGGCTATGCAGAAATAATCGCCCTTCAAGTTGAGCGTTATGCGACCGATAAAATAACTCACGATCCCCGCGCCGGCGCCGCCCGCGATCACGCCCACCGCGAAGGGAAGCCCCAGCCCGGCGGGACTGGTCGTCGGCGATACGGTCATGAGCGCGCCTAAATAGGCCCCGATCGCCATGAAGCCCGCGTGGCCGAAAGAAAAAAGCCCAGTGAATCCGGTGAGCAGGCTCAAGCCCAGCACCGCGATCAGATTGATCCCGGCGAGCATCAAGATTCCCTGGATATAGAACCAATCCATCCCTACCCCCGTTCTAGGCCTTGTCCACCGTATTTTTCCCCATTATGCCCGAAGGCCTGAAAATGAGGACGCCGATAAGAATCACGAAGGCGATCAGATCGCGGAACTGCGATGAAAGGTACCCGGCCACCAGGGTTTCGATCGTTCCCAGAAGCACGGAACCCAGCACCGCGCCGGGCAGGCTCCCCAGCCCTCCGAAAACCGCGGCGATAAAGGATTTGGTGGTGATATTGCCGATCTGAGGATACACCGTGTACTTCATGCCGAAAAAAACGCCCGCCACACCGGCAAGGAATCCGCCGAGCCCGAAAACGATGAGAATGATTTTGTCGGTATTCACGCCCATGAGGGCGCAGGCCTTTATATTATAGGCCGCCGCCTGGATAGCCTTGCCCATTTTTGTCTTTTCGATAAAGAGAATGAGTCCCGTTAGGCAGACCGCCGATATGAAGAACATGATGAGATCGAGTCGGCCGACCGCCAATGCCCCAAGCTGAATGGGGGTGCGGGGAATAACCGCCGGATAGGTCCTGAAGGTGGGTCCTATGGTGGCGATGACGATATTCTCCAGGAGAATCGAGGCTCCCATGGCCGAAATGATGAAATACAGAAAAGGGGCGTTGCGTTCCCTCAAGGGTTTGTAGGCGATCCGCTCCACCAGGATCGCCAGGAGCGTCGTGCCCGCGCAGGCCAGAATAAATGCGAGAATAAAGGGAAGTTTGAGCAGGGTAAGGGCGAAAAAGCCGAAATACGCCCCCAGCATTATCACCCCACCGTGGGCGAAGTTGGAAAAGCTCATGATGGAATAGACCAGGGAATAGCCGACGGCCATCAGCGCGTATACGGAACCTATGGAAAGCCCGTTTATCAATTGCTGCATAAACTGAATCATGGCCGGTCCTTTTTCGAACTTGGGAGAAAAAGGACGCCACGGCGCCGGGCTTAAAGCCCGGCGCCGTAACGCCCCGCGTGTTGCCGAATTTTATTGCGCCGCGTATTTCTCCTGGAATACATACTGGCCATTTACGATCTTGAGTATGGCCGCGTCCTTGCCTTCGGGATTGTGGGTCTCGGGACTAATCTTGATATTGCCGGTGATTCCCTGAACCTCTATGCCCTCCAGCGCCTTGGCCACGGCCTCGCCGTTGACCTTGCCCGCTTTTTGCAGGGCGGCGACGAGCACCAGAACGGCGTCGTGCACCAAAAAGCCGTTGAGCTCGGTTTCTTTTCCATACTTAGCCAGGTAGCGGGCTTTGTAATTCTGGACGGCGGGATCGGCGTAGTCCAGATGGTTGACGAAGTAGCAGCCCTCGACGGCGGCGCCGCCCATGGAGATAAGCTGCTCCGAAGGCCAACCGTCGCCGCCCATCAATACCTGGGTTATGCCGAGCTCCCTCGCCTGGTTGGCCGACAGGGCCACTTCTTTGAAGAAGTAAGGCATGAAAATAATGTCCGGTCCGGCGGCCTTGATTTTGGAAAGCTGCGGCCTGAAATCCACATCGCCGGCGTTGAACGATTCATCTGCCACGATGCTGCCGCCTTTCTTCTCGAAATTGATCTTGAAGAATTCGCGCAACCCCTGGCTGTAATCGTCGGATACATCGTAGAGAATCGCCGCCTTCGTGGCGCCCAGCTTGTCGAAGGCATAGCCCGCCGCGACCGCTCCCTGGTAAGGATCGATGAAGCAGACTCTGAAGTTGTACGGCTTTACTTTCCCATCAAGAACCGTGACTTTCGGATTGGTGGCGACGGTGGCGATATCAGGCACCTTGGCTTGCTCAAGCACCGGCGCTATGGGAATCGCGTTGCCCGACGCATTCGGACCCAATATCGCGACGACCTTGTCCTGGCCGGTCAGTCGCTTGACAACGTTGACCGCTTCCTGGGCGTCGCCCTTGTTATCGTAACCGACGGCTTCCAGCTTGTACTTCTTGCCGCCGACTTCGATGCCGCCTGAGTTGTTGTATTCCTCGAACAACATCTTGACGGTATTGAACTCGTTTTCGCCCCAGACTGCCTGATCGCCGGTAAGTGCTCCGAACCAACCCACCTTGATCGTATCGCCCTTGCCGCCTCCGGCGCAGCCGAGCAGAACGATCGTGAGAACGACCGCGACAGCCATCCATGTCCTTTTCATAGATCCTCCTGAAGGATTCAATGGTAAACCTCGGGTAGTATAAACCCAAGGCTACAGCACAACAAGCATAAATCAACAGGCTTCGCCGTAGAAGCTCGTCCCTGATCGGCGGTGCGATCGGAGAGTGAACAGGATGCTTATTCCACTGTGACGCTTTTGGCCAGATTGCGCGGCTGGTCCACGTCCCGCCCCAATTCGAGGGCGCAGAAATAGGCGAACAACTGTAGGGGAATGACCATGGTAAAGGGATAAAAACGGGAATCGGATTTGGGCACAGGAATAAAGTCGTCGACCAGCGACTTAGTCTCATCGTCACCCTCCACGCCGACGGCGATAACTGGACCGCCTCTTGCCTTTATCTCCCTGATATTGGAAATTGTCTTTTCCCTGAGATAATCGTCGGAAACGAGGAAGACGCTGGGGACCTCCGGACTTACCAAGGCGATGGGGCCATGCTTCATCTCCCCGGCGGAACAACCCTCGGCGTGGATATAGCTTATCTCCTTGAGCTTTAGGGCTCCTTCCAAGGCTATCGGATACAGAATACCCCGTCCCAAGAAAAGGAAATCCTTCGCTTTATGGTACTTTTTGGCCATAGCCTGAACCTTGTCCCGCTGCGCCAGGGTTCTTCGCACAAGATCCGGCACCGACTGCAGGGTGCTGAGGAAGGAGATGCCCTCGTCCCTGGACATATCCTTCATCCTGGCGACCAAAAGGGTGAAGAGATAAAAGGCCGCGAGCTGGCTGGTAAAAGCCTTGGTAGAGGCCACGGCGATCTCGGGGCCGGAATGGACGTAGATCCCCCCGTCGGATTCCCTGGCGATGGTCGAACCGACGACATTGCAGATGCCCAACACCGTCGCCCCTTTGCGTTGGATCTCCCGCATGGCGTAGAGGGAATCGGCGGTCTCCCCTGACTGGCTCACGGTAAACCAGAGGCTGTCCCGCTCGACCACCGGGTTCCGGTAGCGGATTTCGCTGGCCAGTTCCGACTGGGCGGGAATCCGCGCCACGTGTTCGAGCAGATGGGCGCCTACGAGACCCGCATGCCAGCTGGTCCCGGCCGCGATTATCCGCACCCTTCCTATGCCCGAGAGATGGCGGCGTTCCAGGTTGAGCCCACCCAGCTTGGCGGTGGAGTTTTCAACATCCAAACGACCGCTGATGGCCCTGGCTATGGACTCGGGTTGTTCGAATATCTCCTTTTCCATATAGCAGGGGAAATCGCCTTTTTCGATGGAGCCGAGTTCCCAGGTGACTTCGTCAACCTTTTTATCCACCCGGTTTTCGTCCCGGTCGATTATCGAGTAGCTGTCCTGGGTGATATCGACGATCTCTCCGTCGTTGAGGTAGACGACCTTGTTGGTATAAGCCACCATGGCGGTGACATCGCTGGCTAAAAACATCTCCCCCGCGCCGACGCCCACAACCAGGGGGCTGCCGTTCCTCGCCCCTACGATGCGCCCCGGCTCGTCCGCATGGATGCAGGCGATGCCGTAAGTACCCCGCAGGCTCTGGACCGCCGCCCTCACCGCCTCGAGCAGATTACCCTTATAGTAGTGCGCGATGAGTTGGGGAATCACTTCGGTATCGGTCTCGCTCACAAAGACGCAGCCCTTTTTCTCCAACATGGCCTTAAGGGACATGTGGTTTTCGATTATCCCATTGTGAACGACGGCGATCTTGCCCGAGCAGTCGGTGTGAGGATGGGCGTTGGCGAGGGTAACCCCGCCGTGGGTGGCCCAGCGGGTATGCCCGATACCCCAGGCTCCATCCAGGTCGGCGGGCATTGCGGCCTTGAGGGCGGCTATCTTCCCCACGGCTTTCACGATCCCCAGGGAATTATCGCTGCGGCCTTCTCTTCCCACGGCAATTCCCGCCGAATCGTAGCCCCGGTATTCCAGGCGTCGCAGGCCTTCCAGGAGCAGGGGAGAAGTTTTTCGCGGACCAGAATAACCTATTATGCCGCACATGGATAAAGCCTCCCAATGGGGACAGGATTGGATCAAGGCTCCCTTAGGCCCTGGAAGATGGACCTGAGGAACCCAAACAATGATACTCTAAACGGAGCGCGGCGCAAGTACCGGAGCGTGCGACATAGCAAAGAAGTTCAAAAAACCGAAACGAGCGCAAGAAACGGCTATGGCGTGAAGCGGCGCGAGGCACGGCGCCATGTTCCCTTCCGCGCCGCCCCGGGCTCCGCCGCGCGGCCGCTCCCCGGCCGCCGATTGATACGAGCCGACCGCCGTCATATAGTAGCCATAACAAAGGGCGAGACTGACCACGATGAAAATACTTCACTTTCCCCAGGTGAAATCCACAATGGACGAAGCCCGCAGGGCGATCGAGGGGGGGCATATCCCGCCCTTTCTCCTGCTGGCCGATCGGCAGACCGAGGGGCGGGGCCGGCTGGAAGGGAGGCGCTGGGAATCAGGCCCGGGAGCCTCCCTCGCCATGACCCTTTGTCTCGATCCTTCGATAAGCTTATCGCCGGCTTTACCCCTGAGGGTCGGCCTGGGCGTCGCCCAGCGACTCTGCGGACTCGAAGGGCTTAGCCGGCGCATTGCGCTCAAATGGCCCAACGACATTCTCGGCCTTGGGACGGCGGAAGGGGGATGGAAAAAACTGGGGGGAATCCTCTGCGAATCCTCGGGCTCCGGTCTTTTCATCGGCATAGGAATCAACCTCAAACGCGAAGCCTATGGACCAAGGCTGAGCGAAAAGGCGACGAGCCTCGAAGAACTGCCGTCCGAGCCGGAGCAGAAGGCCCGGCTGGCCCTGATATCAGGTTCCGAGGAATTCGCCAGCACCCTTGCCCGCGCTGTGGTCGAAAGCCTTGAGGACCCCCGCTGGCGGGAGAAATATATTTCCATGCTCTGGGGCTTGGGTCAGGAGATGCGGTTCATTGCCGGCGATCCCCGTTCCGGCGGGGAGGAGACGGGGAAAATGCTCGGCGTGGAAGAGGACGGGAGCCTTGTCTTGCTCGAAAACGGGAAAGGTCTAAAGCGCTATCACTCCGGAGAGATATCCGGACTTCTTCCGCGACAAGGCTAGACGACAAATTCCGCGAACCTGGCTATGAGCCTCGAAGGCATCTTGCATCTGACCAGGGTGTTTTCCTCCCCGCCTTTTTCCTCCAAAACCAGGCCCTCCCTATGAATGAGAGGAATAAGGGCATAGTGGGCGTGCGGTATGAGCAGCTTCAGCTCCTGCATATCCGAGCTAAGCTCGTCTTCGATACGGGCGGCGAGATCCTCAAGCCCCGCCCCGGTTTTAGCCGATACGGAAAGAGCTTCGGGATGGGTTCTTCGCCAATCCATGAGGGTTTCGGAATCCACGAGGTCGGTTTTGTTGAGCACGAGTATGTGGGGAAGAGAACCGGCGCCTATTTCGGATAAAACCTGGCGCGTCGTAGCCATTTGCCGTTCCCTCTCCGGGTCGGCTCCATCCACCACATGAATCAGCAGGTCGGCGCTGGACGCCTCCTCCAGGGTGGCTTTGAAGGCTTCGACCAGACCATGGGGCAAATTCCTCACGAAGCCAACCGTGTCAGTGAGGAGCAGACTCGCCCCAGAGCCCAGACAGAGTCTGCGGGTGGTGGGATCCAACGTTGCGAAAAGCTTATCCTCGGCGAGGACCTCAGCCTTGGTCATGGCGTTGAGGAGGCTGGATTTGCCCGCGTTCGTATAGCCGACTATGGCGGCCCTGGGAAGGGGCAGCCGCTGTCTTCGCTTACGCTGCACATCCCTGGACTTGCGCACTACCTTGAGTTCTTCCTTCAGCTCGTGAATCCTGCGCTCTATGGACCTTCGGTCCAATTCGATTTTCTGCTCCCCCGAGCCCTTGGTGCCATACCGTCCTCCCCGCTGACGGGAGAGTTCTTCGTAAGAATGGGCCAACCTCGGGAGGGCGTATTCCAGCCGTGCCAGCTCCACCTGGAGACCGGCCTCCCTGGTAAGCGCCCGGGCGGAAAATATCTTGATGATAAGCTCCGCCCTATCGTAGACCTTGAGGCCCGTGAGCTTTTCCCAGTTTCTCTGTTGAATGGGGCTCAACGGATGATCGAAAATGATCGAATCGACCCCTTCAGCCTTGGCGGCGGCGGCGATTTCGTCGGCCTTGCCGCTCCCGAGCAGTAGATTGGCAGTCTTTTCCCTCAGCTTGACCATCATCGTTGTGACGGGTTCCACCCCCAGGCTGGAGGCGAGACCGGAGAGCTCCCGTAAAAGGCTGGCGGCTTCCCTGGCTTCGATTCGGTCCGACTCCAGCCCTACCAGCAGAGCCCGCTCCACCTGGGGAGAGTTGTCGTAAAGTTCGTTCATGCGGTACCTGCCTGTTTCAGCGCGACAGGCTGCGCGGTATCGTATCGGCCCTTCTGTTCTACAGGTCGCCTATCGTCGCCACCATGACGGCTTTGATCGTATGCAATCTATTTTCAGCCTGGTCGAATACCACCGAGTGCCGGGACCGGAACACCTCGTCCGACACCTCCATTTCTTTTATGCCGTGCTGGGCCGCGATCTCGGCGCCGACCGCGGTCTCGGTATCGTGAAAGGCGGGAAGGCAATGCAGGAAGATCGCGTCGGGATTGCCTGTCTTCTTCACGAACTCCATGCTGACCCTATACTTTTCCAGTTGGACGATGCGCTGGGCGAACTTGGCTTCCTCGCCCATGGATACCCAGACGTCGGTATAGAGCACATCGGCACCCTTGAGCGCCTCATCTTTCTTTTCGATATCGAAAAACTCGATGGTCCCGCCGGAACCGGCCGCTACCTTCAGCATCTCTTCGGTGAGGGCTTCGTTGGGCCAGAGTTCCCGGGGCGCCAGGGCCACGAAATGAAGGCCCATTTTCGCGCTTCCTATCATCAGGGCGTTGCCCATGTTATTCCTCGCGTCGCCGCAATAGACCAATTTTATCTTATTGAGCGGCTTGCGCACATGTTCTTCTATGGTGAGAAGATCGGCAAGAATCTGGGTCGGATGGTCCTCGTCGGTAAGACCGTTCCAGACGGGAATACCGGAATGCTTGGCGAGGTCTTGAACCAGCTTCTGGGAAAAGCCCCGGTACTGAATGCCGTCGTACATCCGGCCCAGCACCTTCGCCGTATCCTCCACCGATTCCTTTTTCCCCATCTGGGAGTTGGTGAGGAAGGTAACGTTCCCCCCCTCGTCCCAGCAGGCGGTTTCGAAAGCGCAGCGGGTCCGGGTCGATGCCTTATCGAAAATGAGGACTATATTCTTGCGGAACAATGTATTTCCCTTTATGCCCGCCCGCTTTTTAGCCTTGAGATCCCGGGACAGGTCGAGCAGATAGCGAATTTCGCCGGCGGTAAAATCCTTGAGGGTAAGAAAGCTTCTACCTTTTAAATTGACGGGCATATGATCCTCCACGAAAAATGACCCAAAGCCGCGGCGCTCCTGGGCTTTCCGGATGGAGATGGGGCCGCGGCATTCAACGTATATACCAAGAGACTCCGGGGGTCAAGTATAGTTAAAAAATGCGGCATATGAAAATACCCGACCTTTGACTCGATAAGGACCCCAAGTTATACTGAAGTCCACCGGTGGCCGGTCCGTAGACCGACTGCCGACAAGGAGCGACTATGAGTCTCTCGCTGTCAGACTTAAGCCAGGAGGTCCTTGCCACCCAGTACGCTGTTCGAGGCCCGATAGTAACCAGGGCCAGGGAATTGGAGCGCAGCGGCAAGGCGATTATTTATTGCAACATAGGAAATCCCCAGGCGCTGGGCCAGAAGCCCTTGAGCTATGTCAGGCAAACGCTGGCGCTCATGCAGTATCCCGAACTCGCGCTGAGAAACCCGCAGGCCTTTCCTCCCGACGTTTTAGAAAGGGCTGCCGAACTGCTTAAATCCTCGGGCGGCGGTCTCGGCGCCTATTCCGAGTCCAAGGGACTGCGAATCGTCAGGGAAGCGGTGGCCCGTTTTATCGCAAAACGCGATTCCGATGGTTCCTTAACCCTTGGGGCCGACCCAGAGTCCATCTATCTCACCGATGGAGCCTCCAAGGGGGTACAGTCGGTCTTAAGGCTTCTCATCGCCTCCGATAGGGACGGCATCATGATTCCCATCCCTCAATATCCTCTGTATTCGGCCAGCATAACCCTCTATGGGGGAAGGCAAGTTGGCTATTATCTGGACGAGAGTTCCGGCTGGAGCCTTTCGAGGCAGGAACTCGAACGCGCCCACGCCCGCGCCGTGGCGGAGGGCGTCACAGTAAAGGCGATCTGCGTAATCAACCCCGGCAATCCCACCGGCGCTGTGCTGGACAGGGACAATATCGCCATGGTCATCGCCTTTGCCAAGGAGCACGGACTTTCGATATTGGCCGACGAGGTTTACCAGCAGAACATTTACAGGCCGGAAGACAAATTCGTTTCATTCGCCAGGGTTCTCGCTGAGTTGGGCGACACCGATGTGTGTCTTTTCAGCTTCCATTCCTGTTCCAAGGGTTTCCATGGCGAATGCGGCCAACGCGGGGGGTATCTAGAAGCGCGCAACGTTTCTTCGGAAGTCATGGCTCAGATCACCAAGCTCCAGTCCATAGCCCTTTGCGCCAACTTGAGCGGGCAGGTTCTCGTGTACCTGATGGTGCGGCCGCCCGAACCCGGGGAAGCTTCGTTCGATTTGTACGAAAAGGAAAAAAGGGAAATACTGGGAGAACTGGCGGCCAGGGCCCGGCTCTTGGCCGAGGGGCTGAATCGGATTCCGGGATATTCCTGCGCCCCGATAACGGGGGCTATGTACGCGTATCCGCGAATTAAACTACCTTTCGGGCGCAGCGATTCCGAATACTGTCTCGCCCTTCTTGAGGAAACGGGCATTTGTCTGGTTCCCGGCGAGGGCTTCGGACAGGTAGAGGGGAGCGCCCATTTCCGGACCACGATCCTGCCCCCCAGAGAGCAGTTGCATCAGGTGCTGGAAAAACTCGAAAACTTTCACCGCCGGTGGAGATAGGAGCGAAATAATGGAGTGGAGAGCGAGCCATATATTGGTTAAAGACAGGGCCCTGGCCCAGGAACTGGCAAAGCGGTGCAAGCAGGGAGGCAGTTTCGAAAGCCTCGCCCGGGAGCACTCGACCTGTCCCTCAAAATCATCGGGCGGCGACCTGGGCTGGTTCGGTCCGGGCAAGATGGTGCCCGCCTTCGAGTCGGCCTGCAAAGGCCTGGGCGTGGGTTCCATTTCCGATGTGGTGCAAACCCAGTTCGGTTACCACATCATAAAGCTTACGGGACGACGTTAGCCGATTTCAGATTACAAGGTCTGATCGAACAGCCGCGTCATATCCGTCGTGACGTCGCCGGATTTTAACGCGAAGACGCTTTTCCGAGTTGCGCGATCGCGGCTTTCAGGTCTTTGGGCAGCGGGGCCGCGAGGTCAAGTTCTCTCCCATCCTTCGGGTGCCCGAGCTTCAGCGCTTGGGCGTGGAGCCCTGTGCGGGCCAGCAGGGGACGCTCTTCAAAACTGTCGCCCTTCCACCCCCGCTTGATCTTGGACAGAAAAAGGGGCTTGCCGTCCCCATAGAGGGGATCAGCGATGATGGGATAGCCCGAGGCCGCGCAATGCACCCTTACCTGGTGAGTTCTCCCCGTTTCCGGCCTCACCCTGACCAGGCTGTATTCCTCGTAGCGTTCCACTGTCTCGAATCTGCTCAAACATTCCTTGCCCCTGCGCTTGTCCACGATGCTGCGATGGAGCTTGTCGGCGTCGGCCAGAAGAGGAAGCTCGCAGACCCATTGATCCGCCTCCGTCCGTCCCCGAACGAGGGCGAGATAGGTTTTTTCAATAGCCCTGGAATGAAAGAGGGCGTTAAGGGCTTTGTGGGTAGCCTGATCCCTGGCGAAGAGAAGGACGCCGCTGGTATCCTTGTCGATTCGATGCACGACAAGGAGCTTCCCGTAGGTTTTCTCCAGCAGGTTCAGGATGACCGGCGCATCGGCATCGTAGCGGTCGGGTATGGAAAGCATACCCGCCGGCTTGTCCACCGCCAGGAGAAATTCGTCGTAAAACAGAATGTCCGGTTTCTTGTTCACGAGTCTGAGCATAGCACGAAGGCGGACCTTTGTGAACGAAGCGGGGCGCCCGCCATTCTGTACCAACGCGGCTGCGTACCGGAATCCCGCGCCCCGTCGAACCCTGGGGCCTTGAAGGCCCGGGCTTACACAAAGACGTCCCTTGCCCTCCTTGAGACCCTGTCCATCATTCGCTTGAGCTCGCTCCGCTCCTCCGAGCCCAGCACATCCAGGGCGTCGCCCAGCGACTCGGGCGAAAAGAGCCTCAGGGCCTCGATCTTGTCCAGGAGTTCCTCGCCCAAGCCGCTGAGACTGAGCCGGGAGGCTCTTCTATCGGTCATGCTGTCCGTCCTGGTCAGCCAGCCCGCCTCCACGCACTTTCTGGCCACCAGGCTCAAGGTGGGCTTGTCCATACCCAGTTCCCCGGCGGCGGCGCTCAAGATCAGGGCGCCCTTTCTGCGGGCTTGCCGAACCAATTGGTATTGTTGGAAAGTAATTCCAAAAGGCTCGAGGGCTGCGGAAGCCTTGCGGCGCCATAAACCGTAGGCCAGACCCATCATCAAATACTCTTCCATTTAGTTAGTATACGAACTATATAACAAAAATTCCAGTTTTTTCCCAAAAGTCCTTGTCATTTTTTGATAATATGGGTATCTTCCATGTGACCCAAGGGGTCATCAATCCAAATAAGCAAGGGAGAGTAACACTATGGCCAAACAGCTGCTTTTCAGCGAGGACGCGAGGCGCAAGCTTCTCGTCGGCGTGGAGACCATTTCCAAGGCGGTTAAGGTAACCCTCGGCCCCAAGGGCCGGAATGTCCTCCTCGACAAGAAGTTCGGCGCCCCCACGGTAACCAAGGACGGCGTGTCCGTCGCCAAGGAAATCGAACTGGAAGACGCCTATGAGAACATGGGAGCCCAGTTGCTCAAGGAAGTAGCCACCAAGACCAACGACATCGCCGGAGACGGGACCACCACCGCCACCGTCCTCGCCTATTCCATCGTCAAGGAAGGTCTCAAGGCCGTCGCCGCGGGCATGGACCCCATGGGGCTCAAGAAGGGCATCGATCAGGCGGTCACTGTCGCCGTCGAGGAAATCAAGAAGAACTCCAAGGAAATCATCGAGAAAGAGGAAATCGCCAACGTAGCCTCCGTGTCGGCCAACAACGATACGGCAATCGGCGGGCAGATCGCCGACGCCATGGAGAAAGTGGGCAAGGACGGCGTCATCACCGTGGAAGAGTCCAAGACCATGGAGACCACCATCGACTTCGTCGAAGGCATGCAGTTCGATCGCGGTTACACCTCTCCCTATTTCGTCACCAACCGCGATTCCATGACCACGGTCTTCGAAAACCCCCTCATCCTCATCCACGACAAGAAGATCTCCAACATGAAGGATCTTCTTCCCCTGCTTGAGAAGATCGCCCAGACCGGCAAGCCTCTTCTCATCATCGCCGAGGATATCGAAGGCGAAGCCCTGGCCACCCTCATCGTCAACCACCTGCGCGGCACCCTGAACGTCTGCGCCGTCAAGGCCCCCGGCTTCGGCGACCGCCGCAAGGCCATGCTCGAGGACATCGCCATTCTCACCGGCGGCGAAGTCGTTTCCGAAGAACTGGGCCTCAAGCTCGAGAATACTTCCGTGTCCCAGCTGGGCAACGCCAAGACCGTCAAGGTGGACAAGGACAACACCACCATCATCAACGGCGCCGGCAAGCAGAAGGATATCCAGGACCGCATCGCCCAGATCAAGAAGCAGATCGAGGAAACCACATCCGACTACGACCGCGAGAAGCTCCAGGAGCGCCTGGCCAAGCTCGCCGGCGGCGTGGCTGTCATCAATGTCGGCGCGGCCACCGAAGTGGAGATGAAAGAGAAGAAGCACAGGGTGGAAGACGCTCTCTCCGCGACCCGCGCGGCCATCGACGAAGGCATCGTGGCCGGCGGCGGCATCGCCCTCATCCAGGCCGCCCTGGCCCTGGAGAAGTTCAATATCAGCAAGTTCTCGGACGACGAGAAAGTCGGCTTCAGGACAGTCAAGCGCGCCCTCGAGGAACCCATCCGCCAGATCGCCGAGAACGGCGGCGTGGACGGTTCGATCATCGCCGACAAGGCCAAGACCTCCAAGAAGGGCGTCGGCTTCGACGCCTCCAAGGGCGAATGGGTGGACATGATGAAGGCCGGAATCATCGATCCCGCCAAGGTCACCCGCAGCGCCCTGCAGAACGCCGCCTCCGTCGCGGCCCTCCTCTTAACCACCGAGTGCGCGGTCACCGACCTGCCCGAAAAAGAGAAGCCCGCCATGCCCGCCGGCGGCGGCATGGGTGGCATGGGCGGAATGGACTACTAATACTAACAGTTCCGCTCCGAATGATACCAAGACCCTGCCTGCGGGCAGGGTCTTTTATTTAAGCTTAAGCCCATTCCGCCCACGTTTCGGCGTTCCCGCGAATCCGGTTTTCCGGGTTCACCGGGCCGCGCGCCGGCGCGGCAAGGGATGGACTACTAAATCAGTCCAACTCCCAAAGCAGCGGCCAGAGGGCGTCCTTTCGGGCGTCTTTTCCCGTCTCCGACTTATTTTCTTCCAGAAACCGAAATTCCCAGCCGCTTCATTTTGCTCTGCAGGGTGCTCGGTTTGAGTCCAAGGCTGACGGCGGCCCCTCCGGGGCCGTAAATCTTGCCTCCCGAGCGCTCCAAGGCATCGAGGATATGCCGACGTTGGGCTTCGTCGAGGGTTGCCGAGACAAAAACCTGCGGTTCGCCGTGATGGGGTGCCGGCTTGCTTTCCCCGGCTTCACGCTTGCCCGAGCTCCCTGCGCCCAATTCCTGGGCCCCGATCGCTCCACCCCGGGATAGGATGGCTGCGCGTTCGATGGCGTTGCGAAGTTCCCGCACATTGCCCGGCCAGGACCTGGATTCGATAAGGTCCAGGGCATCGGCCTGGAAGCGCAGGCCTGACCAGCCAGGCCTGGATCTGAGGCGAGAGAGGAAAAGCTCGGCTATGAGCACAGCATCTCCTCCGCGTTCCCGCAAGGGTGGCAGGCGCACTGGGAAGACTGCTATCCGGTAATAAAGATCCTCCCTGAAGTCCCCCCGTTCCACCTCCAAGGAAAGGTCCTTGTGAGTGGCCGCGATGATACGCACGTCCACCGCTACGGAACGTTCGCCTCCCACGCGCTCGAACCTGCCTTCCTGGATCGCCCGCAGGAGTTTCGGCTGGATCTCGGACGGCAGATCGCCGATTTCATCCAGAAAAAGAGTTCCCCCGTCGGCCAGTTCGAACCTCCCCTTCCGCAGGGCCTGGGCGCCGGTAAAGGAGCCCTTTTCGTGGCCGAAGAGCTCGCTCTCGGCCAGCGCAGGGGGAAGGGCGGAGCAGTTGACCGCCACGAAAGGCTGGTTCGCCCTGGCTGAGAGTCTGTGCAGAAGCCGGGCGGCCTCTTCCTTGCCCGTGCCCGTCTCTCCCTGGAGAAGGACGGGGCTATCGGTGGCCGCCACGAGCTTGAGGGAATCCAGGACTTCGAGCCAGGCGGGAGAATTGCCGGCCAGATTCTTGAATACCTCCGCATCTGCGCCGAGAAGACGGTTTCGTTCCTCGGCCAGACGGCCGGCTTCCTCCTTCAAGACCCCCGCTTCCTCGGCCTGGGCAAGGGCTACGGCGATAAGCCTGGAAATCGCCCCGATAAAGCGGACGATCTCGGAAGAAAAAACCCCGCAGCTCCTGTGATCGAGGGTCAGAAGGCCAATAGGCTTGCCCTCCAGCATGAGGGGGGACGCAAGGCAGGAATGTCCTTGGGGCAGGTCCAGCACTTCCGCATAGGTGTCTATATGATCCTCTTCCGCTCCGAAAAGATGGGGAGAACCCACCTGGAGCAAATCGACCAAGTCCGGCCTTTGGGAAAGCGCGATCGAATAGGAAGAAAGCCTGGAGCCCGCCAGGGGGCCGCGGGTCTTCTTGACCGAAAGTTTGTCCCAGCCTTCAAGCATGAGCACCACCGCCAGTTCGTAATCGACCAGCTCCCCGATGCTTTCCAGGACGATTTCCAGGGTTTTTTCCGGACTCAGGCTTGTCCTGCTCCCTCCATTCATGCCGTCTCCTTGTCATGAAAAGTCGGTGATACCGACTTTTC
>LVBN01000052.1 GCA_001603165.1 Spirochaetales bacterium Spiro_12
GTCTCGTTTTAGTTATGATTAAGTTCCCCTGTTTCGTCTCGATTACTTTTGATGCAGCGCGTTGGCTTGACCCAGTCGTAGACCCCGTGTAGTCTTCGCTCAGGATCCAGGAATGACCAGGGAGGTTTCTTCCATGAACAGGAAAGGCATCGTAATCCTACTTATGCTTCTTATCGGTATGGCTCCCCTTTTCGCCGCATCCGAAGTCGAACTTAAGGCTACTTACGAAGAGGCGATCAAGGCCGCCGCGGCCGCGCCCAACGACTACGAACTGAACTGGAAGGCCGCCCGGGCGGCCCGCAAATATGGCGACCATTTGGTGGTCCAGGAGATTTCGGGCTGGAAGGAAACCGCCCGGGCGGCCACCAAGGAAGGCATGAAATACGGTGAAATCGCCTTCAAGCTCAACCCCTCGGGTATCGAGGGCTGGTACTGGTACGGCCTCTGCGTGGGGACCTACTCGGACTGCGTCAGCATCGTCAAGGCCCTCGCCGAAGGACTGAAGGGCAAAACCCAGATGGGCTTCGAAAACGCCTATAAAACAGACAAGATGTACGACGACGGCGGTCCCATCCTCGCCCTGGGACGCTTCTGGCAGGTGTTGCCCGGCATAGCGGGTCAGGATCGAAAAAAGGCCGAACAGCTTTTTAACGAATATATCGATCTCTTCGGCTCAAAACCCGATCCCAGCGCCTCGGTCTGGTATTACCGAGGCCAGCTCTATAAGGATACGAACAGGACGGCCGAGGCCAAGGCGGACCTCCGGAAGGCCGCCGACATGGGCGACAAGGACGCGGCCGCGCTACTGGCCACCATGAAATAATTCCGTTTTCGCCGGTACAAAAGCGGGCCTGGGGGTCCCGGAAGAGAACTCTTCCGGGACCCCCAGGCCCGTATGTCAACGCTCCGCCGCCTTCGCGCGCTCTCCCCGGACTTACAGCGGCTTTTTACGCAAAATCTCCTGGTAAAGTTTCTCGGCATGGGGCGTGGGAATGCCCAGTTGCTTACCTAGCCGCAGAATCGTGCCGCCGAAGAGATCCCTCTCGTCCGGCCTTTCCCGCAACTCCATATCCCGCTGGAAGGACGTGCGGGTCGTGGGCGGGAATTTAGCCGCCTTGGTCAACGTATCGTCGATAATCGTTTCCGGCAGGCAGATGCCCTTAGCCTTCGCCAAGGCCACCACCTCGGCCATCACCGCCTTGGTCTCGGCCAGATCCTCCGGGGACTGAAAGACCTCGCCCAGGGTTTTGCCTTCCCGGGCGGTGACAAGCCCGAAGGGGGCTATGAAAATGTATTTGTTCCAGATTTCGACAAAGGGATCGTCCTTCCACATGTACTTGATTCCCGCCGCTTCGAGGATGGGAAGCACGGAACGATCGTCCCTGGTTTGCCCGGGTTCTTTCCCGAGGAAAATACTGCTCACCGGCCCTATTTGAACCACATGTCCCGGCGCCTGCACGAAGGAACTGATGTAAATTCCCGCGGGGTGGACGTAGCCCTCGGTGATCACCGACCGGACGCGTTCGTAAATATCGGCTCCGTTGAGAAGGGGGATTATCACCATGGAATCGTTGATCTTTCCCTTCAGCTGATTCAGTACTTCGTTCAGGCTCTGGCCTTTTACGCAGATAAAACAGTAATCCAAAAGCGGAAGATCGGCTATGCGCTCCGTCGCCAGGCTCGGTCTGCCGACGATCTTTCCCTCCTCGGCGTCCAGTCTGATTCCCTCGCCGCGGATAGCCTCCAGCTGGGCGCCCCGGGCGATAAAACTCACTTGGTATTTCGAATCGCGTTCGCCCAGCGCCGCGAGCTTCGCGCCGACAAAGCCGCCTACCCCGCCGATACCTATTACCGCTATCTGCTTCATTTCAACTCCTTAGGCTTGCCTCGATCAATTCCATGGGTCTCCATGTCCGAGTCCCGCAACGATTAATATTATCACAGGAAAAATGAAGCGCAAAGAACGTGCTGCCGACTTCCCCCGCCCTGGCCGTATCGCCGGGCGGGGGGCGGGGTGGGGAGCTATTTATTGTCAGGTCTTTGTGATAGAATCTTCCACGACGAGAAAGAGGATCCTTTTGGATTCTCAATTCTACCGATCCGCGGGTTTCGCGGATATACGTTTTGATGTCCGCCGGAAAGCGGCGGGTGAAGGATTTGATCGTGGGAAAGAAATTGTACGTCGGGAACCTGAGCTATAACACCTCAGAAAGCAGCCTCAGAAACCTCTTCCAGAACTACGGCGGCGTTGCCTCCGCCAAGGTTATCAGCGACCGGGACACCGGCATGTCCAAGGGTTTCGGCTTTGTTGAGATGGATAGCGACGAGGAAGCCCAGGCAGCCATCAACGGAACCAACGGAACCGAGTTCGAAGGCCGCCAGATCAAGGTGAACGAGGCCATGGACAGGCCCCGCAACGACCGCAGGTACTAAGTCGGAAACAGGGGCGAAAAGGCCGCGCGGCCTTTAGCCCCAACCTATAGCACCTAAAGCCGCTCCGCAAGGGGCGGCTTTTTCAAAATAAACCACGGAGAGATTCCGGATATTCGGGGAAGAATCATGAAATCTCGGGCAGGAATTCTATACGCCGATCTTTTGCTGTTGCTTACCGCGGCCATCTGGGGCTTCGCCTTCGTCGCGCAACGGGTCGGCATGGAAGATATCGGTCCCTTCGCTTTCAACGCCGTCCGCTACGCCATCGGGGTGCTCATCCTTTTGCCGCTCATTCGTTACAGAAAAGGAAAGGCCCCGGGAGCGCGGCCCTCAGCCGCAGGCGCTGCGACAACCCCGGGCGGCTTTTGGGGACGCAGCATTCCCTTCGTGCTTACCGGCGGCGCCATGTTCATAGGCGCCAGCCTCCAACAGCTCGGCATCGTCACCACGACGGCGGGCAACGCCGCCTTCGTCACGAGCCTCTACGTCGTCATTATCCCCCTCTTGGCTTCCCTCTTCGGAAGAAAAACAAGCTTCAAGGATTACGCCGCCGCCCTGATCTCGGTGCTCGGTCTCTATATAATCACCGTCGGCTTCGGCTCGGGCTTTTCGATAGCTTCTGGAGATCTCCTTGTCCTGGGAGGCTCCCTGTTCTGGGCAATCCACATACTGGTGATCGGGAAATTCGCATCCACGGTGGATCCGGTGAAGCTGTCGGCGGGACAGTTCGCGGTCTGCGGCTTTTTGAGTTTCATCGCCGCCCTTCTTTTCGAACCGGAGCCCTTCGCCGGGACTTTCAGGGCCCTCGTTCCCCTGCTCTACGGCGGAGTATTTTCCTGCGGAGTGGCATTCACGCTTCAGATCGTGGCCCAGCGCCGGGCGCCGCCGGCGCACGCCTCCATCCTCCTCGCCACCGAGGGCCTCTTCGGCGCCATAGGAGGAGTCCTTTTGCTGGGCGAGCCAGCGACCCTGCGCCTCTTCGCCGGCGGCGCCCTCATGCTCGGCGCCGCCATTCTTTCCCAACTACCAGTAGGCAAGGCCGAAGGCACCCCGACGTCCTGACCAATTCGCCGAAAAATGGGCGCCCAAAGGCCCTAGAGCAGCTGCTCCAACCCGGGAGCCACCTTGACGGGGGCGAATTCCACGATATCGTATTTCGCGCAGCCGTGGATCACGAAAGGATCCTGGGCCATCACGGCCTCCACTTCCGCCCTCGAACTCCCCTTGGAGAATATCACTCCCCCCGTCCTGGGGACCTTGCGCCCCGAGGCCAGAAACAAGCCCTTCGCGTACTGGGCATCCAGGAACTCCCGGTGGGCCTTCAGGTGCGCATCGACCTCTTCGTTCGGCTTCAGGTACACCGATGTGATGATGAACATAGCTCGCCTCCTTACAATGTATCGACTCCGCATACAATACAGAGCTCGTCGAGCTCTGTCATCAGCCGCCTCTATCTGCTTTTCGCAATTCCCGAGTCAAGCCCGACGCCGAGGGTAAGCGCGGCGACCAAGGAAAGACTCGCCCCCAAGGCGAAGGGCGCCACGGGACCAAAGGCATTCCACAGCAAACCCGCTATCAGACTCGCCGGGAAAAGCGCTATCCCCACTATGGTGGAGTGGAGACCAAGCACGGTGCCCTTGAGTTCCTTAGGAGCCAGCTCGGCTATAAAAGCCCGTTCCACGCCCGCCGTCGCCGCGGTAAAGACACCATAGAGCGCGAAAGCCGCGACGATCGTCGTCTTGCTCCCCGCCCACGCGAATGCGGCATATACGAGGGAAAAAACCAAATACCCCGCCACCAGCACCCGCTTGCGCCCCAGCCTGTCCGAAAGCCTTCCGAAAGGCAGGGAAAGAAGAGACGAGACGATGTTGTACAGGAAATAAAGGAACACGACCGTGGCGGCATCGAATCCGACATTGCCCGCCCTTAGCAGCAAAAAGGTATTCGAGGAATTGCCGAGAGTGAAAATGAAAACCACCGTCAGGTATAGCTTGAGCCGCCGATCGAGATTTCGCAGGCCTTCGAACACCCTGAGCGGTTTTTGCTTGCCCTCTCCCTCGGCCCCGGCCTTAGCGACGCCAGGCTTGGCGGCCTCGCCCTCGCGAGCCTCCTTTTTCCCGGTTTCCCGTATGAAAATGAACAGAAAAAGGGCGACGAGCATGGGAATCGCCGAGAACACAAAGATCCTTTTGTACCTATATTCCCCGTCGCCCGCTCTCATTATGAAATAAGCCGCCAGAATCCCCGCGGCAGAACCGGCCATATCGAGCATCTTGTGCAGGCCGAAGGAATGGCCCAGCTTCATGTCCCCGCCGCTTTCGCTCACCAGGACATCCCTGGGGGCGGTACGAATCCCCTTGCCGAAACGATCGATGACCCGGGCCGCCAGCACTCCCGCCCAGGATCCGGCGAAAAGCAAGGCCAGTTTATAGATGAGCCCCGTCGAATAGCCCACGAAGGCTATGGGTTTCTTCTTCCTGAATTTATCCGAAATATAGCCCCCGAATACCCGCAAAAGGCTGGCCAGGCTTTCCGCGATCCCTTCTATGAGCCCCACGAGCGCCGGGGTGGCGCCGAAGACCGAAGTCAAATACAGGGGGATAAGAGGATACACCATCTCGGTACTCAGGTCGGCGAAGAAACTCACGAGACCCAGTATTATGATATTTCGCAAGGATACCTCCCTGTCGGGAATCTTAGTATATTCATATCGATCTATCGTACAAGAGGAGGATTCAGTGGTCAGGCACATCGAGGATATTCAGTCGGTGGAAATGAAGGGACAGGGAATAAAGGGCGTCACCAAGCGCATCGCCATAGGCCCCAAGGACGGTTACGAAGGCTATTTCAGGGTTTTCACCGTTCAGCCCGGAGGCTTTAGTCCCTATCACTCTCATCCCTGGTTCCACGCCAATTACATATTGGAAGGCTCGGGCGCCATAATAATCGAAGGCATCGAGCATCCCGTCAAAAAGGGCTCGATAGCCTATATAGAAGGAGGGAAGAAGCACCATTTCGTCAATCAAGGCGCCGCTCCCCTCGTCTTCATTTGTCTCGTGCCCCCCGAAGGGGATAGCTACTGAGCAAGCGCCGTCGCTAAGGCCGGCGGCGCTTCTTTCGTCCTAGGCCTTCTTCCGCCCCACCGAAAGCGCGAGATTCACCACGATGCCCAGCACCGCGGCGGTGGCTATGGCCGGAAGCTGCATGCCGAAGGCGGGGATCATGCCGTTGGGGAAGCCGTAGGAGCCGCCCAAGCCCACCACCAGGATCACCGCGATCACCGCCAGGTTGCGCGCGTCGAAGAGGTCCACCTTCTTGTTGATCATGATCGCCACGCCCTGGGCGCCGATCACGCCGAAGAGGTAGATGCAGGCGCCGTTGATCACCGAGCCCGGTACCGAGCGTATGGCGTTGGACAGGGGCTGGATGAAGGAAAGGATGATCGCCATGACGGCCGCCCCACCCAGGACCTTCACCGAAAAGTTCTTGGTGATGGCCATGGTGGAGATGTTCTCCCCGTAGTTCGTGCCCGCGGGCCCGCCGAAAAGGGATGCCACGATATCGCCGAGGCCGTCGCCCACAAGGTTGAGCCCCAGCTTGTCCGCGATCTTGTATTCCTTCTTGCCCTTGCGCTTCGCCAGGTCGTTAACGTAGATATCCAGCTGGAAAAGATGGGCCGTGGACTCCGGGATGGTCGCGATGGCTATGGGCATGATGGCCGCCACCGCCATCCAGTTGGGCGCCGGCAAGGTGAAGTGCGGCAGCTCGACCACGGTGCCCGTCCATATGGTGGCGAAATCCACCAAGCCGAGGGGAATGGACACGATATAGCCCACGAGGATTCCGAACAATATGGGCAGCTGTCCCGCGACTCCCTTGAGATAGACCGAAAAACCGATGGTGGCGAAAAGGGTGACCAGGGCGGCGATCCAGGCTTTGTCGTTCGCCTGCCCGCCCGAGAAGCCCGCCGCGCTGGTGATCGCGACGCCGGCCAGCGAAATGCCGATCACCATGGCTATGGACCCGGTTACCGACGCCGGCAGCACCTTCTCGATCACTTCCATTCCGAAGCGACTCACGATGAGCCCGGCGGCTATGGAGACCAGCCCGGACATGATGATGCCCCACTGGGCCTGGGAAATGAGGGCGTCGGGGGCCACCTGGCCGAAGCTGGCGCCGGTGATGCTGACTATGGCCGCGATATAAGAAAAGCTGGAGCCGTAGTAGAGGGGAATTTTTCCCTTGGTCACGAAAAGGAAGGCCAGGGTGGCCAACCCGCTGGCGAAAATCGTTGTCGAGATATGGAATCCGGTCAGCAAGGCCACGGTAACCGTAGCCGGGAACATGACGAGAAGCTGTTGAAACGCGAATACGATCAGCTTCCCGGTGGACGGGGTCTCGTCAGGCAGATAGCCCGTGACCGTCTCCTTTGCCTTTGTCATAGCACCTCCCCTCTAGGGCCCTTCTGGGCATAAAATTTGTTA
Source organism: Spirochaetales bacterium Spiro_12 (assembly GCA_001603165.1). Taxonomy (GTDB): domain Bacteria; phylum Spirochaetota; class Spirochaetia; order Treponematales; family Rectinemataceae; genus UBA2256. Next base: position 6,918 of record LVBN01000052.1, read on the forward strand.
ATACTAACCGAAGCGCGGGCCTTCGGAAAAGGGGAATTCCAAATTTTTGCAACTTTATGCATCTTTTTCCTTGTTCTGTTTTCGACCGCCGGAGCCGCTTCGCCAAGAAAAACCCAAAGCGGCCTTGGGCGCTTTGCCTCGCCCATGAGAAAGCGATAAGCATTTCATCAGATGACTATTTCATCATATGAGGATTTTTCAAAAGTCGGACAAGTTGAAAAATCTACCCAGGCTATACCCTTAGGATTCCCCTGAAACCCCTGGCGGCGTAGTATGACGAGGCTCCATTGTGATAGACGAAAACCCTGCCGTAGCGCCTGTCGCCGAACAAAGCCCCTCCCAGTCCTCTCAGCCCTGGGGGAGTCTTCAGCCAGCTCGAAGTCTTCATATCGAAGTCGCCTAACCGCTGTAAGTCGAAATACCCCTTTTCGTCAAGAAGCTCTATTCCCATCGCCTCGGCCAT
>LVBN01000053.1 GCA_001603165.1 Spirochaetales bacterium Spiro_12
ATATCCGAGGCTTCGCTCAGCCTTCCTTCCGCTATCGCGTTGCGGATTCGGGTGGAACTGATCGGATGGCCCGAGTAGAGAACTGGCTCCGCCACCAGGGCTTCGATTCCCAAGATTCCGCATAGCTCGACAAGGGCCGCGGCGTTCGTGTCCATCTTATAACCGCATTTAAAGTTCGGTCCGACAGTGAGAAAGCTCACTCCCGCCTTTTTCAGCAAACCCAGGAAATCCGCGCCTGAAAGTGTACCGAAATCCGAGGAAAAGTCAATCAGTACGCAGGTATCCAAGCCCTCGGACTCCAGGATTTCAAGTTTTTTCCCAAGGTTGAAAATACTTCCTTTAAAGGAACTCGGACGGAGTATCCGTTTCGGATTTTCCCGAAAAGTGACGACACAGCTCTCCATGGAAGGAGTCTTAGCCCTTACCAGGTTTAATAATCGCTGGTGCCCCCTGTGAACGCCGTCGAAAACCCCGACGGAGGCGGCTCTCGGTTTTCCGCAGCCTGTTTTTATGAATTCGTCCCAATCGAGGATCTTCACGTCACTCGCCCTCCCGGCGCGGGCTTAAAACAGGGCCGAAGCTCAGCCCGCCCTGGCTGTTCCTCACAATGCCGTGAAATCTCGAATCCGGCCCAAAAACCGCCAGATCCCGATCCATGCCACAGGAAGCACCCAGCTCGGCCAGAAGAGCGGTTTGTCCGTTGGAAAACAGGGGGATTTGGTCTTTTCCAAGCCGGAGAATCCCGAGGCCGAGAGCCGAAGCCGTATCGGGATCGATCGCATGAAGGGGGAAACCCGGGTCGTTGTCGATCTGACCGATGGAAAAGGGACCGACCCTCGTTCTACGCAGGGCGCTCACGTGGGCGCATGTTCCGCAGGCCCGGGCGATATCCCTGGCCAGGGCCCGAACATAGGTGCCCGACGAGCAGTGAATCCTGAACTCCCCCTTCCCCTCCGCGGCATCATAGCGCTGGAGTTCCAGGGAATGAATTGTGACAGGGCGCGCCTTGAGCTGGAAATCCTGCCCCCGCAAGGCCAGATCCGAAGCGCGCTGACCTTTGACATGTAATGCGGAGTAACGGGGTGGTATTTGCTCTATGGTACCGACAAAGCGGGCGAGGGAGTTCCTGATGTCATCTTCCCCGGGGATTGGGCCCCGGGAATCTTCTTTTCCCACCGGATCGAGGGTGTCGGTGCCTGTGCCGAACCGGAAGCTCGCTTCGTATACCTTGTCGAGCCCTAAAAACCAGGGTGCCAGCCTGCTGTACTGTCCCACCAGAACGATCAGGAGGCCGGTGGCGAAAGAGTCGAGGGTCCCGCTATGGCCGACTTTTGAGTCGGGATATGCCTTGCGGATAGCCTTCAGAGCTGTGAACGAGGTCACCCGCGCCGGCTTGTCGAAGAGGAGATAGCCTATCGCGCTCATCGCCCGAGCAAATCCTTGATCTTGCCCACCATTTCAAAACCTTCTTTTATCCCCAGGTCGGGAAAGAAGTGAAGAATCGGAGTGAGCCTTAGGCGCAGCTTTCTGCCAATCCGGGATTGGATAAAACCCGCGGCGCTCTCCAGCCCTTGGACCGCCGAGTCCAGGCTGGCCTGTTCGTCCTCCAAACAACTCACCCACACCTTGGCGTGGGACCCATCCCTGTTGACTTCCACCCTGGAGACGGAGACGAGACTAGCCACCCGGGGATCCTTGATTTCGCCGGAGAGAATGAGGGCGGAAATTTCCTCCCTCAGTAGCTCTTCCAGTCTGTTACGCCTTATTTGATCCATTGTCCTCAGGCTTCCCCAGGGTTCTGGCGACTTCCACGGTTTCGTAGATTTCCAACAGGTCCCCTTCTTTGAGATCGTTGCAGTTTTCGATGCCGATACCGCACTCGTACCCGGCCACGACCTCCCTGGCGTCGTCCTTGAAGCGCTTGAGGGAGCTTATCTTGCCCTGGAATATCTCTATATCCTCGCGGATCACCCGCACCTGGCAGTGCCTGCGCACCGCGCCTTCGAGCATGTAGCAGCCGGCCACGATACCCACCTTGGGCACGCGGAAGATGTTGCGGACTTCGGCCTTGCCGATCTCCTGCTCTTTGAGCTCCGGCGACAGAAGACCTTCCATGGCCTTCTGTATGTCTTCCTGGGCGCGATATATGATGTTGTATTTTCGGATGTCCACCTTTTCCCTGTCGGCCAGCATCTTGGCCGATGCTATGGGGCGCACGTTGAAACCGATAATGATAGCGTCCGAGGCCGAGGCCATCATGACGTCGTCGTCGGATATGGCTCCCGCGGCCGCGCGGATGACATTGAGGCGGATTTCCTTGGTGGAAAGCTTTTCCAGCATGCCCTTGAGAGCTTCGACGGAACCTTGGACGTCGCCCTTGATGATCACCTTGAGTTCCTGCACCTCTCCGGCGGAGATCGTCTCGTAAAGGTTGTCGAGGGTGACTTTCTTGACGTTCTTGCCTTCCTCGTACTTTTTGAGTTCCTGCCGTTTGTCCGATATGGCCCGGGCGTATTTTTCCTCGTCCACCACCTCGAAGGGGTCGCCGGCGTTGGGAAGACCTTCGAAACCCAGGACTTCCACGGGCGTCGAGGGGCCGGCCTCCTCCACTCTGTTGCCCTTGTCGTCGAACATGGCCCTGACCCTTCCGGGATAAATGCCGGCGACAAAGGAGTCGCCGATTCTCAGGGTACCCTTGTCCACGATTATGGTGGCCACGATGCCCCGGCCCTGGTCGATCCGGGACTCGATTATCTTTGCCTCGGCCAGGCACTTGTAGCTGGCTTGCAGTTCGAGTATCTCCGCCTGGAGTAGGATGGCGTCCAACAACTCGGGAATGCCCTTTTTCTGGAGGGCGGACACTTCGCAGAACTGGGTCGTCCCACCCCATTCCTCGGGAATGAGTCCGAGCTCGGAAAGTTGGGTTTTCACCCTGTCGGGGTTTGACTCGGGTAAATCGATCTTGTTCACCGCCACTATGATGGGGACTTCCGCGGCCTTCGCGTGGTCGATGGCTTCCTTGGTCTGGGGCATGACACCCTCGACGGCGCTCACCACCAGGATAACTATATCGGTCACCTGGGAGCCCCGGGCTCGCATCTTGGTGAAGGCCGCGTGGCCCGGGGTGTCCAGGAAGGTTATCTTGCCCCTTCCCGTCTCCACCTGATAGGCACCGATATGCTGGGTTATGCCGCCGTACTCGCTGGAAACGACGTCGGTCTTGCGTATCGCGTCCAGGAGCTTGGTTTTTCCGTGATCGACGTGGCCCATCACCGTGACGATCGGAGCCCTGGGCTTCAAGTCGTCGGGGTTTTCCGCCGCTTTTTCGATGACCGTTTCGTCGTAGAGGCTGACGATTTTCACCTCGCAGTTGTATTCGCTGGCGAGGATAGTCGCCGTCTCCGCGTCGATCTTCTGATTGATCGTCGCCATGACGCCGAGGCCCATCAGCTTCGCGATCAGTTCCGCCGGCTTTATGTTCATTTTTTTAGCCAGATCGCTGACCGAGATGTTCTCCATGATATCGATGGATTTGGGGATCGCTATGGCCCTGGCTTCGGCTTTTTTCTTTAGCTGAAGCTCCTTCTCCAGCTCCATATCCTCCCTGCGGACGAAGGCGCCCTTTTTTCGGGGGCTCTGCTTGCGCTGACCGGTTCTTCCGGTCTCCATCGGAGCGGGGCCGCTCTGGGGTCCTCGGGCCCCATAAGCTCCCGGGCGTGGCCCGCCCGAAAGGTTGCCCGCCCTTCCGCCGGGTCGGCCCTGGGAAGGATAGCCTGGACGATATCCGCCGGGAGCTCCCGGTCCCTGGGGCCTCGGCCCTCGGGGATAGGGGCCCCCTTGGCCTGGGGTATAGGGTCGCGAACCCTGGTAGCCGCCCTGGGATGGCCCTTGGTAGGGGCGCTGGCCCTGATAGCCGCCGCCCTGGGGTTGATAGGGGCGCTGGCCCTGATAGCCGCCGGAGCCCTGATAGCCCTGGGGTCTAGGCCTGTTGGGATCATAGGGCTGGGATTGGGACCTATAGCCACCGGGGCCGCCCTGGGTACCCTGATAGCCGCCCTGGCCGCCCGAAGAACCTTGATAGCCGCCTTGGCTTCCCTGGTATCCGCCCCTGTAGGAACCCGGACCGCCCTGATAGTTCGATCCCTGATAATTCGAGCCCTGGTAAGAAGAGCGGCCTTGATAGGGCTGACCGCGGGGGGCATCGCCCCTGCCGCGGTTGGCGGGATAGCCGCCGACGGTTCCCGCCGCGCCGTAGGGTCTTTCAAATCCAGCCTGGAAGCTGTTCTTTTGCTGTCCCGACGAAGGCTCGCCAGGTTTTCCGTCTTTAGGCCGATCCCTTTTCGCAGCCGGTTCGGAAACTGGTTTCCCCGCCTCGGGAAGAGGGGCTTCCTTGGGTGCCTCGACCTTGGGCGCGCTGATCGCCGGCTCGGGTGTCGATATTGTTTCAGAAAGGTTCCCCCGGTCGTTTGGGGCGACTTCCGGGCCAACAGGATGAATGCGGCCGAGCTGAGCCTTATCCTCTTCCGGAAGGACCTGTTGCTGGGCCTGTGCTTGTGCGGCGCTTTCCGGTGGAAGTTCCGCAGGTTCCCCCTCGTGTCGTGCGACAACCTTGGCCTGAGCCTTTTTGAGCACCAGCTTCTTCTTGACGACCACAACCTTCTTTCGCTCTACTGGAGACACCTCCTCGGGCTTCGGTTTGGCCGGGCCGGCTTCGCTCTGGGCCGATTTAGGCTGTTTGATGAGATGGACTTTTTTCTGGGGGTTTTCGGTGTTATCCGTCATATCCTACCTTTGGGCTTCCTGATCGTCGCCGTATTCAAAACTAAGCTCCACGCCGCAGGATGGGCAGTTCTTCATATCCGGAGTAACCGCGGTCCCGCAGTCAGGACAAGTATATTCTTCATCCTCGGAGTCCAGGACCTCCTCGGTCTCCTCTTGGACAATCTCGATGTTCTCTTCGATTATGCTCTTGATGGATTCGATATCATCCATCGGCAAACCCGAAATGGAGGAGAGCTCCTCGTCGTCCTTGGCCAGGAAATCCTCGACCAGGGTCAAGTTCGCCTCCGCGAAAGCCCTGAGCCATTCATTCTTCATGCCCGGCAGGTCCGAGAGCAGTACGGATCCTTCATCCACCGCTTCCACGGTCTCCTCGGCATCCATAAAGAGGCTGTCGGCGGCCCGCTTGAGCTCGATATTCCTGCCATCCTGGAGGTACTGCTCCTCGGTCTTGACGTCGATGCTCCAATCGCAGAGCCGGTTGGCCAGTTTGACATTTTGGCCCATCTTGCCGATGGCGATGGACAATTCCTTGTCCGCGACAATGGCCAAGGCGCTGTGCTTGGCCTCGTCCAGGATATGCACCGTCTTGACCTCGGCGGGAGAAAGGGCGTTCTTGATGAACTGCCGGGGATCCACATCGTATTTGATGAAATCGATCTTTTCCCCTTCCAGTTCCTGGCTGATAAGCTGGCTGCGCATTCCCTTGGGGCCTACGCAGGCGCCCACGGGATCGATATCGTCCCGCTTGGAGTACACGGCCACCTTGGTTCTATACCCAGGCTCGCGGACAATCTTGAATATCTCTATGGTCTTATCGTAAATCTCCGGAATCTCGAGTTCCAAAAGTTTGGTGACGAATTCCGCATGACTTCTGGAAAGGACTATCTGCAGCCCATTCTTGCCCTTGTCCACCTCGTAGATGAGCGCTTTGATCCTGTCTCCGACATGGTAGACTTCCCTGGGGGACTGGTATTTCTTGGGAAAGATCCCCTCGACCTTGCCGAGATCCACGTAAATCACATTGTTGCGTTCCCGTTGGTAATATCCAATTATCAACTCGCCCTGCTTGGATTTATACTCCGCATAGAGCGTATCCCTGGATATATCCCTGAAGTTCTGCCTGGTGGTTTGCTTGGCCACCATTACCGACTGGAGGTCGAATTCCTGGGGATCCACCGGAAATTCGATGATATCCCCGACCTCGGCGTCCTCGGCGTAACCTCGCGCCTCGTCCAGGGACATCTGAAGCACCTCGTCCTCCAGATCATCTTCTTCGACAATGACTTTTTTTGCGTAAATGTCCACGCCCTCGTAGTTTTCCCTAAAACGGACCACGGCGTTCTCGCTGGTGCCGAACTTCTTTTTATACGCCGCGAGAAGGGCTTCCTGCAGGGTGTTGACGATGAGTTCTTCGGAAATCCCCTTTTCGCTAATCAACTGTCGAATGGCTTCCGCCATATCAGATGCCATCTTTTACTCTCCCTTGGACATAGAATCCAATCGCGCCTTGGCGACGGACGAAATATCGATAAGGGCGCGTTCCGTGCCCTGCTGAAACTCAATCTTGCCTTCCGAATACGAAAGCAGCCGGCCCGGAACCCACTCGGTCGATCCCTTCAAAAGCAGCTTTATCGCTTTGCCAGCGAAGGCTCTCCATTCCCGCTCGCCGCGTAGTATCCGGTCGATCCCCGGGCTGGAAATCTCCATATCCGGATCCTGCACCCCCAGAAGGGTTTGGATCTGGGGAAGAATAAGCCTATAGGCTTTCGTGCATTCCTCGGTGCCCGTACCCTGGGGTGAATAGATCACCGCCTTCACCCTTAGTCCGCCCCGATGCCGGGCAAGACCGAATTCCAGCAGAAAAAGCCCTGCTTTTTCAAGAATCGAGCCGATCCTGTCTTCGACTTCCCTGTCTTCTACCATGCCGCCTCTAAAAGCCGGGCCGGCGCGATTGCCGCCCCTGTCTTCGGGCGATGGGCCGCGCCCCAGGCCCTACGCCAAAAAAAAAGAGTCGTAGAACGACTCTCCTTATTACTAAAAAGAATCCCGGGCTTTTTACATGCGCCTATAGTAGTATTCTGCAATGGATTAGTCAATAGCCGCAGTCCGAAAGAGCGATACGAGGTTTCCCGCTAATCGGCGGCTATGACTATAGCCGCGACCCGCGATGCGCCGGCGCCTAAAAGCAATTGTGCACAAGCTTCTATTGTCGAACCGGTGGTACAGATGTCATCGAGCAGCAGGAGCGAGAGCCCCTCCGCCTTGTCAACCATTCCCGTTTTGAGCGTATAGGATTCCTTCGCGTTCAGGCTTCGATTTTTCTTGTCCAGGCTTTTCTGCTCCCTGCCCCGGTTTCTTTGCAGCATCCTGAATAGCCGAAAGCCTTTTCGCTCCAATCGCCGGGCTATCTCTTCCACCTGATCCCATTCATGACGACGAATTTTTTCCGCCCTCGGAGGGACAGGCACTATGGGGCGCCCCGGCCAGCGGCTCAGTATTTGCTCGGCCAAGAGTTCGGTAAAAAACGGGGCGAGGCTTGGCCGCTTTGCGGTTTTGTACGCTTTGAGCAGCCTGGCCGGATCATCGCGATAAAGGAAGAGAGGCACAATACCCTCACATGAACTTTGTCTTTCCCGGCAAGGAAGGCAAAGCTCTTTTTCGGAATAAAGAGGCCTTCCGCAGAACCCGCATCGGTCGCCGTCCAGGACTTGGATCTTTCCTCGGCAATCATCGCAGAGGGGCAGAGACCGCTTGGGCCCCAGTTCCAGGCGACGATGACAGAGAAGGCAGTAATGGGGGAAAAGGCATGAAAGAAGGAGATTGTAGCCTTGTCGCGAAAGGCGTCTTAAATCGGACGCCGGCGAATCCAGTCCGCTCACCCTTCTTTTACGCCGCGAAACCGCCGGCCGCTTCAAAGATCAATGAATAAACCGTTTATTGCAGGGTCTTATGCAGCTCGGAAAGCAACTGTAACGCTTCCAGGGGCGTCATGCCGTCCGGATTGGCTCCACGGATCCGGGCTAAGGCCATATCCTCGGCGGAAAAAAGCTCGGCCTTCCAGATATCCCTTGCAACGAGGCTTTTTTCGGCGATACTCCCAACGCCGGCCGATTGGATTATGCCGGTATCGTCCCCCTCTTCAAGCTTTTCCTTGGAACGGGCCAGGTTCTGCTCCAAGCTGACGAAGCGTCCCTGAAGCTCCCGGGCTCGCTCGAGCACCCGTCCCGGAATTCCCGCCAATCCCGCCACGTGTAATCCGTAGGAACCGGCGGCAGGGCCGGACCTGAGTTGTTTTAAAAAAACGATCTCCCCCTCGTTCTCCAGCACCGCCATGCTCAGGTTGAGCATCCTGGGATGATCCAGGGAGGTGAGTTCGTGGTAGTGGGTCGCGAACAGCGTACGACACCCAATGTCGTCCAAAAGCATCTCGCTGACCGCCCAGGCGATGGATACCCCGTCCAGGGTGCCCGTCCCCCTCCCCACCTCGTCCATGATGACCAGACTATGCTTGCTGGCAGTATTGAGGATATAGGCTGTCTCGTGCATCTCCACCAGGAAGGTGCTCTCCCCTCTGGCCAGATTGTCCTGGGCCCCGACCCGGCAGAATATCTTGTCCACCAAGCCGATGGCCGCGTACTCCGCCGGAACGAAGGAACCCAGGTGGGCCATGAGGCAGATCAGGGCGGTCTGACGAAGAATCGTCGACTTGCCCGCCATATTGGGTCCCGTGACGAGGGCAAAACCCTTAGTCTCCACATCGAGTTCGATATCGTTGGGGACAAAGGCCCCCGGGGCTAGGCAAGCCTCCACGACAGGGTGTCTTCCCTGCCGTATAGAAAGCCCATTCCCATCGTTCAGCACCGGTCTGGCGTAGCCTCCCTCGGTGGCGGCCTGGGCGAAGGAAGCCAGGCAGTCGATTTGTATAATTGCCTGGGCGATGGCCTCCATGGGGGGAATATAGCGTTTCAAGTCTTCCCTCAAAGCCAGGAAAAGCCTTTTTTCCAATTCGACAATCTTTTCCGTAGCTCCATGGATATCGCTTTCTATCTCCGCCAGCCGATCCGTGGTATAGCGCTCTCCGGTAACCAATGATTGGCGACGGATAAAGTGTCCGGGCACCGAGTCGAGCTTGCCCTTGCTCACCTCCAGGTAATACCCGATGATCTTGTTGTAGCGAATCCGGAGATTCTGAATGCCGGAAGCTGTTCTTTCCTCCTCAAGATAAGCCTCCAGTACCCGATTCGAATTCTGCTTGATCGCCCTCAGCCTGTCCAACTCGGCGTCATACCCCTCCCTCATCAGATTACCCTCGGTCAGCAGAATCGAGGGATCTTCTTTTATCGAGGTATCGATGACGTCGATAGCCTGGGCGCAGTCATTTCGCGCATCCTCTCCCGCCGCCCCCCGAAGCAGGGCTGGCGCGGACTTCTCGTCCAGAAACCCCAGGGCGGCCAGGGAGGAACGCAGGGAATCCCGGAGTGCCAGGATGTCTTTGGCGTGAGCCTTGTCCATGGACAATCTGGCTATGAGCCTTTCCGTATCCAACACTCCGGAAAGGATTCTCCGTAACTCGTTGAGAGCCAGCTGCTCCCGGTAGAGAAATTCCACCGCGTCCAGTCGTGCTTCGATACGAACCTTGGAACGGAGGGGCTGAAGTATCCATTGCCTTATGCGACGGGCGGCGCCGGCGGTTTTGGTTCTATCCAGCACCGACAGCAGGCTATCCCTTCTCCCGGAATCGGAGAGATTTTTAACCAGTTCGAGATTTCTCCTCGTCGCCTCGTCGAGGCCGACGTATTCCCGGGAGTCGTAGGGCAGCAGGGAGCTGATATGGGGGCTTCCGACCTTGAGATTCTCATCGAGATAGGTCAGGAGAATATCGGCCGCGGCGAGTTCGGGGTCTTCCCCCGAAAATCCAAACCCTTTCAGGGAAGCCACGCCAAAGCGCCGGGCCAGGGTATCCGCCGCCGTTTTGGTATCGAAGGACCAGTCGGGCCGTTTTTCGATCATCAGATTCTCGAGTTCCCGGAGGGCTGTCATCAAACCAGGCCTATCGTGGAGCGATTGCTGGATAATCAGTTCCCTCGGAGAGAGCCTGTGCAGCTCCGAGCGGAGAAACTCCTCGCCCGCCGCCCCATCGTCAGGCCGGGAATGGGCTCTGAATTCCCCGGTGGATGCGTCGAGGCTGGCTACGCAAATCCGACCGTCGAGGGCGCAGGCGCAGACTATGTAATTATTGCTGTCCTGATCCAGGAAGTCTTCTTCGATCGTCGTCCCCGGGGTAACCACCTCGATGACGTCCCGCTCGACAATGCCCCGGGAACTCGGCTGACTCAGCTGCTCGCAGATGGCCACCTTTTTGCCGGCCTTGAGCAATCGAGCGACATAGGGTTTATAGGCATGGTAGGGGATGCCGCACATCGGCTGACCTTGGCGTTTGGTAAGCGTAAGGTCCAATAAAGCGCTGGCCTGCACAGCATCGTCGAAAAACATTTCATAGAAATCGCCCAGGCGGAAAAAGAGAATCGCATCCCTGTGCCGGGCTTTTATCCGCCGGTACTGGTCCAGCATGGACACGCGTTCAGCCAAAGCACTGACCCCGCCGCAGCTTTATTGCCCGCCGGACAATGCTTGGATCACCTTATCGGTGATATCCACCGAGGGGCTATTCCACAAAACAAGATCCGATTTTTTATCCTCGGTCGCGAGATTGAGGACGAGAGAATAGCCCTCGGCCTCGGCGACCCGGGCTATGGTCGAGCTCAAGCGCTGGACGAAGCTCAGGTTGGCGCCTACGACCTTCGCCAGGATGTCCAGCTCGTTCTGCCGCTGGGCGGCGAATTCCTTGATCGCCGCGGTTTTCCTCTCAATTTCCTTTCCGTACTGCTCGGCGGTCAAGACGGCCCCCATGGATTCCAGCTCGGTTTTCCGGGCGCTCAACTCCCGCAGCTCCGCCGTTTTCGCGTTGATTTCGGCTTGAATCTCCGCTTTTTTCGCCTCGAATTTCTTCAACGAATCCTGATCGATGGGAAAAGCGGCAAGAACTCTTCCCATATTCAGAACCGCCACCCTGGTAATCTGCTGAGCCCGCAAAGGCAGGCCGGCGCCGATCATGAGGATCCCGGCGAAAACCATCGGCAAATACCTTCTAGAAAGCCCCGAGGCTCTCCGTATCATACACAAACCTCCCAATTCGATAGTGCAGTCTTAATACAGGGGCTGGGTGATGCTGAGCACGAAGTCGAAGTCCCAGCCCTTGGTCTTCCAGTCTATATTCACTCCGTCGAAGGAGAAGCGTTTTACGAAATAGAAGCGGAAAGGAAACTGGGGAATGGTGAAGCGCAGCCCCGCGCCTGTGCTGAAGGCCATATTGCTCCAGCCGAGGGAAGAAAATCCCGTATTGGGAATGGCGGCGGGGGTTGCGAGAGTCATATCCAACATGCCGGTCTCAGTTTTCATCGCCCCGGCGTCCACGAAAAGGTCAAGCCAGAGCATTTGCTCGACGATAGGCATACGTAATTCAAGCGAATTCTCCCAAAGCATGACCCCCTTGGCGCCATAAAGCTCGTCCCAGCCCCGGGCATTGAAGGTACCGTCCAAGCTGATCCAGTCTTTAGTGACTTTGAAAGGGTACCAGGGTTGGCCGAAAAGCGATTGGAATCCCGTATGGGCCATGAGAACCCATTTGAAGTTCCACGTTTCGCTTAAGGGAATCTTAAAAAGGGTATGGTATGCCTCCAGCTTGGTTTCCGACTTGAGATAGTGCTGACGCTCAATGGGCAAAACTCCCGTAAGGGTAAGCCGTTGGCCGGCGTAATACCCCGAGGAAGGGTTGTACCAATAATCGAGGTTGTTGAGATAGAACCTTCCGTAAATTCTGTCAGTAAGGAGCCACTGGCCGTTGGTACTTCTGAACTCGGCTTCGTAGGGCCGATATTTCGTATCGTCGTACTGAATCATGTCGAGCCCTGAGCTTACCCCGCCGGCAACGCCCAGGTCGCCGAACCGATACTTTTGCGTATAGCCCAAATTGAAGCCAAGGCTGAAGTCCCAGTTCTCGTAGGGCATGAGGTACTGATCCGGGATCGAGGAAAGAGAACCGCTCCATTGTCCCGAGCCACTCACCAAGGAGGTGAACGGATCAGGAATGTCTTCATCGGTGAAGATCGGGGCGATTATGTCCTGACCTGTCGTCTCGGAACTGTGGCTAAAACCGAAGCTAAAGCCCCGGGAGATACGCTTTCCAAAAAGCCAGCCCTCGCTGAACGATGTCTCTATCTTCTGCTCGGAGGGAGAAAGGGTCAGATTTACCGCCAGATTGCGCCCCATTCCGCCTAAATTTCTATCGTTCCACTTGACGAATCCCGAGACCGGAAAGCTGTCCTTGCTGCCTAAGCCGGTCAAGGTGACTCCGAATTGAATATCCGCGGTGCTCATTTCCTCCACGTTGACCACAAGGTCCATGAGGTTTTCGGCGCTTCCCTGATAAAACTGGGGTTCGACGTTGGAAAAATACTGGAGGTTGTATAAATTTCTTAAACCTTCGATGATTTTAGTCTGGGAAAAGATATCGCCCTCTTCCAGGGGCACCTCTCGGGCCAGGACAAAATTTTTGGTTTTTTCGTTCCCCTTGAAACTCAGGCTTTCTATGTGGGCCCTGTCGCGCTCTACGATGGAAATCCGATAGGCGATACTACCTTCGGCTTCGTTGCGATTCTCGGTCATGGCAATCTGGTTATAGATATAACCAGATTCGTAATAGAGATTGTCGATCTTCTGCTTATCCTGTACAAGCCGCTTGTAATTGAGAATAGCACCTTCCTTTAAGGATACGAGGTCTCGGAGTCGGCTTTCTTCAAATATATCGTTGCCATTAAATGAAATACCCCCAAACTTCCACTGTTTTCCTTCGGAAACGGCAATGGTTAGAATAAGCCAGTTTTTTCCGCTGTCATCCTCTTTTTCGTATTCTTTGAAAACGTCGATTATTTTCGCGTCCACATACCCCTTGGATTGATAATAATCGATAATCGCCAATTTACTCTCGTTGAGCTTCGCCTCCTGGAATGCGCCGCTCTGGAAAAGGGCCGCTTCCTTAAGGCTCATTTGAGACTTCAGCGTCCTTTCGGATATCGAAGTGTTCCCGGAGAACCTGATGCTCCGCAAAGCGACCTGCCCCCCCTCCTTGAGGTCGAAATTGAGTACCAAAAGGGAGGGGTCGGAGCTGGGGACGATTTGATGCGATACCTCCGCATCGGGGTAACCTTTTTCGAGATACAGCTTCTTTATCGCCATATCGTCCAGATTCGCCTTGCTTTCGTTATAAATATCCCCCGCCTTGCTGGATATGACAGCGAGAATTTCCGAACTACGAAGCCCGGAATTACCCGATAGACGAACGGAAAGAACCGAGGGTTTTTCCTTAACGACAAAGAGAAGCGCTAGCCTGAGCTTGGTCTCGTCCAGGGCGATAGCCTGGGGTTCGATAGTTTCAAACCAGTCCAATTCATATAGTTTAGCCTGCATTTCGAGCCACAGCTCTGGAGTGAAAGGACTGCCGACATAGTTTCTGAGCAGACTGTCCAGCTCGGACTTATTGGCTTTTTTCAGTCCATCCCATCGAATGGATTCGATCGGTTTATTCCAAAACCATTCCGCGTCGGTTTCCTGAGCCACCAGGGATCCGCTGAGGGCTAGGAGTAAAAAGGCTGCGATTATTCCCACTGTTCTTTTCATTACTATATCCTCGTCCTCGCTAATACACGAAACGCCAGCTGAGGCTTAATTCCTGTCCACTGACTAATGAGCCCTCTCCTAGAAAGGGCGTGATGCTCCAATTTATCTGTCCGAAAGGCGAATCGAGCTCAATACCAAATTCGGAGTCTAGACGCAATCGGGAGGAACTCACAAGGGGGTCTTCTCTAAAACGCAGGCTCGCATGGAAAAAGGCCGAATCGGTGAGATACCGACCTATGTAAAGCTCGCTTTGGTCCAGGTACCTGGCCAGAGGGTCCTCGGCGTTGGGTTCGGATGAGGGCTTGGTCAAATCCAAAAGCCAGCGCTGCATAAAGGAAGACCGGATGAACACGATATCCATCCCCAGAGCCTTCTGCACCCGCTGTTCGAAACTCTTGAAAATATTCAGCTGGGGAATGAATTCCGACGACGCGATGGCCGCTTCCCGTATGGTAAGGCTTTTCGAAGTATCCACCGCCAGGACTCCCCCCGACATTATGGCGATAAGCTCGGTTTCGCTATAGAAGGGAATCGAGCTGAGCCGGGGATTGAGGTTGGAAAGGGGGGCTTTTTCGGTCGAAAGGTTGATACGCACCAATCCTTCCCTTCCCGACTCCCTGAGCTCGGCGTCCACGGTAACAAGGGGGTTGAATTTGTTGCTATTCTCGGCGAATTCGATGGTGGCGCTGCGGATAAAGAAGTTCCTGAGATAGTAGAACACGTAGCCGGAACGTAGATCGATAGCTCCGTCGAGGGTGAATTCCCCGGAGCCCGAATCGAATTTCAAGTACAAGAGGCTCTTAGGCAGCGTAAAGCCCCGTATGAGGGGCAGATTGGCATCCGGAAGATAGACTTCCAACTGCTTCCCGAAGCTTATGGAGGCATCTATCCTAAAAGTCGGGGCGTTGGGATCTATCGGTTGCTGGGTTTCGGGGCCGAAACCCTGGGGATCGATCAAAGCCTGCCCTCTATCTAGATACACCGAACCTGTCGCCACCAATGTTCCGGCGTCCAGGCTGAGTGCTATGTTCAGTTGCGCCCTGGCATCGATAAGGGTTATTCCCGCGATCTTGGTGGACAACACCACCACGGAATCATTCCGGGTCACAACATTGAATCCCAGGTCGGACAAGGTCCAGTTATCCAGAAGCCCCGAGGCGGATACCTCCACTGATCCGGTGCTCAAAGGAATCACCGTCGGAATCAGCTCGACGTTTCTGCCATTGAAATTGACATAACTATTAAAAGGTCCAAACCGATCCTTGAGCAAGGCTGTGGACTCAAAGACGCCGCCTCGCACAGCCAATGCGCCGTTTATCTCGGGATCGACCAGGGGTCCGTTTATGGTCAAAGAACCCGTGAGATCCCCATTCAGGACCTTTATGTTCTCTATAGGAAGAAAAGAGCCGAATTTGGCAAGATCTATTCGGATATTATCCACCTTTGCCGAAAGGAGATTACCGTCCATGCGTCCCTTCGCGCTGGCGAGAATGGGAAAGTCGTCATCCAGGGACAGTTCGAAAGAACCATCGGGAGAAAGAGCCGCTCGCAGGTCCCCGCCTCCCCCCTGTAGTTCAAAGCCTTCATTCCCATATGAACCAGAAAACGTCCAACTCCTCACCAAGGTTTCATGAAACTTTATATTCGCAAGGGTTCCGCTGAATTCGGTGGAAAAAGTTTTGGCAGCCAGCCCCGTAGCGCCGCCTTCAAAACGGAACTCCGCGTCTCCAACGATGGTGGCTTCCAGCTTTTGCGCTCCGAGGTTCTTTCGATAATCACCGACAAATTGGGCCTTGCCTCCCTGCAAGGCTACCTGGGCAGCCAATTTTTCAATGCGGTGCCCGGCATAGTCTATTGAAGGTGCTTCGAGGCTCAGTTTTCCCCCGACGAGGCTCGCCTTGAGGCTCAAGGCCAAAGGCCGATTCTTGAATTCCCCATTATCAAGGCTTGTCTCCAACGACAGGCTGGGCAGTCTGCCCCATGGCAGGGCTAAGCCATCCAAAGCAGAGATATCCAAGACGGAAATATCCAAAGCTCCTTTTAGGTTTAGCCTCCCTCGCAGTTCGCCCTTAAAGTCTTCGGGAGCGAACCTCGACAAGGAAAAGCCTTTAAAATCAATCTTTGCATCGATTACGTCGCCTGAATACAGCGCATCGAAAAGATAGCTCTCGTTGGAATTCGCTAAGCCGTTGAAATTTCCGGCGAGTTTGATGTCCGGCAAGCGGCTCCCGGCCGGGACAGTTTCGCCCAGGCTTGCCGGTCAGTCCGTATCCCTGCCCATTCACCAACAGTCGCTCTACCCGCAATTCCCCCTTCTCGTACCTCACCCCTTCCGCTCTCAACGCCGGATATTCCCCCTCCCCTTCATACCGAAGCCCCAACCGCCCAGCCTCTACCCAGACCTCTCCCCCCCCATACCTCACCTTCCCTTCTATATCCCCATAGACCACCCCTCCCCCTACTTCCACCGGTACCCCTTCCGCCTTCACCTCCCCCTCATACCCACCCCCAGAT
>LVBN01000054.1:0-338 GCA_001603165.1 Spirochaetales bacterium Spiro_12
CCGGCCATGGCGGAATAGCCCACCAGGGTGATCATCGTGAGGGTAAGCCCCGAAACCAGGGAGGGCAGCGCCTCGGGTATGAGGATGGCGAAGAGTATCCTCCGCTTCGAGGCTCCCGAGGATATCGCCGCGTCGAGAACCCCCGGATCTATTTCCGAAAGGGAAGCCTCGACTATCCGGGCCACGAAGGGGCTGGCCGCCACCGAAAGCGGCACGATGGCCGCGACGGTCCCCAGGCTGGTTCCCACGATAAGACGGGAAAGAGGGAGCACCAGGACCATGAGGATGATGAAAGGAAAGGATCGCAGGGTATTGATCAGCCGATCGGCCACCTTTTT
>LVBN01000054.1:373-30810 GCA_001603165.1 Spirochaetales bacterium Spiro_12
GAGGAAAAGACCATCAGCAGTGTTTCCCAGAAAGGTCGGGCGACAAGAGCGATGACTTCAGCCATGGCTCACCTCCCCGACGATACGGCGCCCCATCTCGCTGCGCGGATTGGCGAAGACCGAAGCCACCGAGCCGCTCTCGACAATGGAGCCGGCGGAAAGTATGGCGACATCGTCGCAGATCCGCCGCACCACCTCCATCTGATGGGTTACCATGAGCACCGTGAGCCCGAAACGGCGGCTCAAGGATTGGACCAGATCCAGGATCGAGCGGGTCGTCTCAGGATCGAGGGCGCTGGTGGCCTCATCGCAGAAAAGAATCTTGGGATGGTTGGCCAGAGCTCGGGCGATGGCCACCCGCTGTCGTTCTCCGCCGGAGAGCCTGTTGGCCGGCCTGCCGGTCTTATCGGCCAGGCCCACCAGTTCGAGCAGCTCCCCGACCCTCTCCTCGATGCGTGGCTTTGCCCAGCCCGCCGCTTCCAAGGGAAAGGCGACGTTGCCGAACACAGTCCTGGAAGCGAAAAGGTTGAAGTTTTGAAACACGAATCCGGCCTTGCGCCGGGCATCCAGCAAGGCCTGTCCCCGGGCTCCGGAAACAGCTTCTCCGCCATAGAACAGCTCGCCCGAATCGGCCTTTTCGAGCAAGGAGGCGATTCGAATCAAGGTTGTCTTGCCCGCCCCGCTCCGCCCGATTATGCCGAATATCGTTCCCGAAGGAACCGAGAGCGACACGTCCCGGAGGATCACATGGGAACCGAAACGCTTATTCAGCGAACACAACGTGATCGCCGCAACCGCGGCTTCGGGGTTGAGGGCGGATCGTGTTTGGATGGTTGTCGAATTGAGGGGGTTTAAAGGACGATAGAACGCGGCCTCTTTAGGCCGCTGCGCATGAAACATAAGGAATCTTTAATATTTCTCATCGGTATTTCCTTGGAGCGCACTGTAGCCTGGGGCGATAGCTTCTGTCAAGCGTCAATTGTCCAAAAGACGAAGAGAAAAAAGCCCCTCCCCCAAGGGGGAAGGGCGCAGAAAAACCCTTTTCAGGTCGCCGTCGGCTGATCTTTACAGCTTGAACTGGACGCCGATGGTCGAGAAGCCGTAGGAATACCTATTGAAATGGGCGGCCCAGATGGACTCAGCAATGAGCGCGACGCGGGAATTGAAGTGATAGCTCACGCCGCCTCCAGTCGCAATTCCTATGCCCAAGCCGGTACCGCCGCCGAGCCCCAGCCCGAGCCCGAGAGCCGTGTACCAATCGAATTTCCGTGCCCATTCGGGAAGCTCGGTGAAGGTGGCCAGACCGAAGTGGGCGGTCCCAAGCGCCGCGATGGTGGTCTCGAACCAAGGCGTTAAGCTTAAGCCGGCTTTGCCCGCCACGCCGAAGGTGATGGGAATCGTGTCGGCGATGTCCCACCGGGCGAGAATCATCTCGACCCCGCCGCCCACGCCGAAGCCCCAGCCGAAATTGAGACCGATACTGGCCGCGAAGTCACCTTTGTCCATGTTGGTCTTGCCCTGGGCATAGACACCGAAGCTTACCACGGCCAGGAGTAGCAGTACCGCAATCGCTTTCTTCATGTTTTTCTCCTTGTGATGAATATTTGTAGAAAGTTTTAAATGCGATCGTTTTGATCATAACCCTATTTAATAGACTCTGCAACACCTAATTCCGCTCAGCCCGGGCGCGTTTGGGACCCTCAATACAGCTTTTCTTGACTGTCCGATAAAGCTGGCGTAGTATGTCTTTAAATTCCACCGAGCGTTCGATCCTAAAGGCCGCGGGGAAGGGGGCATCTTTCGGCCCAGGTCCACGGTCGAGCGCCATTGGGTTGCGCTGAAAACGGCGCAGCCTTCCGTGTTTGAAAAGGGGGAAGCATGGATCGCCGGACGCCCGGACCATTTCGGTTCGGGGCGGTATTTCTCGTCATAGCCATGGCCCTCGCAGGCATTTCATCCCTGTCGGCCTTCGAGCTCAACCTCAACGGCACGTCTCGTTCCTTGCCTGATGAAGTCACGCTTCGCGGATTATGCTACCTGGTTCCCACCGACCTGGGGTATGAACAGGGTCTCGCCCTTTCGGAACTCCTGCCGCCCCTCATCGACGCATGGAAGCTCGAATGTCTCCATGGGAAAACCACGAGGCTGTGGCAAGATGAAACGCTTGCCGAAAGGCTGAAAGGTTTTTTTCTCATTCCATCCGAAAAGGGGACCTGGGATTTTTACGCCGATGGTACTCGCCATAAAGATCTGCGCTCACTTTCCATCCACGGGGACAGGGCGGAAGAAGGGGAACTCGAGGTCTGGCTCTCCTGGGAAGGGGTACCGGAACTCAAGACCGAGTTGGAACGTTGGTCCATGCTCAGCGGAGCCAAAATCAGGGCTGTGGACGTCCCTGATACCAGGGCGAAGTACCTGACGACGCTCAGAGGCGGGGGCCGGCCGCCGGACCTGGTCATGATTCAATCGGACAATCTCGCGGATTTTTTGAGCGCCCAGGCCTTGCAACCCCTGGACAGAATCGAGACAGGCGAACTTTCGGCCAAGGGCAAGGAGGCCTTTCGGATCGATGAAAGACTCTGGGCCCTTCCCTTTTACTTCGACAGCCAGCTCGTATTCTATAATACAAGGCTCGTTCCCGAAGCCCCCCGCGACGATTGGACCCTGGACGATCTGGAGCGGATAGCCGACTCGGTGGCGGCCAAGGGGCGGACGCCCCTATCATGGAATCTGTATTCGGCCTATTGGCTGCTCTCC
The DNA here is from genome assembly GCA_001603165.1 of Spirochaetales bacterium Spiro_12. Classification (GTDB taxonomy): domain Bacteria; phylum Spirochaetota; class Spirochaetia; order Treponematales; family Rectinemataceae; genus UBA2256. Next base: position 3,131 of record LVBN01000054.1, read on the forward strand.
TTCGCCTCGGGCTTCGGCAAGGCGAGCATTAGCGACCCCGACGGGGGCGTCCGCCCCGACGATCCGGGAACCAAAAGGGCTCTCGCCTGGATGCTCGACATGATCAAGTCGGGCCGGATCGCAGCCCTGGAACGGGACGCCATGATGGCACGGTTCGCATCCGGCGAGATCGGGATGATCTTAAGCGGTTCCTACTCCATTCCCGAGTTCGAGCGCATAGGCCTGCCCTTCGCCGTCGCTCCCTACCCCCGGGTGGTGTCCACCGGTCGCCCGGTGGCTCCCTTGCTGGATTTCAAGGGTTTCGCCATGAGCCGTTCCTCCCGGTCGCCGGTGAGCGCCCAGCGATTGCTCGAGCATCTGAGCGGTATCGGCGCGCAGCAACGCTTCGCCGCCGCCCTATCCAAGATACCGGCCAACGAAAAGGCCTGGGAAGCCGCCAGGGGGAGCAATCGTTACCATAGGCAGCTTTCGCGGAGCGCCGAGATCGGGCTGGTCATCCCTCCGGGTCCGGGCTACGCCACGTACAAGAACATCATGTGGAAAATGCTTCGCTTCATTTTCTCCGGAGTAATGGAACCCGATAAAGCGCTCGCGGAGGCACGGCGCCTTATCGATGCCAACCTGCGGATGAAATAAAGGGCAAAGGAGTAGAGGATGTATACAAAAAAAAGCGGGCGAGCGCCTGCGATTCTCGCGCTCTGTGGTTTACTGCTTGCGGTTTTCGCCTTCTTTCCCGCGGGTTGCAGTTCCCAAAAAAAGAGCCTGACCGCCGGCGAAACCCGAGCGACTGAAAATGCCCAAGGCGGGCAGACCCCGCAGATTCAGCCGGCAACCCTTTCTCCTGGGCCCGCAGGCGGTTCGGCAGAAAGCGCCGCCGATGCGGCCAGCGGGGCTTCCGTCGCGGCGGATTGGGAAGTTGCCCTCGAAGGCCGAAGGAAGGACACGCTCAGCCAGGCATACTATCAGAAACTTAAATCGGCGGGGCGGGAGTATCTGCGCAAGACCGTGGACAAAAAAGGAATATCCGTCGAGTACTCGGGCCTTAGCCTGGGCGCCGTCCTGGCCATGGTGGACGGCAGCGACGCTACCCATCCCTTCAGTTTCGACGCGGATCTCTGGGCAAAAGGCTACGATATCGTTCTGACCGCCGCCGACGGCTATTCGGTCAGTTTTTCCACCAAGGACATAGGCCCTCAGACGCTCATTCTGGCCGATATGGAGGCAGGGGATTACCTGGCCAAACCGATGATCGTCGGCGATGCGCCCAAGAACCTCTGGGTCAAGGATGTGGTTTCCATCTCCACGAGCCTGGCGCCCGGTCTGGCCTCCGCCGAAGCCGAAACCTTTACCCTGGAACTGGATATCAACGGGACGAAGGCTTCCTTGAGCCTCGCCGAACTGGAAAAGGACCCTGCCTACGGCGAGGGCACCGGCAGCTACACCACCAGCGCCGGCACAAAATACACGAACGCATACGGCGGCGTTTCCCTCTCGGCCCTCCTGGGCCGCTATATGGAACTCGCGGCCCAGGACTCGGTGACCTTCGTCGCCACCGACGGCTACGAAATGACCTATCCTGGCTCGCTCATCCTGGACGAATCCGACGGGAAATGGCTTCTCGCCTTCAAGCTGGACGGGGAATATCTGCCCAAGGATCCTGGCTACATAAGGACGATAAAGGTCGGGCCGACGGCGCCCAACATCGATGGCCACTCTTCGGTCAAGATGATAAAGAAAATCGTGGTACGGCAGGAAGGCTTCAAGGATTTCACCCTGAGCTATTCGGGCAAGAAGGACGGCAGTCTCGACCGTTCCACCGTCCAGTCCTGCGTGAGCTGCCACGGCCGGGAGGTCGCCTTCGAACGCAAGGATATCAAGGCTAAGTATAAGGGCTTCCCGCTTCATCTCCTTCTGGCCTACGCCGACGATCCTCTCTACGCCCCGCACAAGCAGGGTTCGGACATCCTCGCCTACGACGCGGCGGCCGCCAGGGCAGGCTATGGAGTGGAGGTGGTAGCCGAGGACGGCTACTCGATCAGGCTCGATTCGAGGGACCTGGACAACAACAACGATATCATTCTGGCGATGTACAGGGAGTCGGATTCCCTTGGACCCGATGAGTTCCCCCTGGTGCTGGTCTGGGACAAAAACGCCGCCCGGGTTCCCGAGGGTATAAAGAATGTGAAACGGGTATCCTCCATCCGCTTGCTTTTCTAGCTTCGAGGGAGCGGCGCATGGTCAGGAAGGCCGATCGGGGTTGCTTTTCAGCGAAAAGTGTTCAGTTTCGTATATGAAATCCCCGGTTCTGGGCCCTTCAAGGCTTTACTGGCTTTCCCTTATCCCCCTCTTTCTCTTAGTCCTGGCGGCGGGCCTGCTTCCCTTCGCCGCCGCCGGGTACGGGTCAGTCTTCCACGATATCTGGGGCTTGCGGAGCTGGGCGGGCTTGGAAAACTTTCGAGCCCTGGTGGAAGACAGGGCGTTCCTCCTCTCCCTGGGCATTAGCCTTCTCTGGGCCTTTTTATCGGCGGGTCTCTCGGTCGGCATAGGGTTCGTCCTCGCCTGCGCTCTTTTCAAAGCCCGCCGATCCTTCAAGCTGTTCTATGCCGCCATTCTCGTGCCCTGGGGGATTCCTTCCTTTATTTCCATACCTATCTGGCGGATGATTATCCACGGGAGCGGGGGCAGATCCATGCTTTCCGCCCTCTTCGGGAGGGAGATAAATCTCCTCACCGATCCGGTGGCGGGATTCGTCGCCGCCCTGGGGGTCGATATTTGGCTGGGCGTTCCCTTGGTGGTCCTGGCCCTCTATGGTTCGATGAAAAGCCTGGACAGGGGCTTCTTCGAAGCCGCGCGGATCGACGGCGCCGAAGGCTGGGCCCTGGCCCGGAACATTCAGGCCCCCCTGGTCAAAGGCACGATAGGGCTCATGTGGGCCCTGGATTTTGTTAAGTCCTTCAAAGAATTCTCCGTCCCCTTCCTGATGACAGCCGGCGGTCCTCCTTTTTTAGGAGGCATAACCGGGAAAAATATCGTGGGCGCCACGACGACCCTGGAGATATTTCTCTACGATGCTTTCAGAAACCAGGACGACTACGGCGTCGCCTCGGCCTACGCGGTGGCGGTGGGGCTTCTGGTCACCCTCCTGGTTTTCCTGTGGCTTCGGTTCAAAAAGCGTATCGTCCGCGCCGAAACCGGCGATCAGGGCGAGTCCAGGGTTCGGGTCGAACTTGATCGTCGCATCGGGGCAAACGGCCACGGCGAATCCGGAGACGGGATCGGCCCGGCAGGCCGCGCCCCGTTTGGGTTTATTCCGGAGTTGCTCTGGAAGGGGGCAAGTTTGCTGGCACAAGTCGCCGCCCCCCTATCCGCCGGTCTGGTGATCTATGTTCTTTTGTGGTTATCCTTCTCGGAGCTCTCGGCTGTTTTCGTCGATGCCCTCGTACCCCGCTTTTTATCGATCCGGCCGTACCGCGCCGTCCTGGCGGAAGAGGGGATTCTCGGCTATTTTCTGAACACCCTATTGGCGGCCGGCATCACGGCGCTCTTGACCCCCCTCTTTTCGCTCCCCGCCGCCCTCTGGCTTTCCAGGGCGGGCAAGGCGCGGAGCGCCAGGGCTTTCGCCTTTCTGGAAGCCCTGGGAATGGCCGGAGGAATTCACTCCCTCATTCCTCTTTTCATTGTTTTCAGGATCTTGGGGCTTTTGGGCGGATACACCCCGGTGATAACCGTCTATTTGTTCCACGCCCTGCCCTTCGCCGTGTTCAGCCTCAAAGCTTATCTGGACCGGCTTCCGCCCAGCTACGAGGAGGCCGCGGCCATGGAGGGCATGGGCGCCTTCGGGTATCTGCGACGCATTCTTCTGCCCCTCTGCGCGCCGGCGCTCGCCGCCGCGATGATGGCGGCCTTTATCTCCGCGTGGAACGGTTTTTTGGTGCCCCTGGTGTTCCTCGGCGACGACAGGCTCTACACCATCGGCGTGAAGCTCCACTCCTACGTGGGTTCCGTCGCCTCGGGGAATCCCAAGTGGAATCTTTTCGCGGCGGCGAGCGCCATCAACCTGCTCTTCGTCGCCCTTCTGCTCTGGCGCTTCAAAAACCCCCTGAGCAAGAGCGAGGCAGGGGCGGGCGAGTTCTAGGATTTCCTCTTCAATATCCGGCGGGGAAGAGTCGTCCCGACTTGATTCCAAAAGAAAAGTCGCCCAGATCGCTTACTCCCCCAAAAATCGAAAGCTCGAGAGGATTCAGCCCCGCGATGCGCAGGGTGGCGGAAAGGCTAAGTCCGGCGGTAAATGCCTTAGGCAAAAAATCGGCCTTCGACGAGGGGTAACCGTCGCTTGTATACCAAAGAAAATCGATGTAGGGTCCGAGTTCGACGGAATCACCTAAAAGAAACTCCCCCGCGTCGAATTCCAGGGCCCTGGCATACCAGGCAAGCTCTATGGACGCCGTGGAAGAAAAGGCCGCCAGAATATTCGGCGCCTTGCCTCTATATAATTCCCAGCGCCCTATTCCCATACCCGCCCCGTTGAGCGCAGAGCGCCCCGACACCTTGCTTCGCAGACAAGCGCTATCCGCGATGGAAAGCCCGGCTCCTAATCCAAGCGAAGGGCCCCAGCCAAAGGGCAGGGCCCCGCCTTGAGCGAAAGCCGAGGCCCGGAGCGAATAATATGACGAAGCGTTGCCGATACCTTCTTTCGCACCAGAGGATCCGCCAAGGGACAAGGCGGCAACGGACAGCCCTGTCTCGGTTTCCCAGCCCAAATTGCCTGATGTCAATTCGTACTCAAGGTTTGTGGATACAAAGGGTTCTAGTTTTTTATTCTCCTCCCCCAGTTCCCACCAAAGACCCGAAGAAAGCCCCAGGCTCTCCGGCTTTAGATAAGGGAAGTCGTTGCCGAAGTCTCCCAGCATACGTAGCTGGCTTCCCCATATCAGGCTATCCCAGGGATTGGTCAGCAGCTCTGCGGTAACAGCCCAGTTGCCGCTCTGGGCGGAGCCAAGGCCGACAAGTCCGCCGAGAAAGGCTCTGGTGCCGCCCGCCGCGAGTCTGATTCCCAGCCCTCCGAATCCCAACATGTCTATTCCCACGTACGCCGGCTGTATAGGCCTTAAAAGGCCCCAATAAGGGCTTAGGCGCAGGCTGGCATCCAAGCGCGGCAGGGCCCCCCTCCGATAGGCATCCAGTTTAGGCGCCAAGGTTTCTTTATAATGCTTCCTTTTCGCCTCCAAATCCGGGGAGATCCGGCTTTGTACGGCTTCGGGAGGAAGCCAGCGGACAAGATCGTCCATCGCCGATTCGGCGCTTTCTCTGCCCCGAAGGATAATTCCCTTAGGACGGGAGAACTCCATGTAGGAAATGCCTTCCACATCGTTGCGGATTATGAAGGGAGATGCCGAAAGCAAATCCTCCATTCCCGTCCTTGTCTTGCCGATATCGAACACCCGATTAAGGACCGTTATCGGATTTCCATAGGACAGGGGCCTGTTATACAACGCCGTCGCGACGATGAGCAAAGAACTATGGGGAACCGCCTGCGCAATGGGGACAAGGGTCGTGGAGCCGCCATCGACCATTAAGGCATCCTCGAAGGCTTTCGGCTCGAAAATAGCCGGCATGGCGAAGCTGGAACTCATCACCCGGCTAAAGTCCCCGGCGGCAATCTCGGTCTTGCGGCGGGTGTTGAGGTCTTCCGCGGTGATGATTACCGGTATGGGAAGTTCCGATATATCCACCTCGCCTATCAGGTCCTTCATTATCGCCTCGAAGGCGTCCACGTTAATCAATCCGCCGTTAAAAGGGAAAACCAAATCGAAATACTTTTCGATTGAAACAGTGGTCACGAGTTCGCCGATCATGGCGGGGGAAAGGCCCGCGGCGTACAAGAGACCGATGATGGCTCCCATGGAATTCGCAACGATAAAGTCGGGATAAATCCCCCGCTCCTCCAAGACCTCCAGCATGCCGATGTAGGCGTAAGCTCTGGCGGAACCGCCGGCAAGAACCAGGCCCAGGGGCTCCCTGCCCAGGGCCTTTATCGCCTCCATTTTGGATGAAAAAGCTTCCATGCCGATTTGGATTGGCTTGACTACTCTGCGCAAAGGGTCTTCGGGGGGAAATACCGTATCGGAATGCTGCGCCCCTGCCAGCGATGCGAGGGCGCAAAGCAGAAGAAGCGCGAGGCCGCGTCGTAGAACCATATCGTTACTATACAATGACGCAACGAACTCGATCTATCGACGAGCCGTTGCTTTTCTGCTATTCTTTTCGCCATGAACGAACAGCATACCGATACGGTGGAGGCTCCCTCCGCCGAAGCCGACCCCTTCAGTAGCAACGGCACCAGGCCTTGGTGCCCATTTTCCCGCTTAGCCCACCGCCGCGAGGCGCCCCATGTTGCTTGAAATCGCCATAATTCTCGCCCTGATCCTGCTCAACGGCTTTTTTTCCCTCGCGGAAATGTCCCTCGTCTCATCCCGCAAAGCACGGCTTCGCCACGAGGCCGACCAGGGGAAAAAGAACTATACCCTTGCCTTGGCCGCCGCGGAGCAGCCCGCTCCCTATCTTTCCTCCATACAGGTGGCTATCACCCTTATCGGCATCCTCACCGGAGCGGTGGGAGGCGCGACCGTTTCCAGAAACCTGGAGATCTGGCTCAAAAGCTTTCCAGCTCTCTCCGGCGTCGCCCAGAGCCTCTCGGTCATAGTCGTGGTATTGCTTACAACCCTCGTTTCGGTCGTGCTGGGTGAGCTCGTACCCAAAAACCTGGCCCTCTCCAAGCCCGAATCCATCGCCGCGGCGGTCATACGACCCCTAACGGCGGTCAGCGCAGCTTTTTCTCCCTTGGCGCGGTTTCTCTCCGGAGCGACCAATCTAGTCATCAAACTTCTCGGCTACGGCAAACACTCGGAACCGACGGTAACCGAGGACGAGGTAATGGTGCTCATCGCCCAGGGGGCGGAATCGGGGGTTTTCGAAAACTCCGAAAAGGAAATGGTGGAGGGGGTCCTGGACCTGGACGACAGAAGGGTGACAGCCTTCATGACCCCTCGCACCGATGTGGTGACCCTCGACCTGGATGACGACGAGGCGGTCTTGCGGGAGGAAATACTCGCCAATTCCGATTATGCCTGTCTTCCCGCCGTGGAAGGCGACCTGGACCGCGTAGTGGGCATGCTGGATATGCGCAAAACCCTGGCGATCATGGCCTCCGGAAAGCCCTTCGATATTAAGGCCCAGCTCAGCGCCCCAGTGCTGATTCCGGAATCGATTTCGGCCTTGCGGGCCTTGGCTATACTAAAGGATAAGGAAGCGCGGACAGGCCTCATCGTTGACGAATACGGAGGTATTTCCGGCTTGGTGACAGTCCCGGACCTTCTTTTCTCTGTGCTCGCCGGGCTCGACCAGAACGAATCCGAAGAAACAGCCGGACTTGTCAGACGGGAAGATGGATCCTATCTGGTGGATGGAGCACTGACGATCGGCGAATTCGCCGAGGCGCTCGAAGTGAACGAAAGCGCCTTCGACACCAACGCCTACGATACCGTGGCGGGGCTTGTGCTTTTCTGCATGGGCTCCATTCCCAAGGCCGGCGAAGCCTGCGAATGGGCCGGGCTGCATATCGAAATCGTCGATATGGATGGAAACAGAATCGACAAGCTGCTTGTCAGCAAAATAGAGGCCATGGAAAAGCCCGAGGAACTGGAAGCCCAGACCTGAAGGCTATCGGCGCTTAGGAGGAAACCCTATTCCTCATTACCAAGGTAAGCGATCGCTTCGATCTCCACCGAGGCTTCTTTATTGAGTGCGACGATTTGCACGGTGCTTCGCGCGGGTCGGTGCGCCCCAAAGGCCTCGGCATAGACGGAATTCATCCGATCGATATCGGCGATATCCCGCAGGAAGACCGTCGTCTTAGCCACGTCGCTCATTGTCAATCCGAGCTGAAACAGGATCATCCTCATGTTGGCCAGGCATTGGCGGGTCTCGGCTTCGACCCCTCCGGGAGCGAGCCTGCCGGTGGCGGGGTCCACACCCAGCTGTCCGGACAAAAACACATAATTACCGGCTTTGACAGCCTGGGAGTAAGCTCCGAAGGCGCCGGGCATAAGGACAGTGGCGGCCGCTTCTTGACACATGTTCCGTTCTCCTTGTTCCGCAGTCTCTAACCGTTGATTGATGGAGGGTTTTTCAATTCCCGAAGATATTTGTAAATCGTGTGTCTGGTGACCCCCAAGGTTCCCGCCACCAGCTCCACCGAACCCTTGATATCGAATACGCCCCGGCCTTCCAGGGCCGTGACGAGCCTTCTATTCTTCTTACTGGGCGAGACGCCGGTGACCCTGGACAGGGCATCCATTTCCTCGGCTAAAACCGTGGCCACCTTTTCGCTCAGGTCGGGTACCAGAATCTCGTCGGCCGTGGCGGATTGGTCGATGGATAACAGGAATTCCTTCACGAAGCGTTCCATGGGGATCGAGAGGTCTATATTGATACAAAAGGCGCCGATCGGTCGATTTTCTTCGTTCCGTATCACCATGGTAATGCCTTTGAGAAGGGCGCCGCCCATAGTCCGGGCCAAATACGGGCCGGTGATATCCTCTTGGTTTTCAAAGGCGGCCTTGGCGCGCTTGAGACCGAACTCGGTAATGGGATCGCCGAGGCTTCTGCCCGAGACATGACCGTTAATGATTTTGATGATCGCTTTACCATAATCCTCATACGAATAGATAAGAACCTCGCAGCCCGAGCCACAACAACGGCTGATCATTTCGGCAACAAGAAAGTAACGTTCCAGCAACACCCTGTCTTCGGTCGAAAATGGAACCCTCGCCTCCCCGTTGGCGGCTTCCTGCATGGCATGTTTTTTCACTTCCTTGACGATCATGAGGACTCCTAATATATATTTTTTTAATTATATCACGACCTGTTGATTCTGGTTAGAGGATAAGTTAAAAAATTAGATATATTTTTATTAAGTTTCCTGAGCCTTGTTTAGTCCCTCGAACCTTGTCGTGATCGGCGCAAGGAACGAAGGACTTAGGAAGGATGCCCGCGCGACTCCTCCTTCAACAAGGATCAAGGAATTAAAAACTGTCTAAAAACCAGCGGTGGATCAGGGCGCCGGGGACAAGCTCTGGATGAAAGCTGGCCCCTAGAATCGAGCCTTGGCGAACCAGGACCGGGGCGCCGTCGTGGAATGCGAGAATTTCGATTCCAGGTCCGCAGGACAGAATCTTAGGGGCCCGTATAAAAACCGCCTCAATCTCCGGGATACCGGGGATCTTCGTTTTCAGTCGAGCCCTGAAGCTGTCCACCTGGGTGCCGTAAGCGTTTCGCCTGAGATCGATATCGAGAACGGCCAGGCTTGGCCTGTTCCATTTTTCCACCCTGGCGGCGAGAAGGATCAGGCCGGCGCAGGTGCCGAAGACGGGCATCCCCGAAAGGATCCTGCGCCGAAATTCTTCGAGGAAAGCGAAACGTTCCATGAGAGAAGCCATGACGGTGCTTTCGCCGCCGGGGATAACCATGGCCCGAACCTTGGCCAGATCTTCCCCGGAACGGACTTCCACAACCTCGGCGCCGGCTTCCAGAAGAGCAGCCTTGTGGGCGGCATAATCACCCTGAAGGGCCAGAACCCCTACCGAGGGTTTCCGGTCCGAGGCAAATCCAACCATCGGGGTCACCAGCCTCGCACGGCCATTCGCTGCTGTTCATCCAATTCGGAAAGTCCGATGCCCACCATGGCCTCGCCCAAGTCCTCCGAGAGTTCGGCCAGGATCTGGGGTTCCTTATAGTGCACCACGGCGCCCACAATGGCCTTGGCGCGGCGGGCGGGATCGCCGGACTTGAAAATACCCGAGCCGACGAACACCGATTCGGCGCCAAGTTGCATCATGAGAGCCGCGTCGGCCGGCGTGGCGATCCCGCCCGCCGAGAAGTTCGGCACCGGGAGCTTTCCAGTCTTCGCCACCTCCCAAACCAGCTCGAAGGGAGCGCCCAGCTCCTTGGCGGCGGTCATGAGTTCCTCCTCGGGCAGCCGGCTGAGCCTGGCGATGCCGTCCACCACGCTTCTCATATGCTTGACCGCTTCGATAACGTCTCCCGTTCCGGGCTCGCCCTTGGTGCGAATCATGGCCGCGCCCTCGCCGATCCTGCGCAGGGCTTCGCCCAAATCGCGGCAGCCGCAGACGAAGGGAACCTTGAAACCATTCTTGAAAACATGGAATCTGTCGTCCGCGGGGGTGAGCACCTCGGATTCATCGATAAAGTCCACCCCCAGGGCTTCGAGGATTCTAGCTTCGACAAAATGCCCGATTCTGCACTTGGCCATGACGGGAATCGAAACAGCGTCTTGAATTTCCTTTATCATCTTCGGATCGGACATGCGCGCGACGCCGCCCTGGGCCCGTATATCGGCGGGAACTCGTTCCAGCGCCATGACCGCCGCGGCGCCCGCCTCTTCGGCGATCTTGGCCTGGGCGGCGTTAGTCACATCCATTATGACGCCGCCTTTCAGCATCTCAGCCAGGCCAACCTTCGTCTTCCACTCCGCGCCCTGCCGGGCCGACCAGAACACTGTATCCATACGACACTCCTTGCCGATTTAAGTACATATAGAATAACAGGCATAAGCTATAGCAAAAATCCCTCTTGTTCAAGTTCGGCTTGCGCCCGGGGCCTCGCATGGGCTAGGTTTATGATCATGGATCGGGAGAAAATGAGAAAACTCCTCGCGAAGGCTGTGGTAGGCATTGCCGGAGCCGGCGGACTCGGTTCCAACTGCTCCGCTTCCCTCGTAAGAGCGGGGGTTCATAGGCTCATCATCGCCGATTTCGACAAAGTCACCCGCTCCAACCTGGATCGGCAATATTATTTTCTTTCCCAGGTAGGCCGATTCAAGGTGGACGCATTGAAGGAAAACCTCGTTGCCATCGATCCCCAAGCGGAGATTACCACCCATAGGTCGCGCATCGATCCGGAAACCGCAGGGCGAATTTTCGCGGGTTGCCAGGTAATCGTGGAAGCCTTCGACGCTGCCGAGGCGAAGGTTATGCTCATCGAAACCTGCCTGAGGGCCTTCCCCGAAACCCACATTGTCGCCGCCTCCGGCCTTGCCGGAGTGGGAAGATTCGAAGCGATCAAGGTGATGCACCGGGGCAGGCTTCATCTTTGCGGGGATTTCGAATCCGAAACAGGCCCCCTATCGCCCCCGGTGGCGCCCCGGGTGGGCATCGTCGCCAATCTCCAGGCCGATACGGTCCTGGAACTCCTGCTTGCATCGCAGCGATAAACTTTAGTACCATATTCCCGGGACGACGGGCGTCAGAGAAAAAGCAGCATTCGTCAATCTAAAAAGCATGTTCCTGGAGGTGAGGCGACATGGCCGAGCGCAAGAAGTTTTCCAATTTACCGGACTGGCTCAAGGTACTTATCGCGCTCTGGGTCTTCGTATCCACCTTCTTTTTCCCCATTTCCAATGGCCAAGTTTTCGTTCGCTTCGCGGGAGTCCTTCTCTTCCTTTTCGGCTTCTGGAGTCTCGCGGTGCCGGCGTCCAAAGCCTCCAGGATACTCCACATCGTATTCTGCGTATCCCTGGGCTTCTCGCCCTTCCTCTACGGGTACAAGGCTCCGGCGGCGGTCAACGTCTATCTCGCCGCGGCGGTTTCGCTCTGCCTCTCGATCTTCGATATGGTCCAGGCAAAAAAAGAAGGCCGGTAATACTCCGGCCCCAGCAATACGAAGGATTCCCCCGGAGGAAGGTGATGGAAAAGATTCGCTACTCAGACCGACTTGAAGAGATGGATTTCGACCGCATGTCGGCCATGCTTTCCCAGGCCCACTGGTGTCCAGGCATAGGCGCGGAAGAGCTGCGGATCAGCGCCGAAAACTCCTCCCTCCAGGTAGGAGTTTTCAACGAAAAGGGCGTTCAGATCGGTTGCGCCAGGGCTATTTCCGACAAGATCCGCTTCGCCTACGTTATCGACGTATTCGTGGAAAAGGATTATCGGGGGAAGGGTATCGCCACCGAGATGATGCGTTTTCTCCTGGACCATCCTTCCATGAAGCGTGTGTACCAGTGGTTCTTGCTCACCAAGGACGCCCACCCTTTATACAGGAAGGTAGGCTTCGGCGACCTCACCCGCCAGAACGAGTGGATGGAGATCCGCAGGCCTCGTCCAGACAGGTCAGGGGCAGACTGGCTTAAGGAATAGACTGGATCTCGTCCCGGGCTCCGTATACAAGCGTAGTCTTGGCTACTGTATCACTATCATTGCGTAAGCTCTCTTCAGTATTCACCAATCGCCTTCATGTTTTTCAAATGGTCTTGTCTTGCCGCTCATCCTATTGTACTAAGAATATATGAGAGAAATTACTCCTCAACTGAATGAAAAACTAAAAGCACACTTTAAAGATTCGGTTGCAAAAGCCGACGCCTACCCCATGGCAACTTACACCGATCTGGTCAGAATCATCGCGGAACTTTCCTACCTCAACCGAAACAAATGCCTTCTTTTTCGAGGTCAGGGCAGGGATTTCAGAAATAAGGCTGGGGCTAGCACGCTCTATCCTTCTTTGTATAGACGTACTGCTATCGCAAAACCATCATTGGAGCACGATTTTTCCGTTTTAAAGGAACTTTCTTCTATTTTGATAGAAGAAATTCGTAAAGTTGATCGACGGTCTGCGGAGGAAGTCAAAAAAAGGCTTTGTATCCCATGGGCGATACTCCAGCACTATCAGGTATACGAGACGCCCCTTTTAGATCTCACCCAGTCCATACGGGCGGCTTGTTCCTTCGCTCTTGACGAAGTAGGGAAAATATACGGAGAGACGCAAAACAGTCCTCTTAAAGGGGGTGATGAATTCGCCTTTGTCTATGTCCTGGGCCTGCCCTATATGAACAGCGGCATATCCATCGACAGCCAAGAGGAAATCATAAGCCTGCGGCTCCTATCCGCCTGCCCCTCTCTAGCCCTGCGTCCATATTTTCAGGACGCATTCTTGGCTGGCACCGTCGATATAACCGACAACTACGATGACAAAAACGAACTCGATTTCAATCGGCGTCTCATAGCCAAGTTCGCCATACCAAACGATGATGCCTTTTGGAATGGCAGCGTCCACAAGATCCCCAACGAACTCCTCTTCCTGGATAAAGACAACGATTTGATGTACAAGATTTGTAGCTATATCCATCTCGCGGTGATGCAAGCCAAGGAACTGCTGTTCGAAAGCGGAGAGAATACCAAGGAAGTAAACGAACTGACTACGATTTTACGCAAACGGCTCATTTTTAGGTGAGTCGGTTCACAAAGTACAGTCCGGCGAATCACCACCGATTAAAAGTGGAAAAAACTCTCCAGTGGCAATAAGGGGTCCCTCCCCTCTACGATGATTTCTGAAAGAGTCCTCATCAATGGAAGTGCGTCCTGGTTTATCATGCCCTTTTGACACCAGACAGGCATTAGCTTACTCATGTGCTTTATGATTTCGATCGATTCGAGGGTTTCCCCCGCCATGATCTCCCTGGCCTCCTGGAACTTCCTTCCAGAACCCAGAAGCCTGCCGAACCTTACGGTTCGGCCGCCCATGCTCGTCACATAGAGATCACCGGCGCCGGGGAGGGATGAGGCAAACCAGTCCGTACCCCCCAGAAGCCTCAGGATTAGCCTTATTTCCGAACAACCTTGAGCGAAGAGAGCTGCGGCAAGGTTGTGCATCGACGCGCCTGCCGCGTCAACTCCTCCTTTTCCGTCCATTATACCGTAAGCCATTCCGACAGCCACAGTGTATGCGTTCTTCAAGGCGACGCCTACTTCGAGCCCTAGAAGGTCGTCTGTGGGTGTCGGGTAGTAGTAAGAAGTTTTGAATATCTTGGCAAGCGATGAGGCGGTGACCATATCGTCGGCGCCCAGCATGACAAAAGATAATCTTCGTCCTGCAAGCTCCCCAGCAATACAGGGACCGCCTATAGCCGCAAAGCTAAGCTTATCCCTGATTGCCGCTGGCAAAGCGGCCTTGATGATGTGGGGGAAAAGCCGCACAGAGCCATTGTCGCCCGACTCCAGCCCCTTGGTGATACCGACTACGGCCTGACCCGGCTTGAGTCTCGATGAAAGCTGTTCCGCTATCCATCCAATCCCGAGCGAATTCACTCCGCTCACGATAAGGCTGCAGCCTTCAAGAGCCTTATCGATCTCGGAAAAATAAAATGGAGTCACATGCTCCGGAAGCTGTCGATTAAGCCTTGGATGGAAATTTCGTTCCTTACATGCCTTTATGACAGCATCATCGAGATGAGTACCGACGAGACGCACATCGTTGCCGTTGTCACTCAAAGGCCAAGCCATTGCAGAACCCATCAGTCCGGCTCCGATTATCGCTGATTTCAACATATACTTTCCTTTTATTTATAATCCGATGCCGACTTTCCAGCGCATTTATCACTAACCAGTCCCAATCCTTCCAGGTGAGGCAATGCAAAAGAAGGAAAATTCGTGGTTATGCTGTCCACCCCCCAGTCCAACAGGGTGTCAATGTCAGAGAGAGAATTGCCAAGCCAACCCGTCACTTCGAGGCCGAAGTTCTGGGCCATTTTGACAAGTTCCTTGCTTCCTCCTGTTTTAAGGGGAATGCAGGTGTTCCAGCAGCCCAATTCCCTGGCGAGATGGATATCACTCTCCTTATAGAACATAGAAATGAGTCCACACTTCTGGTCGGGAGAGATCCGCCGCACCACCTTGATCGCGTAGGGATCGAAGGAGGTGATGATAGTCTTTTCGGCGATATCAAAATCGCATAACGTGTCGGTTACCAGCCTGCAGACCATATCAAGAATGAAGGGTCTATCCGTTTTTATCTCGACCTGGAAAAAGCTCATTTTCGAAGCGTAAACTTCCATCACGTCCTTCAAGGAAGGTATTCCCGCTTCCGGATAAAGCTCGGCGAAAAGCGCGCCGGCGTGGAAGCACCGGAGTTCATCCATCGTATAGCCGCCCACATGGCCTTTCCCGTCCGTAGTCCTATCGAGGGTCTCGTCGTGAATAACGGCGAGATCTCCGTCTTTAGTCAGATGAACATCCAGTTCCAGGCATCGTACGCCGAGGGAATAGGCAAATTCATAGCCTTCCATCGTGTTTTCCGGAGCCTCACCCGCAGCACCTCTGTGGCCGAACAGCTGCACCATCGTCATCTCCTTATGCATCGATCCACATATACCTTATTATTAAGTAATCATAGCTGGAACATCGCCAGGCTTTCGGTATTCCACCTCTTTACTGCGACACCCCACCCTTTTTTGCGTTATGACGGCGAATGAGGCTCTGGGCGGTAATCTCGTCGGTCACGAGGACATTACACCATTTACCCGCCAAGGCACCCTCGATAGCCTCAAGCTTTTGAGCTCCGCCGGCGAGAGCTATTGAAAGCCTCATTTCCCTAAAGGACGATTTCGGCACAGCCAGTGTACGGGACTCCAGGTGCTGGTCGCAGATTTCACCGCGCGCGTCGAAGAAATGTCCCGCTATATCACCTACCGCTTTCCGCGCGCGAAGCTCGTCAAGTATCTGCGGATTCATATAGCCCGTTTGGTAAAGCGATGACTCCTGATTGATACTTCCTATCCCGAAGATTCCCACTGTCGCGCGTTGCGCGATATCGAAAGAATTTCTTATCCGCGTGTCTGCGATAATAGACTTCAATATATCAGAAGAATCCACGAGCATCGGCGCGGGCAAGGTGCTTATCCTAGCCTTGAATACGGTACTTATCTTCGAAATTATGAACTCTGCCCTCGTGGAAAAATCACCGACATCCATGCTTCCGTTCAGCTGGCATATAGTCAGGTCCTTGACGCCAGTATTTTTGAGGTTTTTTGCACAGGCATAGACGGTGGAACTCCAGGACACGCCCAGTACATCCCCGTCGGCCACACTCTGCTCGACGAACGCAGCGGCATATTCCCCGATGGCTTCCTTGATGAGATCGTCGACGTTGAGATTTACAGGGGCTATGACCGCGGCCTTGAGGCCGAAAGCCGTCTCCAGCTCCAGCTCTTGTTCGGCGAAGGTGACTTCGGTTGGGGAATTTATCTTAAATTGCACGATTCCCAAATTCCGCGCACGCTGTAGATGACGCGAGACACTCTGCCGCGATAGCCCCAGCCGGTGGGCTATCTCATCCTGGTCGAGATCTTTCAGGTAATAAAGCATGGCAATTTTCACGACCTGCCGTTCACTGTATCTCATAACAACTCCAAACTGAGAATATCCTCAGTTAATGATATTTTGTAACATTTGCTCGCAAAGCGTAGTATAGAGAGTTCTTTTATTTCTGTCAACTTTGTTATGGCGAATCGGGAAATTCCTAGCCATACCCTGTCGGGAAGCGACATAAAAATTGTTGTTGACAAATCGAGGATAGCCAATTACCATTACATTAGCACATACACTGAGCATTTGCTCACTATAAGAATACACCTGGGAATTTGCACAAGGAGGAGTCTATGAAAAAGCTTTCATGGGTCATAGTGCTTACGTTGATCGCTTCATCCTTGGTCTTTGGCCAGGCGCAAACTGTCCAGAAGCTTGTGTTCTATCGATTATCGGCGGCATCGCATGACACTTACTGCCTGCCGTTGATCGCGGCATTCGAAGAAGAAAACCCCAATATTAAAATCGAATCTGTCGTAGTAACGAGTGGAGGATATGAAGCGCTGGCCAGCAAGGTGCTGTTGGCCTGCGCCGCAGGTACTCCTCCCGACTTTGCGATGACAGGTTATTCGCTGATCAAGACAATGGTGGAAAGCGGCAATTCCATCGCGCTTGATCCTTTCATGAAAAAAGATCCGGATTTTGACAGTAAAAGCCTCTTTCCCGCCATGCTCAATCTCGGTAAGGTCGACGGCAAACAATATCTCATACCCCTTGGAACAAGCACGCCGATCATGCTGATCAACAAAGACCTTTTCCAGAAAGTGGGACTCAACGCCGACAATCCGCCGCGCAGCTGGGCGGAAGCCGAAGCTGCCTCGAAAATCCTGAAGGATGCCGGTTATATGGGAGCGCTCTGGGGATGGTCCATCACTGGAAACTGGATCTTTCAAACCCTTGTGGAAAATTCTGGCGGTATGCTCGCCAATGCCGACGCCTCCACGCTTTTGTTTAACCAAGACCCAGGCCTGAAGACAATGACCTACCTCCAGGACCAAGTTAAAAAAGGCTATATGCCTGTGACCGATCAAACCCTGGCAACCTTTGCCACAGGGAAGCTTGGAATGCTCATAGACTCTAGTTTCCAGAGGGTGAATACCCCCAAAATGGTGAATTTCCCTGTCGTCTTTGCCCCCCTGCCAACACCAACAGGGTCATTACCCCTTGTCCCGGCCGGCGGAAATGGCGTCATGATGTTTGCCCAGGATCCTCAGAAGCAGGAAGCAGCTTGGAAATTTATTAAGTTCCTCACAAAAGAGAAAGCTAGCTTTATCGTTGGTGAGCAGAGCGGCTATACCCCGGCTAATGAAAAGGTCATCGCAAGCCTTAAGACTAAATACGCAAATGACAAGAACTTCGCGATCACCTTAGATCAAGCGGCGAGAGTAACTCCCTGGTACTCATGGCCAGGAGAGAACGGTGGGAAGATCAATAAAGTTCTGCGCGACATGCAAGAAGCCATACTCCTCCAGAAAATTTCGCCTAAGGCTGGCTTGGACAAAGCGGCCGCAGAAATCAAGGCGCTTCTCTAGCGCTCCCAAAAGGTTCCCGGAGGTGGACAATCGCGGGAAAGGCGGAATTTGTCCATCTCCGGAACTCCGACCTCAAACGACGGAGAAGAAGGCAGCTCGCCATGCTGAAGAATAAGGTTAAAGACAACTTTGTGTCGTATCTTCTCATATTTCCCGCATCCTTTTTCCTTATCCTATTCATATTCAGCCCGATCATGTATTCAATAATTCTAAGCCTGCAACGCTACAGGCTTGGCTTCAAAAATCGCGAATTTATAGGTTTTAAAAACTACGCGACCTTGTTCAATTCTCCTGATTTTTGGGACTCCTTGAAGATTACAGCGGTCTATACGATTTTCGTTGTAGTCATTAGTATTCTTCTTGGCCTATTGTTATCCATTTTAATATTTCAGCGAAAAAAAACCGGGATGATTTGGCAGATCACCTTTTTCCTGCCGGTAGCCGCGACTATGGCAGCCATGGCAATTGTCTGGCGTTTCATCCTTGATGACAACTTCGGATTCCTCAACAACCTACTTAGATTCCTGGGCTTTGCGGGAATGGATTGGCTACGCGATACGAATACAGCCTTAGGCGTGGTGATAATGATCAATATCTGGGCGAATGCCGGCTATGCAATGGTTTTCTTCATCGCAGGATTACTCAACATACCCGATGAATTATATCAGGCAGCCGCCCTTGACGGATCCAATCGGTTCCAGAATTTCAGATATATAAGTTGGCCGCTACTATCCCCTTCCACTTTATTTATCACAGTCATCATGACAGTCCGGGCGTTAACTTCCTTCGATACAATAAAAGTCATGACTAACGGCGGACCTACCAAATCCACGCAAATCCTGTCTCTTCTTCTATACCAGGAGGCGTTCCAGTTTTTCAACATCGGATATGCCTCCAGTATTGCGGTGGTCTACTTCATCCTAGTACTGTTTCTAGCGATAGCGCAGATGAAATTCGATTCAAGAGTCTACTATCAATGAGCAAATTCAACGCTTGGTCCATTCTTTCGACAGCTTTCCTTTTCGTCCTCGGCAGTATCGTGCTTTTCCCCTTTTTCCTTATGGTTGTCACTTCATTCAAGGATTCCCATGAGATTATCGTCACCGGCTTGAACATATTTCCCCGCGCACCCGTTTTGCGTAATTATTTTACCGTATTCAGCAAGACTTATATCGCACGGTATTTGCTAAACGGCGTTATCGTCGTTGTATTCACGCTGGCCGGACAGCTTCTGGTAAACATTCCCGCCGCCTATGCCTTCGCGAAACGGAAGTTCCCCTTCAAGAAGACATTGTTTCTCTGTATTCTGGCGGCACTTGTATTCCCCAGATATATTGCTTCAATTCCGAATTTTCTTCTTTTATCAAAATTCAGGCTCATCGATACTTACGCTGCGCTCATACTGCCTTCCGTAGCCTCGCCATTCTGCATTTTTCTGATGCGTCAATATATACTTACGATTCCGGAAGTATTCTTCGAGGCAGCCCGGATCGAAGGTTGCGGTATTCCACGTGTCATTCTTACCATACTTGTTCCCATGATTAAGCCTGCGGTAGGTTCTTTTACGATCTTCAGCATTGTGAGCCATTGGAACGACTTTTTCTGGCCTTTGATCGTGATCAACAGTCAAAAGATGTTTACCCCGCCCGCCGGCATCGTGTTTTTCGCCGACGCCGAAGGAGCCTCCGACTGGGGAGCCGTTATGGCCGCCGCACTCCTGACCGTAGCCCCCTTGATCGTTTTATTCTTAGCCAACAGGAAACAATTCATTGCTAGCCTCACAAGTACAGGACTCAAGGGTTAAAACGACTATTAAGGAGAGAGCCCTGCTTAAATACTTTTTCTATGACATGGATGACACTCTCATTAAAACGAGAAAAAACTGGCTCGGCGCAATTCAGGAATATCTGTCCCTGCAGGACATCTCCTGGGAAAACGAGGATCTAACCAGGTATCTGGGTAAGAACTGCAGGGATATTTGCCTGGAAATACTCTCGGGCTGGGGATATATCGAGCCGGGCGAAATTGAGCGGCATGCGGGAATCCTCCGACAATGTCTTCTTAACCAGTTTGAACAGGGCGTAGCTCTGGAGATCCCCGGAGCAAGCCTGTTCCTGGAAACAATGACAAGGAACGTAGAGCAATATGTGGTATCGGGCTCTCCTCTTCAAGTTGTGACCAAAGTCATTAAAGAGATGGGCTGGTCGCGTTTCATAGACGGTTTCCTCTCCAGCGAATCTGTTGAAAAAGGAAAACCCGATCCCCGGATCTATGATGGATTAAGACGAAAGCTGAATGCAAAAAAAGAAGAATGCTTGATTTTCGAGGATAGCCCTGCGGGGATAGAGGCGGCACGGCGCGCTGGAATCAGATGCATTGGCATAAATGTCCGGCTTCCTATCGGGGAATCGGATCCGCCGATCTGCAAAGTTCCTAATTTTCAGGCTTTGCTGATCGATGATACCCTGCAGAGACTGGTCGGTTCAGAGCTGCGTCAAAAAACTCTTTGACTCCTTCAGGGCATCGGCAGGTGATTCGACGGTTTTAAGCTCGAATACGAAAGGCAGAGATTGGCGTATGTCGTTGAGTATTTCCATCACCGCCGACCAAGGCACACAACCCTTCCCGGGTATGAGGTGATCATCTTTCAGCCCCAGATTGTCGTGGACATGTAGCTGTACCAGATGTTCTTTGAATGTCCTCAGGTGCTTCAGGACATTTTCAGGATCTTTACCCGCATGCATGGATGCATGTCCCGTATCGATACAGATACCGAGGCTCTCCTGAAGATTTTTCCTCACAGCGAAATCAATAACCTCCTCGAGTACTTCAATAGGGCCGTTTTCAAGCGCCAGGCAAAGACCCAGTCTGGCGGCTAATTCGGCATACATTCCCACTTTTGAGAGGAGCACAGCATCGTAGCGTTTTTTGTACGAATAATCCCAAGTATGCGCAGTATACCCAAGCGATACTGGGTGAACCACAAGAATCTTTGCCCCCAGGCGGTGGCAGAGCTTTATTTCGTTTAGCAGGATTTCTTCACTGAAAGAATTGGCCTGGGAGGTATGGCAGCTTACAAAAGGAAATTTTCCCTTATATTGTTGTTCATACTGGGAAATTTGCCCGCTTTCCAGGGTAGCCAACCAAAATTCAATCCCAAGGGCCTGGTCGTAAATTTCTTCCATCATCTGCGAAAAAGGAAGCCCCGCCTTGAGAGCGCTAGAGTAATTCCAGGTGCTGGCCGCCAGATTCATGACCATCCCCTTATAATCAAATCTCGATCAAATGCTCAGTTTGTGATCATATGTTATTATCATTAAAGAACGAAGTCAATCATCTGGATAAGAACTATGCTTCCAATCCCTCATCTACCCCGATAGAGCTCGGCGATCACCGTCCAGTTCCTGGACGACCAGCCCTTGGCGGCCGCCTCCTCCAGCAGGCCTCGCGCCGCCGCGGCCACAGGAAGTTTTACGCCCCTTTCCTCGGCGAAACGATGCATGTAGTCCGCGTCTTTGCGCATCCAGCGCAGCTGGAAGGATACAGGCTCGTAGCTGGCGGCCATCATACCCTTGAGGTTGGATGTCACCGCGGGACTGGAAAAGGAACCGTTCATCATGGCCTTTTCCGCCTCCGCCATGTCGATGCCCGACTTTTCCATCATAGCCAAGGCCTCGGCGAGGGCCGAAACCTGGACGTCGATGAGCATGTTGTTGATGAGCTTGTAGGCCATGCCCGCCCCTGGGAGCCCGAACCTGAACTGTCGCTTGCTGAAAGAGGCGAGAAGCGGTTTGATAGCGTCGAAGGTCGCCTGCTCGGCGCCCACGAAGAGGTTCATCGTGCCGCCGGGGATGCTGCCGGGCCCCCCGCCCAAACCCGCGTCGGCAAAGCGGCACCTGCGCTCCTGGGCCAGGGCGCTCAACTCCTTAACCCAGCCCAGGGAGAGGGTGCTGCACTCGATTATGCAACAGCCCGGCGAAGTCGCCGCGAGGGCCCCCTGCTCGCCGAGCCATATCGCCTTGGAGGCTTCGTCGTCCCCCACCACGGATACCACCGCATCGGCTCCCCGGACCGCATCGGCGGGGCTGGCGGCGTTTTTCGCCCCCTGTTTCACCAGCTCTCCGTCTCTTCCCTTGCTCCGGTTGTACACCCTAAGCTCATAGCCGGCCTTCAGAATATTGGCGGCTATGTTGAAACCCATATTGCCCAGCCCCAGAACCGCGATCGTTTTCATGCCCGCCTCCTCTCCCCTTTTCAGCGATTTATGCCTTCTTCCACTGCCAGAAGCAAGCCTTAGGCGATTCGAGCTTGCCTTCCTTTTTGAGAGCGCCCATTATCTTGTCCACTTCTTTTTTATCCACCCCCGTGGCCTGGGCAACCTGAGAAGCGCTTAAAGCCTTGGCCGAAGCCTGGAACGCCTGAATTACCTTGTCCTTGTTGTCCATGATGATCTCCTTTCAGGATTAAAGGTACTGCATCGAAGAGTATTGAGAAAAGATCCAAGAAAACAAGAGAAAGGGATTTGGAATCCTGCCGCGATTTAAAGCGGGCTCCCGCCTCGCAAGCTTTTTTGCTTTACATCCGTACTGGGAAGGCAAGCCCCTCCTCTACGTAGCCCGAGGGGCCTTCCTGGGCTGCGCGAGCCTGGCGGCGTACAAATCGGCGCAGAACTGGGATCGGTACAAGGCGCTGATATCGGGATTCTAAATCTACCCATAGAGGATTGATCGAGCAATTTGACGGATCACACCACCCCGGCGGCTGCCTTGCTTCTCCTGTTACGCAGATAAACAATCATCAGTACGGACGCCCCAATAATTAATCCCGCCACGTTGAAAACCACCTTCGTGGCTATCAGCATGACTGCCGCCAAGATAAGGGCGAATCGTTCGAAGAAAAGCAAATCGACGCCAACCCATCCTTCAAACGATGCGGCTATGAGCACCACCGCCCCCGCCGCCAGCATTAATGCGTAAAGGGTTTCCCAAGTGCTAGTCCCCAGAATAAGCAAGCCCGGATGATAAATATAGAGGAATGGGATGATGAACCCAGCGATCCCAAGCTTGAACGCCAAATAGCCCGTTTTTGTCGAACTTCCTCCCGCCAGCCCCGCTGCCGCATAGGACGCGATGGCCACGGGTGGGGTAATGAAGGAGATAATTGCGAAGTAAAATACAAAAAGGTTGGCCCCAAGCGCCGGGATACCCGCGTTCAACAGCGCGGGGGCGCCTACGGCGGCAGCGATCACATACGCCGCCGTCGACGGCAAGCCCATTCCCAGAACGATGCACGCAACCATAATAAGCAAAAGCATGGGGAACAGACGCCCTCCCGAAAGTTCCACGACAATCTGGGTAAAGCGAACACCGAGTCCCGTCATGCTGACAATACCGATAACGATTCCCGCCGAAGCGCAGGCCAGCGAGACAGGCACGGCGGTGCGGGCGGTTTTGAGGCAGACATCCTTCAGCTCCTTCAGGGGGAAACGCCTCTCCCGGAGAAAGGTTCTGATGATACCAATACTCAACATAGCCCCCAACGCGAAGAGCGCCGAATAACCCGCCGATAGTCCCAAAACGAGAAGCGCGAAAATGAGTACCCCAAGAGGGATGAGGTGATACCAGCCGCGCCTAAAGACTTCTCCCATCGAAACGCGGGCGCTCTGCGTATCAGCTTTTATGCCCAGTCTTCCCGCCTCGAAATACACCGCGAATCCAAGGCTTAAATAATAGAGAATCCCGGGTATAAAGGCGGCGATGATTATACTCGAATAGGGAATACCGGTCATATCAGCCATAACGAAGGCGGCCGCCCCCATTACCGGCGGCAATATCTGCCCCCCGGTGGATGCCACAGCTTCCACCGCTCCCGCGTATTCCGCCTTATAGCCTACTTTTTTCATAAGAGGAATGGTAAAAGTCCCCGTGGTGACCACATTTGCCACCGCGCTCCCGTTAATCGAGCCCATGAGCGCGCTGGAAACAACAGAGGCCTCCGCCGGCCCGCCGCGCATTCTTCCCGTCAAGGCATACGCGATATCGATGAAAAATTGCCCTGCCCCGAACTGGTCCAGCATTTCGCCAAAAATGATATAAAGCACAACAAATGAAGTGGCAGCCCCTATGGGAGTTCCGAATATCCCCTCGCTGGTCCATGCGACATAACTAGTGATATAGCTTATGTCATATCCTTTATGCGCTATGATAGGTGGCAATATGGGACCGGCCAACGCGAACAGTATGAAAATCATGGCAATTATCGGGAGAGCAAGCCCGACGGCTTGTCGGGATACTTCCAAAATAAGGAGCACAAGAAAAATTCCGGCGATCATGTCGAGGGTCGAGATGCCCCAAATCCCTTTCTGGAGCAATACCATCGGCGCGGCTTGAGCGACAAAATATACCCCGATCACCGCGGATAGCGCTGCGGCGAAACCGGCCAAAGCCCTGCCTAAGCGAGTTTCCTTCTTGTTCGCGCATTTAAGCAAAAACCACATTATCAGAAAACAAAAAAGATGCACGATCCGTTGTTGCATCAGGCTGAACGAAGTGCTAAATGCGATATAGAGATGGTACAGGGTCACGGATACAGCGGATACGAGAATCAGTGTCTCCAAGACGCGATCGTACTTGCCGCGCCTCTCTTCGACGGAGATTTTTTTTGTGGACAAAACCGGCCTCCAGCGACGCCCGGCATCGTACCGAGCGTCGCGCGTTCATCTATTATTTATACTCGGGAGGGTAAAGAGACTCATCGATAACAAGCCCCTTCTCTTTGAAGTAACGGATAGCACCGACATGCATCGGGACCGACAACTCTTTCAAAGCCGCCTCGAAAGTCACCTGAGCCGCGACGCTGGCGTGCACGTTGCTCCATTCAGCCCTATTTTCCCATATAGCCTTGACGACCGAATACACCTCATCCTCGCTCAATCCGGACGTCTTGGTAGTGAGCATGATGACCCGGCTTATCGGTACCGCGACAGGATATTCTATCCCTTTATAGGTGTTGGCCGGAATTACAAATTTGGAGTAGAAGGGGAATTTCTTATAAAAGCCCTCCTCGTTGATCGGTATCATTTTCACGCTCGCCGAGTTGGTGAGATCCATGAGCGCGGCGGATTTCAAAGGGTGCGTGCAAATAAAGGCCGCGATCCTGCCATCCTTAAGCGCGCTCACGGCTTCGGTTTCGGAGATGAACTGCGGCTTGATTTCCTTGTAAGTGAGTCCAAAGTATTCCAGGATCATCCTTGCGGCCATCTCTCCCCCGGAACCAGCCGCCCCTACTCCAATGGCCTTCCCCTTGAAGTCGCCGATCGAGGCAATGGGGCTCTCGGCCTTTGTAAAGATCTGAATATAACTATAAATAGTGCTGAATAAAGACCTAAGCGAATCGGATTTTCTTTGCTTGAAATCCCCCAATCCGTTGTAGGCCAACCAGGCGATTTCGTTTTGCGAAATACCCATCACCATTTTGCCCGTCGAAAGGTTTCTGATATTCTCCACCGACGCGGCAGTCGCCTCTCCGGTGGCGGCAAGTCCCGGTACATGCTTCGTGATGGTCTGTCCCATCGCGACTCCCATCGGATACAAGGCTCCCGCGGTTCCCGCAGTCCCGATGGAGAATCTCTTGACCTCCGAACTCTGAGCGTTGATTCCGAATGTCACAACAGCGACAAGCATCGTCACCAACGCCGCAATCCTGATTCTTTTCCTCATAATTCCTCCTATTTCAGACAGACTGAAGACGATCTATGGAAGCGCCCAACGCTTTCATCGATTCGTAATAATTGGGGAAGGAGACAGCCGCGAATTCGGCGTCCGTTATCACACTCGGGCCTTCGGCGATCATTGCCGCCACCGAACTGGCCATAACGATTCTATGGTCGTGCCTTCCGTCGATAAAAGCTCCCTTCAAATCCGAATGATGGATGGTGAGCGTATCATTCGTCTCCTCCAGCTTCGCGCCCATCTTCGTGAGTTCCGCCATTATCGATTTCGCCCTATCGGTTTCCTTGAGCCTGCAAGCCGAAATATTATACAGAACGGTCTTGCCCTTCGCCTTGCAACCGAGGACGGCGAGCGCCGGAACCGCGTCGGGGGTTCCCGAACAGTCAATTTCGATGCCCCGGAGCTCAGCCCCTCCTTCCACCGTTATGCCTCCCCGCCCCCCGTCCACGACCTCGATATTCGCGCCCATTGCCTTCAAAATATCGACATAGGCTTTTTCTCCCGCAAAATCCGTATCATCGAGGCCGTTAAAACGCACCTTCGATCCTTCGGTTATCGCCGCCGCGACAAGCGGATATCCCGATGATCCCCAATCCGCAGGAAGCGTGTAATCGAAGGCCCGGTATTTTTGACCACCGGCTATTCGAAACTCGTCGTAATCGATGTTTTCGACCTTTATGCCCGCGCGTTTCAACATACCGATTGTCATATCGACATAGGGGCGTTCAAGAAGCTGGCTTTCATGGATGACCGTATCCCCTTCGGCGAGCGCGCAGGCGGCGAGGAAGGGCGTCATCCACTGAGAGTTGACACCGGGCATGCTGAACTCTCCTCCCCTGATCTTTCCCTTGACAATGATCGGCGCCGTACCCGAATTGCGCGTGGAAAACGCCTGCCCGCCCAAAGCGTTGATCGCATCTATCATAGGCTGGGCTGGTCGATAGCAAATCTGATAATCCCCTGTCAAAGCAGTCCATCCCTCGACGAGGCTCGCGCACGCCAGGGCGAAATAGAACCCTGTTCCAGAGTTTTCCGCATCGAGCACCTCAGCCGGCTGCCGCAGGTCGCCCCCCGTACCGGTGATTACCCATTCCTCCGGATTGCTGGTATCGATTTTCGCCCCCAGGGCTCTAAACATTTTTATAATCGAGAAGCTATCGATATTGAGCAAGGGATTTCGGATACGCGAAACACCGTCGGCCAGCGATCCAAATACGATGGATCTGGCCGTACCTGATTTATTGCCAGGTATATTGATCGATCCGTTCAGGGTCGATTTATTGACAAAAAACACCATGCCAGGCCTCCCTAAACAAACTACGGTAAACGTTTACAGTAATCTGACTATAGAACCATATTCGAAATCTGTCAATTAAAAATCGTATTTCCTTTTAAATTAGGGCTGCTTTTCTAGCTATTCCATATTCAAATACGCCGTTGACCGAGGAAAAAATCAACAATTGACAAGGTTTATTGTAAACATTTACAATGAGCCCATAGAGGCCTACGCATTGCTCAGAGGCTCGTGTCATATTACTGTTATTCAACTGCGGGGTATCGTAAAAGGTATATCGAACAGAAATGAAACCGAATCCTAGAAAAGAACGGAGCACGATTCGTGATATAGCGGCGTTGTCGGGATTGTCGATCGCATCGATCTCGCGCTATTTCAACGGCTTGAAAGTGAGGCAGACAACAGCCGAGAAAATCGAAAAGGCTCTGGAACAATCGGATTATGCTCCAAACATCGCCGCGAAATTTATGAAAGGACAAAGAACAGGAGTAATAGGGCTGATCCTGCCCGAGATTTCGCATCCTTTTTTCGCGATGATCGCCGAAGGCGCGATAGCCGAGGCGAGGGAAAACGACCAATTAATACTGATCTCATCGAGCAAGGGAAGCAGGGAAAATGAAAAAGTCGCTGTTGAGCAATTTTCACGGTCTGTGATCGATGGATTAATCTATATTCCCGTCTCCCATCCCGAGAATATTCCCTCAATCGAGAGCTTCAGGAACATTCCCCTGGTCGTGGCCGGCAGAATCGATGTATTCCCCAACATACCGCATATATATACGGACAACAATAAAGGCGGCTACATCGCTACGAAGTACTTGATCAAGCAAGGTCGCCGGGATATCGGTTTCTTCGGGAGCTTTTGGGAGGCTCCTTGCGAGACGAGGGATATCAGGGAAGTGTCGCTCAGCAC
>LVBN01000055.1 GCA_001603165.1 Spirochaetales bacterium Spiro_12
GAATCCCTCACCGCCTCCCTGAGGTAATTGGAGGAAATGACAGTACGCACCGCCGAATCGATTACGTCGTCCAGGCGACCGTAGGCATTGTCCAGGCTCGTCACCGATTCGTAAAACTTGACCAGGTCGGCTATCCGCCAGCGGGCGGTGGCGTCCACCCAGATGAACTGGTTTTCCTTGGTGGGGATGCGTTGTTTTTCACCGTCCCAGGCCAGGATTTTCTTGGGGTACTTGTTCACGATGTCCACGAAGGGCGTTCGGAGTTTCATTCCCGCCTCGGTATGGGTGCGGACTATTTTCCCGAACCGCACCACCACCGCCTGCTCGCCCTCGTCCAGAACGAAGAAGGGGCCCGCCACCAGGACGGCTGCCACGACAAAAACCACTATTCCAAGAATTATCAGTGTTTTTTTCATGTGGGCTACTCCTTGGCTCCGCCGAGCAGTTTCAGCGGTACGACGTTTTCGAGGGCCTTGTCGATCAATTCAACGTCATTGTTGCCAGCGAGAATTTCATCGATCATCTCGAAATAGATACGTTTGCGGGTGATGTCCGGAGACTTGCGGTATTCGGCAAAAACCGAATCGAATCGGGCCACATCGCCCTTGGCCTTGTTTACCCGTTCGGCGGAGTAGCCCTGGGCTATCTCCACCAGCTGGTCGGCCTGACCCTTGGCCTTGGGGATTTCGGCGTTATAGGCTTCCTTGCCCTCGTTGATGAGGCGGTTCATGTCCTGAATGGCCTTGTTGACGTCCTCGAACGCATCCTGGACGCCCGCGGGGGGGACGATGTTCTGGAGCTGGACCTGGGTGATCTGGATGCCCAGGCCGTAGTGGTTGAACTCGACGATGTTGAGATCGCCGGTGAGCATGGTGGACTCGTCGGCAAATTTCTGCTCCGAGTATTGGGTCTGGAATCCGGATTTGATGGTGCGGAATCCGAAGGTTTCGGTCTGGATGACCTTGGTCGGCACGATATAGGACTTCTGTATGCCGAAGGGGAGCTTGTAGTGGAGGCCGGCGCCCACGGTCTTGGAGTATTTGCCGAAGGTGGTAATGACGGCGCTTTCCGTCTGGTCCACGATGATAAAGCTGGTGGAGAGCACCGCGATGATAGCGACGGCTACCACGAGTATGAAAATGATCGGCCCTTTGAGCTTTATCTGGGGGAGCTTGAACTTGGCCTTGGGGCGGATGACAGTCTCAGGCATTGATCAGCCTCCTGGAAAATTGGTTTGCCTTATGATTGAATATACTTCTTCAGCCGGGAACGAAAAGGTTTTTTCGATAATTTCCAGAAATTTTTCCGGAATAGCCGCTTCCAGGCTCGTCGGAAGTTCCTTGTAAAGCCTTGTACCGAAGGATAATCGGAAGGCGTGGAGAAAATACGGAAAATTCCGCCGGGAAGCCCCGTATTTGACATCGCCCGCCAGGGGGAAGCCGTGATGGGCGGACTGAACGCGGATCTGATGGGTACGGCCGCTGTGGAGCCGTATCAGGGCGAGACTATGATCATCGGTGCCGGCCACGCCGACGATATCCAGCGAGGCGGTCTTGGCCTTGCCGGCCGACGCTTCCGAAGCGTCGGCCGGCAGCACGCTGCTCCGCATGTCGGCGCCGCGGAGCAGCCTGTCTTCCCAGCGGTGCCCGCCTGCGATTCTTCCCTCCAGCAATGCCAGGTAGGTCTTGTGGACTTTCCCGGATTTGAGGGCGGCGCTGAACCTGACGGCCCCCTCCAGGCTCTTTGAAAAGCAGAGCAGCCCCGAGCTGTTCCTGTCCAGCCGATGAAGGGGGCCGGGGACGAAGGAGATCGAGTGAGGGAGTCTTCCCCTAAGATACCTTCTTACCTCCTCATCGAGGCTGTCCGTCGAGCCATGGACCAATTGTCCTTGCGGTTTGTTCACAAAAAGCAAAAAATCGTCTTCGTGGATGATTGCAGGAAAGGCATGGGGCCGGTCATGGATGGGCTGCTCATGGGCGTCGCGGGCGGGAAAGGCGCCCGCAAGCCCGGGGCCATGGATTCTGCACTCGATTCGATCTCCCCGCCTGCAACGGTAATCCGGAGATTGCCTTTTCCCGTCGACACGAATGTCGCCTTTTCTCAAGGCGCGGTGAATGGCCGAAAGGGGAAGGTCTTTGAGCGCCTTGCGGAGCACCCTGTCGAGTCTCCGCCCCTCGTCGTCGGAGCCAAGCTCCATGGTAAGGCCCCACTGCATTGAGCGATTGTAGCCCCAGGGGGGGCGCAGGTCAATGAACCGGACTTGCCGGGGCCGGCGAACCCTGCCGGGGCGGCAAGCTTGCGTATTGACAGAAAGCGCTTCTAAAAGAGAAACTTAACCACCAATGAATATAACGATCGGTTCTCCGACTAAACTTTTCTCGAATCCTATTTTTCTTTCGGCGTTTTTCAGCCTCGCGGGGGCGCAGTTGATCAAGGCATTGACCGCCCTGGCCAAGGCGAGAAAAGAGGAAGATTTCAAAGAAGCCATGATTATATTCTTCTGGCGGACCGGGGGCATGCCCTCAAGCCATTCGGCCACAGCCTTGGCCATAAGCACGGCGACCCTGCTTACCGAGGGATATTCGAATCTCTTCATTTTATCCCTGTTTTTGGCCCTGATCGTCATCCGCGACGCCCTGGGCGTACGCCGCTCCTCGGGCTTGCAATCCCAAGCCCTCAATAAGTTAGGCTCATCGCTGGAAGAGAAATCGATTCTTCAATACGACCCGGTCAAGGAAGTGCACGGCCACACCCTGGCCGAGGTGCTTACCGGCGCGGTGCTCGGAGTTGTCATTGCTTTTGTTTTCTGCGTTTTGGTTTTTTGACCCATTCGAACGGCACTGCCTTACTGCTGTTTATAATTGCGATTATGTTGGGCAATGGTCGGTTGGTTGGAAATATGGGCTTAATGCAAAGATCCTTGACGTATCGCCTTCCCATCTCCGATCTTGTGGTATAAAATTCCATCATCAACTCCAAGGGTGCGGTATGCATGCAGGGCATTAAGGTAATTTTCGGGACATACAACACAATGCCGGACGGTGCCTCTGACACCCTCTTCGAGCTAAGCTACCAGCGATCCTGGAGACCCTTCCTGTCCAGTCTCTACAAATTCCCCTCTATTTGTTCGGTCCTCTACTACTCGGGGATAGTTCTTCAGTGGATCGAAGAAAATCACCCTGAATTCATCCTGCTTTTGGAGGAAATGTCCGGACGAAGGCAGATAGAACTCCTGGGGGGGGGCTACTACAGCCCGCTCTTCCCGATTCTGCAGCTTTCGGACAAGGTGGGGCAGATCGAACTGCTCACAACCTATTTGCGCAAGACCTTCGGCAAAAGGCCCTCGGGCGGTTGGCTGTACGAGTATTCCTGGGACGCTGGAGTTCCGCTGGTGTTTAAAAACTCAGGCCTTTCCTATTCCTTTCTGCCCGCCGGCACGCTCGCCGCGGCGGGAATCGTCGATTTGCGTCGATGCGAACCGGTGGTGACAGAGGAACAGCGAAAACTTCTCTGCGTATTTCCGGTTTTCGACATGGACGAGGCTTTCGAATCGCCGATGTCCTTCGAATCGGCCCTGGAAAACCTCATGGCACGCCATCCGGGCTGCAGACTTTATACGATCATGGCCAACGGCCATTCTGTGCCCGGCATGTGGGAGGCTTCGGGGCTCGAATCGCCGGACGTCATGTTTGAAAAAACCTTCGCCTGGTTTCAAAAAAACTGTCTGGACATCGAAACGGTCTCGGCGCAGAACTATACGAAAAGCCTCAAAAATTCCAAGCTCTTTTATCTTTCCTCCTGTTCCTCCCGGCGCCTGGGCTCCTGTCTCGACGAAACGGAAGAGAGGGGAAAGGGGCTCTGCTTCCCCTCCATAGCCAGGCAACTGATCCTCCAGCAGCCGGCCAGCAAGCGGCTCTATGATAAGATGTACCACGTACATTCCCTTATGTCCCTTCTGCGGGGGGATAAGGCGCGGAAAAAGAGCGCCCAGGAGGATCTTTGGAAGGCCCAGAACGGCGAAGCCTTTTGGGAGGGCTGCATAGGGGGCTTGCGAAGGCCGGAGGTGCGGAAACGGGCGTACCGGGCGCTTATCGATGCCGAAAAGGCGACCCGGCTCCAGGGGAGTTTCAATCCCGGGCTGATCGTCGATGATATAGATTGCGACGGGGAAAAGGAGTTCCTCTACCAGGCCGGCGACCTGAACTGCTATATCCATAGCCGGGGCGCATCGGTGTTCGAATTGGATTGCTTTAAAAATAAGCATAACTACTGCAGCGTGTTCCCAGGTTCCAAGAACGGCGACTCTTCGAAGAGTTTTGTCGATATGGTTTTCGAATACGGAAGATTCGGCAGGGAGCTGGCTGGATTGGAAAAACAATATTACGGCAGCTCGGACCGGGACAGAAGCCCACAAAAAATCCAATTCTTCAGGGATTTTTCCCTTCCCATGGGCGAATCACTCCATCCCCTGGGCTTGCGAAAATCCTTTCTTTTCCAAAAGCACTGCGTTAGCGTCGATATAACGCTCCATAACAGGTCCGAGGTCCCGGTCTCGCTCCGCTATGCCCAGGAGCTCAATTTCCTGCCCCTTGCGGGCTTGGTGGAACTGGAGTTCAGCTGTGAAAAGGAAAGGGAAAGGTTGATCCTGAATGAACCTGGCAAGCTCGGACATTTCGAGGCCGAGGCCTTGTTCATCCAAAGCGCCCAGGCTAGAGACAAGGTGGAGCTGCGGTCGGATCGAAGTTTTACCGGATTGGTGGAGCATTTCATGGACCGGCTCGACAGTCCCCATATTCTGAGGCTCAGGCAGGGCGCTCCCCAGGAAGGACCGCCGGGGCAAATGCAGGGCGAGGAACTCTATCAAGGTTCACGCATCCTTTTGGGCTGGGATATCGAACTCGGTCCCGATTCCACCACGAGCCTTTCCCTCTCGCTCCATATTTGAATCGAGCCTGCGGAGCTTGCTACCATCGCCGCTTTCTCCGTACAATGACCCATGACTTTATCGACTTTTCCCGAATCCCTGGAAGGATTGAAGGTATATTTCATAGGCGCCAAGGGGACGGGCATGGCGGCCCTGGCGGAGATCCTGGCATCCCGGGGAGCCCGGCTCGCCGGGAGCGATGTCCCCGACAGTTTTTATACCGATGCCGTGCTGGCGGCCATCGGATTGGAACCTTATCAGTCTTTCGACGCTTCCCATATCGCGGAAGATATCGACATAGTACTGTACTCCGACGCCTATAACGTTTCGAACAATCCCGAGATGG
>LVBN01000056.1 GCA_001603165.1 Spirochaetales bacterium Spiro_12
CCGCGCTTTCTGCTCCCCATCCATATCCCCGGGAAACGCTTCCGAAAGATTGCTGAGACTGATATCGAAATCCATAAGTATTCTCCATAAAGTAGATCAATAATACCTTGCTAGCTTGACGCAGCTCGGCCTTCTGGCCGCCCGCCATTTGGCTGAGCGGCCCAAGAAGCGTTAACGTTCCTGCTGGGGCTTCAGGATAAAGTGGCCGATGCCATAGGTTTCGACATCTTCGTAACTGGGTATGCCCTCGACAACGATAGAATCGCCTGTTTCCGACAGTTCCGCGAAGACGCGAATCAATTTGTCCGCGCCGGCGAGTTGCCGGGCCACACGGTGTTGCAGCGGCAAGCCCTTCTCCGAATAGGGTACGTAAAGGAGTCCTCTCGAGGCGGCCAGGGCGTAGAACTCGTCTTTGCCTTCGACGATAAGCTTTTCCGTTGTCGGACCGCGGGGATAATCCATGGCAGGATTGCCTGTCTCCATGAGGACGGCGAGCGCGTCGGTAGCATCGGTAAGCCCCCTATGGGTCATCCCGAACATTTTTGTGGGAGAGGGTTCCAAGTGCCAGGGCTCTTTGGTGCTCGATTCCAAATCCATTTGCGCCAACGAGGAAAGGGTAAGGGCTCGCTCCGGAGTGATTATGCAGTTCACGATAGGATTCATCAGCCTTGCTTCGTGCATGTCGATTACAAGGCCTATACCTTCCTTTTTAACCATCTCGGTGATGGCGTAGGCAACTTTCTCCGTCAGGCCGCCCTTGGGGTTGCCTGGGAATGACCGGTCGAGATTGCGGGTTTCGTTTCCGGACATGAGCTGTCCGCTGGGATAATGCACATAGACGTCGGGATCGGGAAATTGATGGATCGGATTGGTCAAGCGGCTGCCGTACCTGAACTCCTGCTCGCCCCAATCGGTTTTGATCGTGAAGCTCATCGGAGTCGCTTCGCCTGGAGTCGAGTAGGAAAAGGCGCTCGCGTTGGAATGAGGCACGACTATCAGCTTTCCAGTCTTTACCTGCGCGTTTTCGACGAGCAGTGTTGCCGCGACTACCCCTGAGGGCTCGTTCGGATGCACGCCTCCTAAACACAACACAGTTTCCCCAGGCTCGGAGCCTTCCAGATAGAAAACTTCGGTGTCTCCGGCGCTGCCTTTCAAAGCGGGAAAATACTCCGAGAGAAGCCCGGTCCTCGTTACCCCCGAACCCAGGGGAACGGCCTCAAAGTTCCGCATTCCAAGAAAGGTGAACGCGGCGTAGGCGAACAGCGCGATCAGGCCGGCCGCGACGAGTATCGAGCCCGCCCTGCCGGATAGCAGGGCTTTCGTCTTTTTTTCTTCAGTGTGGCGTATCATATTCCTTTTTCCTCATTTGATCCCGAAAAGGCGCAGGAGAAGGGGCAAGGCCACGATCGCGTATGTGGTCTTCATCTTTATTGACTTTTCCTTGAAAAGGTTTACCGCTATGGCAGCGGCGATGCACAAGTACACGAGTTTATAAAGCACGACGAGAATCATCGGCAGCCTCCTCTAGAGAATTAACCAGCTCAGGCTGGATGCGAATATCACGAACAATGTGCCCACGATGTCAGCCGCGATGGCGGGTACGGCCATCGTCTTGAGCACCTCCGAGTAACTACCCTCGTATTTGACCACGAGCATCGCGGCGCGGCCGTCCAGCGCCGTCGGCGGCGTTAAGGTGGCCAGTCCGGCGATAAGGCTTATGCCTGCCGTGGCGATGATCGGATTTCTGCCCAGAAGCGCGAGCATGAACGGAATGCCAAAGACGGACGCTGCCCCATAGGTTCCCAGGACGCAGCCCGACAGCGGCAGTCCCAGGAAGAGCAAGACGAACAACAGCGTCAGAGGCGCTGAAATGGTCGTTACGACCAAAAGTCCCCGAACGCCGGTAAGTGTCATAACCTGGACAATAGAGCCGACCGCGATAAGGAGGCAGCAGACACCGATAGAGTCGGACAGGGTCGAGCGTATCGTATCGATCAACATGAGCTTCTTTGATAAAGCGGCGGCTACGATCGATCCTATGACGAAGACCATGGTGTTTCCTATCTGTGGGAAATGCCGGGGGAAAGCTCTTTGGAGAATCATTATGACGATCACGGAGAGCAGCGGAATGTACGCGCCGAAGGAACCAAGCCTCGGTGTCTCTCCCTGGACTGTGGAAAGGAGAACACTTGTGTTAAGGGATTTTCCTATGTGCTTCCGTCCGATAAGGAGCGCGGCGGCCGCGCCCAAGGGAAGGCTGAGGATCAAGAGAGGGCCGAAGAAGCCGTCGTAGGGCATATTGATGCCCGTGCTGATGATCATCGCCGGGATGTTGATGGGAGGTGCAACAAGACCGAATACCGCGCCCATCGCGATGAAACCGACGATATTCTTCTTGGGGAGGCCCATTTTTTCCAGCACGGTGGCCACCAGGCTTCCCGCCGCCATGATCGCGGCGGTTCCCGAGCCTGTGAGCGCCGCCGGCAGCATCATTACAAACATCAACAAGATGAGGAGCAAAGAGGGCGACCATGAGAACCAGCGGATAAGATCCCTTACAAAAACATTGAGTCCGCCTGATTTGCTCCAAAGCCTCATAAAGATGGAAGCGGTGATGATTACCATCACAACGTCAAAGTACATGAAACCGCCCTCGATCAAGTGCCGAAGCGCTATTCCTTGACCGGCGACGATAGCGCCGCAGAGGGCCCCGAAGAGCATGCCGAACGCGGGAGGAAGCTTGAGCGTCCTTGTCGTGATGATAAACACCAAGAACATGGATGCTAAAGTCAATAACGTATGTACTGTTTGCGACACGATAAAAACTCCTCTCTAAAAATGGGGCTCGGGATAACCCGAGCCCCGAGCATCACTTGTCAACTATTTTCATCAATCCTGCCATGCCTCAATATCCGACGGCATACCCGCCTCGCCTGGGGTCGCCGCCGCCGAAGATCCATCCGGTTTCCTGATCGACCAATACGCCTTGCATGCCGCCGACGCTGCTTGTGAAAGCGCTCGAGACCTTGATCGAATGTCCCATCGCCGTCAGTTTTTCGATGACAGCGGGGCTCACCCTATTCTCGATAGTCCAGGACACCGCCGCACCGGGAACGTAGAAATCAGGCTTGGCACCCAGAATGAAGCGCGGGGATTCGATGGCTTCCTGCATGCCCATCCCGAAATCCACCACGTTCATGAGCAACTGGAACTGCGTAGCGCCGATACCTTCGCCTCCGGGGGTCCCGAACACCATGACGAGCTTTCCGTCCTTGAGCACAATGGTGGGCGAATTGTTGAGGAGTCCTCGCTTTCCGGGCTGTGGATAATTCACGTTCTTGGGGTACTTGCCCGCCGTAGAGCCGTCGCGCGTGCCATTGTTGAATATGATGCCTGTATTTCCCACTACGACTTTCGTGCCCCAGTAATCGCCGAGGGTTACCGTACCGCCCACCGCGTTACCAAAGCGGTCGACGATGCTGAAACTGGTGGTGCAGCCGGCGCTGGTTTCATAGGCGGGATCCCCGGCCTTTACATAGACCGAAGAAGAAGACTCGTCCGCGGAAAGCCCGGCTTTCTGGTAGCCGCTGGGTCGGCCAGGTTCGGGGAAAGCAATCGCCTTGCCGGGATCGATAAGGGAGCGTCGCTTCGCGGCGTATTCTTTGGAGACCAGGCCTGCGAGGGGAATGTCCACGAACTTGGGATCGGCGACGTACTGGTAGACGTCGCTCTTGACGATCTTCATGATTTCGGCGACCAGATGAAGCTCCTCGGCGCTGTTGAGGCCCATCTTCTTGACATCGTAGGCTTCGATCATGTTAAGGGCCATGACGAGTTCGATACCGCCGCGGGAAGTGGACGGCGTGCT
Organism: Spirochaetales bacterium Spiro_12; assembly: GCA_001603165.1. Classification (GTDB taxonomy): domain Bacteria; phylum Spirochaetota; class Spirochaetia; order Treponematales; family Rectinemataceae; genus UBA2256. The sequence goes on from LVBN01000056.1 coordinate 3,869, forward strand.
GTACACATCGTAGCCGCGATAGTTCGTCCAGACGGGGTCCACCCATTCGGGACGATAGGAAGCCAGATCTTCCATGGTGAAGAGTCCGCCGTTTTCTTTGTAGAAACCGACAATCTCGCGGGCGATATCGCCGGTATAGAAGCAGTCGTAAGCCGCCTTAAGCCCGACGCTCCTGCCGTAGCCTTTCGCAAGGGCCGCACGCTCGGCCTCGCAGAGCTTCTTGAAGGTGTTCGCCAGGTCGGTCTGGACGATGATCGAGCCAGCCTTGGGCGCCTTACCGTCCTTCAGCCAGATCTTGGCTGTCGTGGGATTCAGCTCAAGAATCGGCCGATAGCTTTCTATCACGCTGCTAAGCGACTGGGAGATCGAGAAACCGTATTCAGCGTAGCGAAGGGCGGGCTGAAGAACTTCCGACAGGCTCTTGGTGCCATATTTATCCAGGGCTTCTATCCAGCCACCGTAGTTTCCTGGGGTTACGCCAGCGAGGATTCCACCGTCGCGCTCCTCCGGGCTTAGGCCGTCGGTGGGCATTTTGAACGGCGCCGCGCCCGTCATCAGGAGTTCCTTTACCTGGTTATCCGGTTTCCAGAAAATGGTGAGGCAACCGTTGCCCGCGATACCCGACGCGTTCGGCTCCACGACGTTGAGGGCTGCCATCACGGCGACCGCCGCGTCGATGGCGTTGCCACCGTCCCGAAGTATCTGCAGCCCCGCCTCCGATGCCAGGGAATGCGCCGAAGCCACCACTCCGCTTTTCCCGACGACATTAGGTCGGAATGTTCCCTGAGCCGCCGCGGACGATCCGAAAACGAGGAGCAGGGCTGCCGCCAGCGCCGTGACCGCGAAACGTTTTGCCCCATACCGGGCAAAGTCCTTTCTCATACGTACCTCCAATTGGTTTTTATGGCGGCGCCCGTCTTCGCGCCCGAGTCCAGCCCGTCGACGCGGCCCGCCAAGGATCCTAGGCTAGGATTACTTAACGGCAAACATTGTTTTGAATATGGAAACCAAGTCCAAAGTCTCATCGATAACAGTGACGGGGATTTTTATCTTTGCTCCCAGCTTGGTAAAATAGCCGTCCTTATTGCCGTCCTGCTTAACGATGATATAGCTGCACTGGGGAGCCACCAGATCGATGAACTTGGCCGACAGCGCTCCACGGCGAGATTCGCCCCCTATATGAATACCGACGATGTAGATGTTTTCTTTCTTCGCTTTCTCAAGTACGCGAGTGACGCGTACGATCTCATCGTTTTCGTTCATGCCCGCGGCGCCGAGCCCCTTGGAGCTGCCGCCCATAACGAGAAACAGGGTTTTAGAACCGGAAATCTTATCAGCCTCGGCGACCGCGTCGTATCCCGACGCGATTTTACTGCGGTCCAGCAATAGCTTAACCGCGTGGGCGTCGGCGCTCTGTCCCGCCGTGGTGACAAAAACCGGAGTACCTGCATTCGGCGCCGCCGAACCGGATGGAACGGCCCAGGCCACGGATGCGGCAAGAAGTAGCGCCATAAACGGAATACACCTGTAGAACCCTTGTCTTGAGGACATACTACACCTCTCCTTATTCTCTATATGAGTTTATTGCGATGACGTTTTTAACGGGACAGCCTGTGCTCGCCGTTCAGCCCTGGAGAAAAATCTCCCTCAATAACGCGTTGATTTCGCGGGAAGATTTGAGTAGAAATAATGGGATACCACTCTTCCGGGCCTCCTTCGTGAACAATCCATCTCCATTCCCTTCGTTGGTGGCCACGATACAGTCCGCGTGCGGAACGACGAGCGTTATGAAGTCGTCCGAAAGCGCCCCCCTCCTCGCGTTGCCACCGATGTGCACGGCGATTATCTTCATCCCCCCGCTCTTGGCCCGCTCTACGAGCGCGGAGACCCGGGCGATTTCTTTGGACACGCTCAACCCCGCCTCTCCTAAGCCCTTCGAGCTTGCCCCCATCACGATGATCAGAGACCTAAAGCCGGCGAGTCCCTGGGCGGTAATGAGATCGTCGTAGCGGTGCGCGATGCCCACCTGTCTCGCCGAAGCGCTCACGACGAAGGAGTCGGGGCTCTGGCCGCCGGAGGTGATGGCTACGGGCAAATAGGCGCGAAAGCTCCCCCCAGTGTCTTCCTCCTGAGCCGCCAGGGCAGGGACGACACAGAAGAGCACCAACAGCACGGCACAGGTGAAGGGACTATGCCTAAAATACTTGCCTCGGCTCATGGAAAAAGTGTGTATGATACACCCGCCTTTGTAAAGTTTTATTTCTTTTTTATCATTTTTATCATTATTGTTCCCCGGCTGGTCGCGTCGAAGCCGCGCTCAGCCAGGTTCCCTCACGTACACCGTTGTAGGTCGTCCCACACGTTGGTAACGCTGGTTTTTCTTTAGGAAGCCTTCTTGCGCAAGGTACTCCAGATAGCGGTAGGCCGTTATGCGGGAAAGGGGCACGGCGGCGCAGACGTCATCAATGCTGATCTCCCCCCGCAGGGGCAGGAGGGCCTGTCGTATCAGGTCCATCGTCGTCGCGTTGATACCCTTAGGCAAGGTATCGGGAGAAATGTTCTTCTTGTGGGCCCTGGCGACCACCACATCCACATGCCGCTGGTCTATATCCTGTCCCGACTCGAGAGACTCCCTATAGTGCCGATAGTTGGCCAGCGATTCCTTGTAGCGGGCCACGTCGAAGGGTTTAATGATATAGTCGAAAACCCCTAACCGGACGGTCTCTTCGACGGTGTCGGCGTTATGCGCCGCCGTGATCAACAGAATATCGGCGGGATAGCCGCTCTTGCGGATATCTTTCAGCACCTCCGTACCCCGGATATCAGGGAGAAAGATGTCAAGCACGACAAGGTCGATGGGGGTCGATGAAATAAACTCCAGGGCTTCCATGCCGGTATGGGCAATCTTGACCACTTGAAACCCTTCGCAGGACTCGGTGAACTGCCGATTGAGATCGGCAACCATGAAGTCGTCCTCCACGATCATAACGCGAATTGGGTTCAAAGCGCGGCCTCTGGAATTCTGACAATCATCTCGACACCCTTGGTTTCACAAAGTTCTATCGTACCCCCCAATGCCTCCACCTGACGTTTGACTAAGTATAAGCCCATACCCATGTGCTCCCTCCCCTTCGATGAAACGCCTTGCTTAAAAAGGTTCGCACGTAGACCCGGATCTATACCTCCACCGTTGTCACTTACCGAGCATTCAAGCCAACCCATACGCAACGAAAATGAAAGCTCTATCTTCTTTTTCTGAATATCAAGCTTCTGCAAAGCCTCGATCGAATTTTGCAGTAAATTCCCGATGATTGTAATAAGCGCGGCGGTCGATGAAGAATTCATCGCCGGCAAATAGCTGTCTGTGTTGATGTTTATCTCGATTCCGATCTCATGCGCTTCGTCCATTTTTGCAAAGATCAGGGCAAGAACCTCTACGGGTTTAATAGTTAATCTCAGCGTGTCCACCAAGCGCTGTTGTTTTGAAACCGTGCTCTTTATATACGAGATCGCCTCGGCATTTTGGCCTATCTGTAGTAGCCCCGATACAACTTGCAGCTTATTCATGAATTCATGCTTCTGTGCCCTAAGTGCCGCCGTGTACTGTCGTACGGCCATGAGCTCTCCGGCCAGCAGTTTCATCTCGCTCCTGTCACGTAATGTCGCTACAGCGCCTATGACTTTTTCGCCCGAAACCATTGGGATTCTGTTAATTATGACCTCCTTGCCGCTAAGATGCATCTCCTCGTCGATGGAGGCCACCCCTTCGATGATCGTCGATTGGAGGCAAAGAGAGCTTGATATATTCGACAGGTCCGAGGGGCTTTCGTCGCCCTGTACCGCCAGTAATTTCTTCGCGCTGTCGTTCATCAGAAGCAGCTTCCCCCCCTCGTCCACAGCGACGATTCCTTCCTTCACCGAAGATATAACTACATCTCTTTCTTTCAGGAGAGTGGCTATTTCCGCAGGCTCGAGTCCGAATATGCTCTTTTTTATATTACGGGTAAGGACGATAGCCCCCGCGACGCCAACTAACAATGTAACGATGCCAATATAGTAGATAATTTCACTGATGTTCTCGGTCTCTTTAGCGAGATCGTCGAGGTTGAGTCCCACAGAGACAACACCAATCTGTACTCCATCCTCATCCCGGATCGGCATGAAAGAGCGAAGAGATGTGGTCAGTGTCCCCCTTGCGATAGAGACATAACTCTCACCCTTTAAGGCTCTTTCCTCGTCGCCGCCTATGAAACGTTTGCCAATCCTCGACGGCGCGGGGTGGGAATAGCGCACACTGTCCATATTAAAAACAACAATAAAGCTGGTTTTGGTAAACTCACGAACGCGCTCAGCGATAGGCTGAATGATGTACTGAGGTTCGTCGGTCGAAAATGCATTGATGACATCGAGATCGACGGCGAATTCCTTAGCTATACTCATTACTTTATCAGAACCGCTTCCGACAATGTATCTGTTAATAAAGGTCCTGGCGGCGAAAACCTGCAAAATTACCGATAGAGCGATGACACCTGTAATGAGAAAGGCTATTCTCAGCCCAAGGCTGATTCGCGGAAATTTCTCACGCATAAGGATCAAATACGGATTTCATCAACGGGGGCCCTAGGCTCCATGGCTTGTGCGAATGCATCACAGCACGGCCTCTGGATATCGTCATATACGCGGCCGGCGGCTGGCAAGGTGGGGAAGCAGATCAGGCATTCCATAAATTAGAGGATATCTGTCAAATACTAACAAAGCAAGCGATTGGTCATCGATCGCAGGGTGCGTACGGTCTTAGTTTCTTTTATCAAATTTTTCTGGCGATCTCAAATTGCCGCGGAAAAGGACTCAAGTTCGTTCCCGCGCCCTAAAAAGGGAGAGCATAAAAACCCCGCGCCGTTTCTTTTTAACACATTTCTAACTAAATCGTAACGAAATGGATGCACGGCTTTGCTATGGTCAGTCGAAAAACATGGCTATACGGCAAAGATAGGGAGGTAGCGCGTATGTTGAACTGTTCGGGTATTTTAAATCGCAGGGTTCTTTCCACCGTCTTGAAAAACCTTGTCTGTCTCATCCTGGTATTGGTGGGTATCGTATCGATCGAAGCCCAGACAAAAACCAGCGGCATTGTGACCATCTATACCTCGGTGCCGGAAAATCTGATGAACGAAATAGCACCTCTTTTCGCCAAAGCAAGACCAGGGTATTCCCTAAAAGTGTACCGCTCGGGGACCCCCGATATTATGGCTAAGCTCGAGGCGGAGGCGAAAAGCGGTAAGATAAACGCCGATGTCGTATGGGTCGCCGAGACCACCTCTGCGGAGGATCTCAAGGACCTCAATTTGCTTAGGCCTTACACCAGCAGCGAGGCGACGAACATCCCCGCCCAGCTCAAGGACGCTGCTGGTTATTACTATGGATCTAGGCTCATCAATATGGTTTTAGCCTACAATACGCTCAAGGTTAAAGAGCCTAAAAGCTGGAATGCCATGCTCGACCCTGCGTATCGGGGCAAGGTGGGAATCCCGAGCCCGGCCAATTCAGGGTCGGCGCTTTACGCCCTGGGATCCATTGTGAATCGGGCCGATATGGGTTGGAAATTTATCGAGGCGGTGCGAGCCAATGGGGGTGTCCAGCTCAAAAACAACAGCGACGCGGTACAAAAGGTAGCCTCTGGCGAGATTTTTTTAGCGATCGCCCTCGATTACCAGGTTAAAAATTTCCGCGATTCGGGTTCGCCAATCTCCTATGCCGTGCCCGAAGAAGGTCTGGTCATGGTCGTAAGCCCGGTGGCGCTTCTCAAGGGTAGTCCCAACCCCAAGGGCGGCGAAATATTCCTCGAATATGTTCTCTCCAAGGACTGCCAAGAGTTTATGTCGGCGAGCCAAAGTGTAGTGCCGGTGCGCACCGATGTAACGCCTCCCAGGGGGGTGCCTTCGCTAGAGACTCTTAAGGCGATGCAGAGCGACGCGGTGTTTATCAAAAAGAACAAGGGAGCGTTGGTAGAACACTTTGTGTCCATAATGACGAAGTGAAGTAAAGCGTGGGCGTCCTCAAAAGGAAAGCGAGGCTCGGTGGCCTGGAAACAATCGGCTTGCTGGGCCTCTTTGCGCTTGTCATCTATCCTTTAGCCTTTCTGGTGAGAGAGAGTTTCCTGTGGAACGGTTCCTTCTCATTGGAAGCCTACCGCCAGATTCTTTCCGAGCGCTCTAATTATTCAGCGTTGGGAAGAACACTCAAAGTAGGCGTTATGGTCACCTTGGCGGCGACACTCACAGGGACAGGCATCGCATGGCTCTGTTCGCGCAGCGATATGGGAGGCCGCCGGAGGATCGCTGCTCTGGCCGTTTTCCCCTTTATGGTGCCTCCTTTCATTGGGGCTTTTTCCTGGGGCCAGCTCCTCGGTCCGGTAGGTTATCTCAACAAAGTGTTCTTTGCTCTTACCGGACTGGAAAAGCCTTTTTTCAACCTGTATTCAGAGGCCGGAATTGTTTTAGTTATGGCTATTCACCTATATCCCCTCGCCTTTATGACTATGACAAAGGCCTTCGATCAGATGGACGGCGCTCTGGAGGAAGCCGCGCGCGTGGCCGGTTCCGGCTGGCACAGGGTTATTCGCGATGTCACTCTCCCGGTTCTTATGCCGACGATTGCAAATTCGGCGCTGCTGATATTTGTAGCGGCGATATCCAATTTCGGGGTGCCGGCAGCCCTCGGGTTTTCAAATGGTTATTTTGTGCTCACGACGAGAATTTTCGACGCCGTGATGAACTTTTCGCATAAAAACCACTTTTCAATAGCGGCCGCCCTGTCCATTCTTCTCGCGGGCGTGGCGGGTATCGCTCTTTTTACGGCAAACCTGGCGCTGCGGCAGCGACGCTACGGGATTGTGGGCGGCAAGGCGACTCTTCCCTCCCGCGTGCCCCTCGACAAGTTCCACGGCTGGACAACTGCTTTAGTATGGGTTTTTATAAGCTTCATCGCCGCGGCGCCTCTTGTGGCCATGGCGCTGACGGCGGTCACCAATGTCTATGGTCTTCCCGCGACGCCTGCGAATTGGTCACTCAAGCATTTCTCCTATGTGCTCGGCAAAATGCCCGCCGCCCAGCGCGCTCTCAAAAACAGTTTTATTCTCTCCGTTTCGTCGGCATCTCTAGCGGTTATATTTTCGGGAATCCTCGCCTATGTCGCCGCCAAAAGCGCTTCCACCAAGCGGTCGGCGATCGAGTTCGTCGCGACCTTACCATACGCCATACCCGGAACGGTACTCGCCTTGAGTATGATTCTTGCCTTCAACAAACCGATTTTCGGTTTTCGGCTCTACGACACTTTAGGTATCATTCTTCTCGCCTATGTGGCCAGATATTTTATTTTCCCCATGCGATCGGTGCTCGCCTCGCTGGATCGCGTATCGGGCGATCTCGAAGAGGCCGCCCGGGTATCCGGCGCGGGACAATGGCGAAGATTCAAGGATATCGTGCTCCCCGTAATAAAGCCGGGAATAGTCCTCGGTTGGTTTCTCGTTCTTATCCCGACAATGCATGAACTCACTGTATCGGTGCTTCTCTGGTCGGTCGGCAATGAGACTTTGGGGGTAGCGGTCTTTACCCTGCAGGAGTCGGGAGGGATCCAGTCCACTGCGGCTTTGGCCTTGGTCACAATAGCCTTGACATCGATTCTGCGTTGGATTTCGGGAAAAATCGGCGGGAAAGAGAGGGAACTTTAATCTGTAATCCTCCCAAACGGGAGACCTAAGTCACTAGGAGAACACAGGTGGCAAACATCGAAATTGATGGAATAACGAAAACCTTCGAATCTAAACCGGCCGTGTCGGATGTAAGCTTCGAGATCGAGGACGGGGAATTCGTTTCGCTCCTCGGCCCTTCCGGCTGCGGCAAGACGACTCTCCTCCGTTGCATTATCGGGTTGCTGCGACCCGACGAAGGTCGGATCGCTATCGGGGGGCAGGTAATGTTCGACGCCAAATCCGGAGTCGATATTCCGACGGAAAAACGCGGTTTGGGCATGGTGTTTCAATCTTACGCGCTATGGCCCCATCTCCGTGTAGCGGACAATGTGGGCTATCCGCTCAAGCTGCGCGGCTTGCCACGCTCCGCCATCGATGAAAAAGTCCGGGAGCTCCTCGAACTCGTCGATCTCGGCGATGTCGCCGAGCGTTTCCCCAGGGAGCTTTCCGGCGGCCAACAACAAAGAGTGGCGCTATGCCGCGCATTGGCCTCCCAGCCGAAACTTCTTCTTATGGACGAGCCTTTGAGCAATCTCGACGCGAAACTCCGCGAGCGCGTCCGCTTTGAAATCAAAAATGTTCAACGCTCAACGGGTGTTACTATTCTTTACGTCACGCACGATCAAGCCGAAGCGCTTTCGATGTCGGATCGCATTGGGGTCATGAAGGAAGGGAAAATAGCGCAAATCGGAAGCCCGACGGCGGTGTATGCGCGGCCTTCCAATGGGTTTGTGGCGGATTTCGTCGGCGACGGCAATGTATTGCCGGTGACAGTCTCAGGGCATAACATGTGGCTCAAAGGCGGGGAGAATCTCGGCAGCCTTCGTCTCGAGCTTCCAGAAGGGATGCGCGACGGCCAGGAGGCTTTCCTGGTCGTGCGGCCTGAAGACTGTGTAGTAGCTCCGGCGCCTTCTTCCGGCAGTCCGGCATCCGCGCGGGACAAAGACGAAGAAGGCATAATAGCCACAGTGCAGCAACTATTGTATCGGGGCAGGGATAAAGAAGCTCTTCTTACCTGCGGGGCGCGCAGACTTCGCGCGATTCTGAATCCTGATATGCCCCTGCGCCCCGACAGTTCCGTGATCGTGAAATTCAAGCGATTTCATTTTATCGGCAAATAGAAGTCAACATGGAAGCGGGCATTTCATCCATACATTTTATCGGCTATGACCTTCTCGATTCGATCAGGACTTCGGCGGACGCCGGTTTCCGCTGGGTGGAAATATGGTACGAGCAATTGCGTCCTTTGAAACAAAAGGGCAAGGATCTTGTCCCAGAGCTTCGCGCAACGGGAATACGTTGGTCGATACATGCCGATATGCGCGACCTCAATATTACATCGCGCAACGCAGGAATCCGCGACGAATCGCTTCGACAGGTACAGGAGACGATACGTTATGCGGCAGAGCTTGAAGCCGATTTTGTCACCGTGCATCCGGGCCGGGCCGGCTCGACGAAGGACTCCAAGGAAGATTATTTCCCCATTCAGGTGGATTCCTTCATGATCCTCGCCGAAACGGCCGCCGACGCGGGCATACCTATTGGTGTGGAGAACATGGAAGTTATGCCGCGCGCCATCGTGACGACCTGGTCCGATTTGAACGCTCTGCTTGATGCTGTGGCGTCCCCTTATCTCGGCGTTGTTTTGGACCTCGCCCATCTGTACCATCTGCCGCAGGAAGAGCAAAGGGCCTTGATCGACAAGGCTGGACCACTTAGGGCTGTCCACATGAGCGATGCCTCCGCGGCGGTCGCCCATCTTCTTTTAGGCGAAGGCGATTACGATTACGGCTTTCGCGCGCGGCGGCTCGCGACACGGTATACCGGTCCTGTTTTCATCGAGGGGTATACGCCGGGCCAAGGCTTGTCGGCGATTTCAAGACTCATGAGGGCGTGGCGGGATATCGGTCTTTGAAATGGGAAAAAGCTGGTGGAAAAGAAAAAAGCCTGGCGACTCGTGAAGGCGAATGCCTTCACGTAGCGCAATCAGTCGGACTGGATCAGTGATATTCCCGCCAAGTCTCGTTCTCCAAGCATGTAACAAATTTTGTGTAAACGGCTATACTACTTTAAGGAGCGAGTATGGCCATAT
>LVBN01000057.1 GCA_001603165.1 Spirochaetales bacterium Spiro_12
TCTTAGCATACTGCGGTCCGGGGACATGGCCGAAAAATTTGGGGGACTCGACGCGGTGGCGCATTTCGCCGGTCGGGTGGACTACAGGCGCCGTATGCGGCGCGAAGTGTGGGATATCGACGTACTGGGCGCGAAAAAGGTCTTCGACGCCGCATTGAAGGCGAAAGTGCCGAGGCTGCTCTATGTTTCCTCCATCTGCGCCTTGGGCGCCGGTAGCCTGCGGTATGACCAGACAGCCGCGCTCCCGGCGGCGCCGTCCGCGGCAACACCTGGGCGAACGCGATTCGCGGACGAGCGTTCAACTCCCTACGGTGCGTCGAATTGGCCGACCTCCTTCGCCTCCCCCCGGGAGGCCCTGGCCGCCGTCGATGCCTCGGAGGACGGGGATTATAGCTTTATCGAATCCATGGAGCTTGCCTATTTCGACGCCAAACTCGCCGCCTGGGAACTTGCCAAGCGGTATTCCCGCGAAAAGGGGCTTCCTGTCATTACAATTTTCCCCGGGACCGCCGTCGGCCCCGGGGACCTGAACAGCGGAATTTCGAAATTGGTGAATTCCGTATGGGAGGGAAAACTGCGTTTCGCGCCCCCGGGCGCGACAGCCTTTATGGATTCCAGGGATCTCGGCGCGGGCGCCTCGCTCGCCCTTTTGGAAGGAAAGATCGGCGAAGCCTACGTAATCGCCGGCAGGGATGAGCACAACCTCAGGTATAAAAATTTTATGGAACTGGTGGCAGGTATCGCCCAAAGGGAAAATGGAAGAAATGGCGCGGGCATCAGCGCCATCCCTCCCGGGCCGGCGCTTTTCGCCGCCGCCATCGTGGAGCAAGTCCTGCCCGAGAGTCCGCTTTCAAAAGCGCTGATCCTTTCGGGAAGCGTCCAAAACGTCTGCACTTCGGCCAAGGCCCGGCGGGAGCTTGGCTATGAACCTCGCGCCGATTTGACCGAGAGTGTTATTGCCTGCAGGAAGTTTTCGCGAAGCTAGGTTCTCCATACTTTTTATGATTCCGAATCCCTTAATCCATTAATCAATCAACCCCGGAGTTCCGGAACAGGCGTCCTCGACGGGAAAAGCCGGAGTTCCATAAAACAGGCGGGGCTTACATCTCGTAGGGGAATAGCAGGTTCTGCGGGTCCTGGAGGCGTTTTTTCACCGTTCCGCAAATAGCGGCCAGATCCCGGGAGTCTTCCACGAAATCGAACCTGTCGCCGGGTATGGTGAGAACAGGGGCGAGGGTAAAGCCTTGGATCCATTCCTCGTAGAGTCTGTTCAATCCTTGCAGATAGGGCTCGGGAATGGTGGTTTCGAAATCCCTGGCCCGTTTCGCTATATGATTTTTCAGCGTTTCCACCGAGGAGCGGATGTAGATGACGAGATCGGGAGGCGGGAGAATGGACGCGATGGTCTGGTACAGTTCCAGGTAGGTCGCCCACTCTTCCTCGTCCATGGCTCCCTGAAGATACAGGTTTTTCGCGAAAACCTCGGCGTCTTCGTAGAGGGAGCGATCCTGAACCACCGAGCGGGGGTCGCCCGCCAGCCTGCGGTGGGCCTTCGCCCTGCTGGTGAGAAAGAAAACCTGGGAGTGGAAGGCCCAGCGCTTCATATCCGCGTAGAAGTCCTTGAGAAAGGGATTTTCCGCCACGGGCTCGAAATAGGGCGCATAACCCAGCTTTTTCGAGAGCAGACTCACGAGGGTGGATTTACCTGCTCCTATATTGCCCGCAAGCACCAGGTATTTTTTCATCGACGTTTGATTCGGACCGCTATTACCCTAGCCTTGGCGCGGCGTTTTTGCAAGGTAGAGCCGGCCGCCGCGAGACCTCAGCTGGCTATCGGGAAATCGTCCGGGTCCGAATCGGCTTCGGCGGAGGGCGTCGTGGATGAAAGGCCGAAGCCTGGCTCCGCTGCCGGCAACGCACTTTTGCTGTCGCTGTCGCTCTCGGCCAGGCGGAGGAGGAGAGAAATTTTCGAAAGCGCGGCGGGAAGGGCTTCGATGATCGAGCGCCGCTCTCCGGCTCCGCTGGGATCCAGCGCCAGGATTTCCCTGGAAAATTCATCCATGAGGGGCGGACGCTGTCCGAAAAGGCCGCGCAGGGTTTCTTCCCCGGTGAAAATTCTTTCTCCGCGATCGGCGAGGGGAGGCATCTTGTCGCAGAGGGCGAAGCTTGGTCGCCCTTTCTTGTCAAGAACGGCGCAGTATCCGAACAGTCTGCATACCAAGGCCCGCCCGGGATAGACCATGCAGTTCTCGCCGGGTTTATCCGGGTTCCAAAAGGGGCAGGCCTTATCGGAATCCCAGGTTTCGCCGGCTTTTTCCGACTCCTCGATCCTGCCGAGAAAAGGATCGATGAGGTCCCTTTTTTCCACCAGGAGGTAGAGAGCCAGCCGTTCGGCCTCGAGGGCTGTGACATCCGGGGTGAAGTGGATACAGCAGGTACCGCAGCGCCGCGGGCAGGCGATGGGATTGCCCGCCTGGGTCGAGGCCTGTTTGAAATACTGCTGGGAGTCTTCGATTCGGGCGTAAATTCTGTCCAAAGCGCTGAATCGCCTCATCAGGGTGCTGTTCCACAGGGCTGGCTGCATGATAAATCTCTTTTGGCATCCATTAGTTAGCTTTTCGGCGCCGCGGCATGATACAGAAGCCTTCTTGCTTTGTTCAATAGGTTGAGCCGGTTTCAAAAGTTTGTTAGCCTTTGATATTGGCTTTGTGGTTTCATCTGTTTTCTTGTTCATAGTATGAAAATAGATGAAAACTGCGCATCGTATCGATTGATTTTTCAAAACTCGCCTGAGTTTTGAAAAATCCTCGGTTATATGCTTTGTTCCTGTGTTCATAGTATATTATTAGTTCTCCTCTTCCACCGATTTGGTGTACGATGGGAAAAATAAAGGAGTTTTAATGCGCATCGTTTTCAAGAACGCGACGCCGGCCCTGGGACTTTTTTTGTCCCTTGCCTTGCTTTTGTCCGGAGCATCGGTTTTCGCGCAGACAAGCCAGACTACGGAGCAGGTCCCGAATTCCGGGGGAACGGTCGAACAAAGCCAAAGCCCTGTGGAGACTGTGGAGCAGCCACAGGTTCCCCCTGAGGCGTCGAATCTCGCCGAGGCCCTGCCCCGGGGCTCCGAACCCTCCTTCGACACCCTGTTCGGCGATGCCCCGGAACAGGACAAGGCGGTTATAGTCAACGCCGAGAAACTCGCCTCCCAGGGGAAATGGAAAAGCGCCTGGATCGCCCTGTCCGAGGCCGATCCGGAGAACAACAATCCCTTCCTGCTCGCGGAAAAAATACGCCTGGCCTTGGACGGATACGCGCAGACGACGATGCATCTTTTTTATGGCTTTGTCGACTTGGCGGAGGGGGAGAATCTGGAAATGCTCCGCTTCGGAGCCCCGGAGACCGGCGATTCGATAGACTTCAACCCAGCCCAGATAGTCGATTCCCTTGAAGAGCGCGGCGAGGCCATTCCTCCGGTGCTCTCCCTCAAATTGGGGGATTATTACCATACGGTCTGGCAATATTATCAGGGCCAGTGGCTTCTGTCCGACGAAGAAGTGTTGGTCAGGGGAGTGGAAAACTACGACAGGGCTCTCGCATACGATCTTTTTTCCCCGGCGAGCCTCGATCACCAGTCCGGCATGCTCATCGCCCTGCAACGCTACGAAGGGGCCGAGAAAATTCTCGCGAAGGCGCTGGAGCTTTCTCCCGACAACAATGTCCTGAACCTGCGTCTCGCGGAGCTTTATTATTCCGTCGGTCGATTTGAAGCGGTTTATCCTCTGGCCGATAAGGTTATCACCAGCGCCGCCGATGACAACGAATTGAACGACGGTTATATCGTCGCGATCAGGGCCGGGCTTGCGGCTTTAGATCAGGAAAAGCTGACAAAATATGTGGACGGTCTCGAACTGAGCTTCCCCGGCGAGTATACCCCCGGTTTGATCCGGCATCTCATCGCCGTACAACTCGGCGATTCGGAAGCGGCCGACGCCGCCGCGGATAAGGTAACCGAGATATTCATGGGGAATCCCGAAGTCGTTCGCTCCCTGCTCTCCACCTGGCTTTCGGCCAACGATCCGGATTCCGGCTTCAGGTATCTGGAGAGGGCGATCGCCAAGGGCGGCGCCGACGACGCCATGGCCTCCTTCTACTTTTATAAAGCGATGCTGAAAGGCGAGGTGGCCGCCCAAGCCGAGGATTTGCGGCAGGCGCTTCTCGACCTGGATACCGCCAAGGGGTATTTCGTCAGCTCTTATCCCGAGGGTCACGAAATATTCTCTCTTCTGGAAGAAATCAAGGCGGAATGGGAGAAGGCGCTGAGCCCGCCCGAACCCGAAGCGGTGGCCGCTCCGGGAGCCGAGGCGCCATTGAGTTCGGAAACCCCAGCGGTCGGCAATTCTTCCGCCGAGCCGACACAGAGTTCCGAAGCGGACGCCGGGTCGGCCGCTTCGGAAACGGGATCCGAGGAAGCTTCGCAGACCGCCGGCACTCCTTAAGCGAAGCCGGGCGGGCCCTTCGAACCCGGGCGAGCCGCCTCTGGCGGCTCGCCCGAACGATGTGGGGAGGGGCATATGTCACAGACCTGCATTCACAACGCCACCGTCGTGGCTGGATACGCTCTCATGCCCGAGAGCGCCGTGCTCGTGGAAGAGGAGAGGATCGTCGACCTCTTTTCGGAACGGCGCTTTAGGCAAAGGCATTTTCCTTCCGATGCCAGCCTTATCGATGCCAAGGGGGCCTATCTGGTCCCCGGCCTGATCGATACCCATATCCACGGTTTCGCGGGCTTTGGTACCGAAGACCTTTCCACCGACTCGATTCTCGCCATGTCCAAGGCCCTCGCCGCCTATGGCGTTTCGACATTCTGCCCTACCCTCTACCCTATGTCCGAGGAGGACATGATCGCCGGCATTCGGGCGATCATCGCCGCCATAGGCCTGGAACCGGGCTCCAAAATCGCGGGCATCCATCTCGAGGGCCCCTTTATTTCCCCGGCCAGGCTCGGTGTTCAGCGCGCCGAATTCGCCCGACCGGTGGATATCGACCTGATGCACAGGCTCTATGAGGCCAGCGAGGGGCATATCATAAACATGACCGTGGCCCCCGAGCTCAAGGGAATGCGGGAGTTGGCCCTTTACTGCGCCAAGACCGGCATAGTCCTCCAGGCGGGCCATACCGACGCCAGCTACGAAAACATGATCGAAGGCATGCAGGCGGGCATTCGGCATTCGACCCATTTCTTCAATGCCATGAGCAAGCTCGACCATAGAAATCCCAACGCGGTAGGGGCCATTCTTATACAATCGGATTTAAGCTGCGAAATAATAGCCGACGGCAAACACGTCCATCCCGATCTCATACGCCTTCTCGTACGGGATAAGCCCAACACGAATATCGTTCTCGTCACCGACGCCCTCAAGCCCACCGAACAGAAACAAGGCCCCTTTTTCGCCAACCGCGAGGAGGTGGTCCTGTCGGACGGCCTCTTCCTCCGCGCCGCCGACCATGTGATCGCCGGCAGCGCCCTCACCATGGTGGAGGGGCTCAAAAACCTGGTCAATTTCGGTATCGCTCCGGAAACCGCCGTTAAGATGGCTTCGTCCAATCCCGCGCGGATACTCAGGCTTCATCGCCTGGGCGAAATCAGTCCTGGGTTTTTCGCCGATCTTACTTTACTGTCGCCGGATTTCACCGTAATAATGAGTATGGTTCGGGGCAGGTTCGTATTCGGGGCTTGAGTAGTCCGGCGATTCCGCCGTCTTTACCGAGACCGCCCGATCTACCCTAAAGTTCCCGCCGTCGAGCCGCATTTCACAATCTCAGGTCAAATGGTAAAAAAGGAGTATTCCGATGCGTGTCATCATCCAACCCACCAGCGAATCGGTCGCCACATGGGCGGCCAATCATGTGGCGGAAAGAATCCTGGGCGCCCCCGAGGGAAAGCCCTTTGTCCTAGGACTGCCCACCGGGTCCACGCCCCTGGGTATGTACAAAAAACTCATCGAGCTGTACAAGGCGGGGAGAATTTCCTTTAAAAACGTGGTCACCTTCAATATGGACGAGTATGTCGGACTCGACGAGGAACATCCGGAGAGCTATCATCGGTTTATGTGGGATAATTTCTTTTCCCATATCGATATAAAAAGAGAACACGTCAATATCCTGGATGGGCTGGCATCGGACCTCGACGCCGAGTGTCGGACTTACGAGACGCGGATTCAGGCGGCGGGCGGCGTGGACCTTTTTATCGGTGGCGTGGGCGCCGACGGGCATATCGCCTTCAACGAACCCGGATCCTCCCTCTCGTCCCGTACCAGGGTGAAAACCCTCACCAAGGATACGAGGATAGCGAACAGTCGCTTTTTCGGCGGCGATATCAGCAAGGTTCCGACCACCGCCCTTACCGTGGGCGTCGGAACGGTTATGGACGCCCGGGAAGTGATGATTTTGGTGACCGGCCAAGGCAAGGCCCGGGCGCTAAAGCACGGCGTCGAGGACGGGGTCAGTCACATGTGGACCATGAGTTGTCTCCAACTTCATCCCAAGGCGATCATCGTCTGCGACGATGACGCCACCCTCGAACTGAAGGTGGGCACGGTGCGTTACTTCAAGGATATCGAAGCGGAGTTCCTTTCCCGTTAAGGGTATTTTTTTCCCGTAGTATCTGCATCGAAGATTGTTGAGAGAAGGAGGAAATGAGGGCAGAAGGCGGCTCGGGCTAAGGAAAATCCCCTGCGGCTCTGTCTCAGAAACCTTTCGGGAACCTTTTCAACAATCTTCGATGCAGTAACAAAGGCTATTGACCTTTGAAAGCGGCTCGATACAAAGCGGCAATAACCGTACTCATTTTGGCACGCTTGTTGCTATACATGGTGTAGCTCCGCGTTCGGCTATGCCGATTCGGTGTGGCCCGGGGTTCAAGGAACATCGGCGGGGACAAAAAGTTATCTTAAGGAGAATTACAATGAGAAGAATAGTACGCGTCATCGCTTTCTCGCTAATGGCCGGGGCCGCTCTCGCAGCGGTCGGGGCCGCCTCGGGGCAGGAGGCATCCCTCTATGGGAATGCGGCGGCCAAGGTCGATGATTTACTCACCACCGAAGACATGCTCCTCTACGCCGCCCAGGACGAGTATCTGGCCCGGGGCGAATATCTGGCGATTCAGAAAAAATTCGGCGCCCTGCGTCCCTTCAGCAACATCATGAGGGCCGAGGAAAACCATTTAGCCTGGCTCAAAGATGCCTTTGCGGCTTCTGGTCTGAGTTTCCCCGTCGACGCTTCGGGCGCCTATATCCAGGTTCCTGTCACCTTGCTGGATGCCTATAAGGCGGGCGTTCAGGCCGAAATCGACAACATCGCCATGTATGACCGCTTCCTGGACACAGCCCTGATCCAGAATCCCGAAAATAAAGACCTTAAGATACTCTTCACGAATTTGAGGAACGCTTCGGAGAATCACTTGAGGGCATTCCAGAATCAATTGACGAAATACTAAAAAGGCGGGAAAAATTGCAACTATAGTACCGGATAACTGCCGGAGAGGCCCGCCTCCTGCCTTTCCGGCTTTAGATACTCCCGTTCCGGCTTCGGGATTTACTTTCCGAAGCCGGTTTTTTGCAGCTTGGGCGCGATAACTACAGCGCAGTACCCGTAATTGGGGTTCCTTCGGTAAAAATCCTGATGGGATTCTTCGGCGATCCAGAATTTCGTGGCCGGTTGAAGCTCGGTAACGATAGGCGCGGGCCACCAGGACTGCTGTTTTTTAATGGAGGCGAGCGCTGTTTCTTTCTGGGCCTCGCTGGTGAAAAAAACAGCCGACCTGTACTGGGGGCCCACATCGTAGCCCTGTCTATCCTTCGTGGTCGGATCGTGGATTTTCCAGAAATACTTTAGAAGGTCGTCGTAACTCACCCTGGAAGAATCGAAGCGAATCCATACGGCTTCGGCGTGCCCGCTGCGACCGGTGGATACGAAATCGTAACTTGGTCTGTCCTTATCACCGCCACTGTAGCCCGACACTACATCTATAACCCCGGGAATATTTTCGAACACGGCCTCGAGGCACCAAAAGCATCCTCCCGCGAGAACGGCTATTTCCTCACCCTCCTTCGCGGTCAAAGGGAGGGGCTTGAAGAAATCATGGCTCGAAAAAGGCGGCGACGCTGCCCAGGGGGCGGCGGATTGGTCATTTTTCACCAGTTCCTCCTGATTGATTCCCAAGGGATTCCTGGAAGGAGCCGGAAGTAATTCCGACGGGCTCTTGGATTCCCCCGGTGTCGAATTTTGCGAAAATACGAGTATCGCCGGGACGAGGATAAGTAATCCAAGGCCCGTGATGATAATTAGCTTTTTCATATATAAAAATTACTAGGAAGTGAGTTGGAAGGAAAGGGCAAAAATGGTCTAGGGCTCCGAGGCGTCGAATGTGGGCGGAACCGGAACGCCGCATGACCAGGCGACGAAGAAGCCTGTTTTGCGCTATGCTCTTCCCATGGCCAGCACGACTGACGACAAGAAAATCATCTATTCCATGTATCGCGTTTCTCGCAAGCATGGGACGAAACAGGTTCTCAAGGATATTTCCATTTCCTATTATTACGGCGCCAAGATCGGCGTCATCGGTCTCAACGGCTCGGGCAAGTCCAGCCTCTTGAGAATCATGGCGGGGGTCGACCAGGATTTCGCCGGTGAGGTATCCATCTCTCCGGGCTACAGCGTCGGCTTTCTGGAGCAGGAGCCCCATCTCGAGGCCGGCAAGACTGTACGCGAGGTCGTCAGCGAGGGAGTCCAGGAGGTTGTGGACGCCCTGGCGGAGTTCGATGCGGTCAACGAAGCCTTCGGGGACCCTGAGGCCGATTTCGACAAGCTCGCGGTCAAGCAGGCCGCCTTGCAGGAAAAGCTGGACGCCCTGGGAGCCTGGGACTTGGACACCAGACTGGATTTCGCCATGGAAGCCCTGCGCTGTCCCCCCGCCGACCAGCTGGTGGATCATCTCTCCGGCGGTGAGCGGCGCCGGGTCGCCCTCTGCAGGCTGCTTCTCAAAAAACCGGACATCCTTCTTTTGGACGAGCCGACCAACCACCTGGACGCCGAAACCGTGGCCTGGCTGGAGCGGCACCTCCGGGATTACCAGGGTACGGTCATCGCCGTCACCCACGATCGCTATTTCCTGGACAACGTCGCCGGCTGGATACTCGAGCTGGACCGGGGCGAAGGCATTCCCTGGAAGGGCAATTACTCCTCCTGGCTGGACCAGAAGAAAAAGCGGCTCGAACAGGAGGAAAAGGGCGAATCCGAACGGGCCCGCACACTCTCCCGGGAGCTGGAGTGGATAGGCATGAGCCCCAAGGGCAGGCACGCCAAGAGCAAGGCCCGCATAGAGCGTTACGAGAAACTGCTCGCCGAGGACGGAAAGGAACGGGTTCGGGAATCCAAGATCCTCATTCCCGCCGGCCCCAGGCTGGGGAAGGTGGTCATCAAGGCGGACAAGCTGGCCAAGGCGTATGGAGACAAGCTCCTTTTCGAGGACCTCAGTTTCGAGGTGCCGCCCGGGGCCATCGTGGGGATTATCGGTCCCAACGGCGCGGGCAAGACCACGCTGTTAAAGCTTATTACGGGAAAAGAAGCGCCCGATGCAGGAGAAATCAATTTGGGCGACACGGTGGTCCTGGCCTACGCCGACCAGATGCGCGCCGCCCTGGATCCCGAAAAAACCGTCTGGGAACAACTCTCGGACCGCCAGGACTTGATTCTCCTGGGCGGTAAGAGGGAGGTGAATTCCAGGGCGTATTGCTCCTGGTTCAATTTCTCGGGCCAGGATCAGCAACGCAAGGTGGGCGTTCTCTCGGGCGGCGAGCGCAATAGGCTCAACCTGGCCATGATGGTAAAGGAAGGGGCCAACGTCCTTCTTTTGGACGAGCCGACCAACGACCTGGACGTCAACACCATGCGGGCCCTCGAAGAGGCGCTGGACAGCTTCGCCGGAGTCGCCCTGGTGGTCAGCCACGACCGCTGGTTCCTGGACAGGGTCTGCAGCCACATCCTCGCCTTCGAGGGCGACTCCGGCGTCACCTGGTTCGACGGAAACTGGTCCGAATACGCCGAGTGGCGACGCCAGCAGCTGGGCGCCGAGGCCGACAGACCTCATCGAATCGTGTACCGAAAGCTGGAGCGTTGACCCGCGCAGCCGCATCGTCCGCCCCCGGTCTTCCCCGGGGCGCCGTCCTAGGCCGCTTTTCGCTTTTCCCTCTCCAAAAGTCTGAAAAAATGGAGGGTGAAGGGTATGCAGCAGAGAAAGGTCAAAAGATCCGCCGCGGGCTGGGCGAGCTGAATCCCCGTAAGCCCTATGAGACGAGGCAGTACGAGAAGCAGGGGAATGAGGCAGATGCCCTGCCTGAGGGTGGCCAGGATCGTGGCCGTCCAGGCCTTGCCGATGGACTGAAAGGTCATATTGCACACCACCCCCAGGCTGATCAGGGGCATGGACGCGCATGAAAACCTGAAGGCCCTGGAGCCGATTCGGATAACTTCGGGATCGGCGGCTATGAAAAATCTGATGAGGGACTCCGCCGCGAAGAAACCGCCCAGTGCCAGGACGCTGATGATAAGCGTATTGATTTTAAAGGTGAAGAAAAACGCTCCTCTCACCCGATCGAATTTTCTGGCCCCGTAATTGTAGCCAAGAACGGGCATATACCCCTGTCCGATACCCAGGATGATGGAAAAGATGAATAGAAAAATCTTTCCGGTTATGGCCATGGCGGCCACGGCCGCGTCTCCGTAACCTGCGGCGCTGGTGTTGAGCAGTATTGTCGATATGCTCGCCAAGCCCTGCCTGCTCAATGAGGGGAGCCCAAAGGTGAGAATACTGATATAGGTCCCGACTTTTTTGGAAATAATTTTCGGCTTGATTTTTACGATGGTTTTTCCGCTCAAAAATACGGTTAAAAGGATGAGAAAGCTCACGCACTGACTCAACGCCGTCGCGATGGCGGCTCCCGCTATGCCCAAATCGAAGACGAAAATGAACAGAGGGTCCAGGGCGATGTTGAGCATTCCCCCGGCCCCGATGCCGAACATGGCGAATTTAGCCTTGCCCTCTGCCCTGAGAATATTGTTGAGCACGAAGGAGGCGGACATCACCGGGGCGGCGAGAAGAATATAGCCGGCGTAATCCCTGGCGTAGGGGAGAATCGTGGCCGAGGCGCCAAGAATGCGCATCAAACCGTCCAAATTGCTCAATCCCACAACGCTGAGCCCCAGGCCGAAGAGAATTGCCAAGCCAAAGCCGCTGGAGGCGACTTTACCGGCCTCTTCGGTCCTTTTTTCGCCCAAAAGCCTGGAAATCCAGCTTCCCGAACCCATGCCCACGGTAAATCCCACGGCCTGAATGATCGCCATGAGGGAGAATACGATTCCCACCGCTCCCGAAGCGCTGGTCCCTAGTTTTGAGACGAAAAAGGTATCGGCCATATTGTAGATCGATGTGACCATCATGCTGACAATCGTTGGCACGGCGAGGGAAGTTATGAGCGGGCCTATCGGACGCTCGGTCATCGTTACGTATTGCGCTCTATCCTGATCCATGTGTGTTTTCCATGATGCCCGAATACGGCCTTCGCTACAATAGGACAATCCGATTGCGGCCGGGATTGCCGTTCCCGTTTTTTCCGCCCTGTCTTTTCGCCCTCGTCGCGATCTGCTACACTCCGGCCATGCTGAGGAATAGGATCCCTGTGGGACCCGCGGGCAGGGCCGATCAGACCGCGGGTATCCTTGCCATGGTCGGTTGCGCCCTTCTGTGGAGCACCGCCGGTATCTTCATAAAGCTGCTGGATTGGCAGCCCTTCGCCATCGCGGGCGTTCGCAGCGCCATCGCGGCGGTTTTTCTGTTCTTTGTCCTGCGGGGCAAGCCGGTCATAAATTTTTCTCCGCTGCAGTTCTGGTCGGCCCTCGCCTACGCGGCCACCATGCTCCTTTTCGTCCTCGCGAACAAGCTTACGACATCGGCCAACGCGATTCTCTTGCAGTACGGAGCTCCTGTATACGTGGCGTTCCTTGGGGCGTTTTTCCTCAAGGAGTATCCTCGTCCCGAGCATTGGTTCGCCCTGGTCAGCGTCTGCGGCGGCATGCTGCTCTTTTTTTCCGATTCCCTCGGCAAGGGGAATTTCCTGGGAGACTTGGTCGCCGTAGGCGCCGGCATCGCCTTCGCCTTCAACATCGTCCTTTTGCGCAAGCAAAAGGACGCCCGGCCCCTGGATTCCATATTCCTGGGACACCTATTCACCGCGCTCATCGCGCTGCTTCTATCGATCGGCCAAGCGCCGCCGGCCTTGAACCCGGGTTCGGTATTTTCCATTCTCATGCTGGGAATCTTCCAGATTGGCATGGCGGCGGTGCTTTTTTCCTACGGCATCAAACGCATAACGGCGTTGCAGAGCATATTGACCGCGATCATCGAGCCTCTTTTCAATCCACTCTGGGTTTTTTTAGCCACCGGGGAAGTGCCGGGCTCCCGTTCCGTGGCCGGCGGCGCCGTCATTGTCGCGGCGGTCATGATCAGTTCCTTGATCACTGTGCGGAGAACCGCGAAGGTTGTACAATAGACGCATGGAACAGAGCTTCTTATCCGTCACGATTCTGTTGATACTGATCACCGACCCGCTGGGCAACATTCCTCTCTTCATAGCGGCGCTCAAAAACGTTCAACCCGCCCGCAGAACCCGGGTTATCCTGCGTGAATGCGGCATCGCATTCGTCACCTTGTTGGTTTTTCTTTTCTTCGGCTCGGCTTTCTTGAAAGCCCTGCATCTCTCCAACGAAACTCTTCGGATCGCCGGAGGCATCATACTCTTCCTCATCGCCATCAACATGGTGTTCCCCGCTTCGGGAGCCAAGCTCGTGGATGACGAACAGGGCTCCGAGCCCTTTATCGTGCCGGTGGCCATACCTCTCATCGCCGGCCCCTCCGCCATGACCACCGTCATGCTTCTCTCCAGCTCTCAGGTCGCGCTTACCCTCGAATGGGTGGGATCGATTTTTATCGCCATCCTCGTCACGACGGTGGTGTTCTTCGCGTCTCAAAAACTCGAAATGATACTGGGCAAACGTTTTTTAAGCGCCATAGAAAAATTGATGGGGTTGGTGCTGACCACCATCGCCATAGACATGCTGATGGGAGGAATCTCCACCTATATCAAAGCCATTCAGCTATAAAGTCGCGCAACCATTCGGCGCTTGCGCCCTGCGGCCCCGGCGCACCGGCGCCGGCCGGCGCTAAAGCGACACGGGACCGGCGGCGCCGCCGACCCTGATCAGCCGGGGAAGGCTATCCCCAATCCCTGACCTATCTGTCTCAGCTGAGCCGCTATCTTGGCGCTCAGCGGCACGCCGATCTTCGCGCTGAGGGCTTCGGCTTCGTGTTCCTTGAGCCCCGCGTAGTAGACCCGCTCGCAGCCTTCGGCGGGTTCGGCGTTCACAAGCTCGGCCAAGAGGCGGCTCATATCGCTCTTGAGTTCCTCCGGCTCCCTGAAGAGGTCCAGGCGGATCGCGCCGAAGAAATGGCAGACCCTGGCCGAAGTAGCCTCGCTATCCATCACCGACCTGCCGAACACCCCACCCGAGGTCACCGCCGTCATTATATCGACCAGTACCGCCAGGCCGTAACCCTTGTAACCCGAGAATTCTTCGCCTTCCCCGCCCAGGGGCAGCAAACCTCCGCCGCGCTGGAACAGCATATCTTCCAATAGCCCATGGGCGTCGGTGGTTCCCTTGCCCTTCGTATCCACAGCCCAGCCTGAGGGCAGGGTTTTGCCCTCCCGGTCGTAGACTTCGATCTTGCCCCGGGTGACGCAGGTCGTGGCCATGTCGAGGGTGAACATCCCGCCCGCCAGGGCGGGCACCGACACGGCTATGGGATTAGTGCCGAACATGGCGTGGCGCCCGAAGGTCGGGACGCCCAAAGCGGCGGTATTGGTCATGCAGATGCCGATCATATCGCGGCGGGCGGCCATTTCGGTATAATACCCCGCAATTCCGAAATGATTCGAATTTCTGATCGACGCGAAGGCGGCGCCCACCGTTTCGGCTTTATCGATCACCTTGGCCATGGTGACCTTGCTCAAGGAAAGTCCCATGGCTCCCCTGGCGTCCAGCACCAGGGATATCGGCGTCTCGCGCAGGGTCTCGGGCTGTACCCCCCCCGCCATTATGCCTTTTTTGAGGCCGTTTTCGTATCTCCAGAGGCGCCCGACCCCATGGCTGGCTATGCCTCGGGCATCGGCGGCGACTAAAATCTCCGCCGAATCGGCGGCTTCGGCCTCCGATAGTCCCAGTTTAAAAAAGACATCGGTACAGAACTTTTCCAGGTCGTTCCGCTTGATCCTGATTTCTCCGCCCATACTCCGCTCCTTTCGATACGGCCCGAATGATTATCCCCGGCGACAAGCCTGACAATAGCGCGATACGAAGCTTTAGGCGAGTGGGCCGGCTCGCTTCGCGCAGCCTGAGGGTAAACTCCCCGATTCGCCGGCGGGTTTCGTGTCCCCGCGGCGGACCGCGGGGACACGGTGATTTTTATTTTGACAAATCCCCAAGCTCAAGATATCATCTATCTAAGATATCAGCAATATCGAAAAGGAGGTCTGACGTGAAGAGAAAAGTGACGATACTGGTCGCCTTGATCCTGGTGCTGGGCCTGGCTCTGGCCGGGGCCCAGGCTTCAGGCAAAAAGTATGTACTCAAGTTCAACCACGTGCTGACAACCCAGGACCCCTACCATGGGGCATTTCTTAAGTGGGCCGAAGCCGTATCGGCCAGGACCAACGGCAACCTCAAGGTCGAGGTATTCCCCAGCGCCCAACTGGGCGTCGAAGAGGACATTCTCGAGCAAATACGCCAGGGGGCGGCGGTCGGCCAGAATACCGACGCGGCGCGCCTGGGACAGTATGTACCGGGCATCGCAGTCATGAACGGTCCGTATTTTGTCGAAAGCCTGGAGGAGGTCGAAAAGCTGAACACCCTGCCCTCGGTGCAGAAATGGAAGGAAGAGCTGGAAAAAACCCAGGGTTTCAAGATTCTGTCCTTTATGTGGGTCCAGGGCTTCAGGCAGATGGTCACCAACAAGCCTGTCCGCAAACCCGCCGACCTTGCCGGCTTGAGGATCAGGACCCCGCCGGCTCCGATCTGGCAGGAGTCTATCCGCGCTATCGGCGCCACGCCCGTGGCCATGGCTTACGGCGAGATGTATTCGGGTCTGCAGACCAAGGCTATCGATGGCGTCGAGCTGTCCTTCACCGCTTCGGCCAGCGGCAAGTTCCAGGAAGTGACCAAATACGCCTGCGAAACCAAACATATTCTTCTCATCAACTTCGAAGTGATAAGCAGCAAGTGGTTCAACTCCCTCCCGGTGGAATACCAGAAAATTCTGGAAGAGGAGTGCAACAGGGCTGGGCTGGAGGTATCCCGCAGGTATCTCAACGAAATCGATCCTAGGAACCTGGAAGTGCTCAAGGCCGCGGGCATGACCCTTATCCCCGAGTCCGAAATCGACATGGCGGCTTTCAAGGCCGCGGGCGAAAAGGCCTACCAGAAACTGGGTATCCTCGATGTGAGAGACCAGGTTTACAAGGAACTGGGGAAAAAGAAATAAGCCCTGGAGGCAGCTTTTGTTCGAAGAAGGACTGCCCGAAGTCTGGCGCCCCCGGCGCTTGGTTCAAGGGGGCGCCAAACGTTTTTTAAGCTTATTCATCAAGGAATACCATGAAAAAATTCTACGAGTTTATCTGCAAGGCCGAAGTATTCCTGGCGGCCCTCTGTTTTTCCATATCCTGCTGCTTAATTTTTTTGGCGGCCGTCGCCCGGACCTTCGATCATCCTATCAACTGGTCCCAGGACATGTCGCTCTTCCTCTTCGCGTGGAGCGTGTTCTTAAGCGCCGACGCCGCCTTCCGCGCCGATAAGCTGGTCAATATCGACCTCTTGTCGAGCCGGTTTTCGGCATCCGCAAAAAGGGTATTCTCCATACTCATCTATTGCATCATCCTCGTTTTTCTGGGCACCCTCATCTGGTACGGGATCAAACTTAGTCTTTTCTCCCGCAGGAGGGTTTTCCAGGGAATTCCCGGTTTCAGCTACAGCTGGGTGACCATCAGCATCCCCGTGGGCGGTCTTCTCATGGCGATCACATCGATCCTCAAGCTCAGGGATCTCCTGATCCGGCGCCCCGTGAGTTCCGAAGGTCCCGGAAAGGCGGGTGCCTGATATGCTGCTGGTCGCCATAGCTTTCATTTTCTTTCTCGCCATCGGAATGCCCATCGCCTTCGCCATAGGCATTTCGGGAGTAACTTTCTTTCTCCAGCATCCCGAACTCCCTATGACGATGATAGTCCAGTTGCCCGTCTCCCAGACCCAGAACTTCACCCTCCTGGCGGTACCCCTCTTCATTCTCGCCGGAAATCTCATGAACGCCTCGGGCATAACCAACAGGTTGATACGGCTGGCCTCGGTGCTTACGGGCCACATGAGGGGAGGCCTGGGGCAGGTGAACGTCGTCCTCTCCACCCTCATGGGGGGCGTTTCAGGTTCGGCCATCGCCGACGCTTCCATGGAGGCGCGAATCCTCTCGCCGGCGATGATCAAGCAGGGCTACTCCCGGGGCTTCACCGCCAACTGCACGGCGTGGACAGCCCTCATTACGGCGACGATTCCTCCCGGGGTGGGAATTATCCTTTACGGCACCACGGGCGAGGTATCGATAGGCCAGCTCTTCGCTGCGGGCATATTCACCGGCCTTTGCCTTATGGTCGCTTACATGGTCACGGTCTGGGTCATAGCCACCCGGCGGGGCTACAAGCCCGAGCGCTCAAAAGCTTCCCTGCGGGAGAGAGCGGTGGCGATAAAGGAAAACATCTGGGCCTTGCTTTTTCCCATTCTGCTTCTGGTCGGAATAAGGGTTGGAATTTTCACGCCCTCCGAAGTGGGAGCCTTCGCCTGTGTGTATGCCATTCTGGTGGGCGTCTTCGCCTACAAGGAACTCACGTTTAAAAAACTCGTCCAGACCCTCGGTTCCTCGGTGCTGGATGTGGGCGCGATAATGTTCATCATTGCCCTTTCGGGGATTTTCGGGTATGGAATTCCCTTCGAACGAGTCCCCGATATCTTGGAAGCGGCCATCCTCGGCTTATCGGCGAACAAGTTCATCGTCATGTTCATCATAATAGTAATCCTTACGATATTGGGCATGTTCATGGATGGTTCGGTGGTCATCCTTCTTTTCACGCCGATTTTTCTTCCCTTGGCGGTCAAGGTGGGCTGGAATCCCGTCCACTTCGGGATTCTGTTCTGCAGCATCATCACCATGGGCAACATGACGCCGCCGGTGGGTCTTGCCATGAGCGCGGTCTGTTCGGTGCTGGATATCCCCGTTTCCGAGTATGTCAGGGAGATGTGGCCATGGCTGTTGACAACCGTCATCGCCATCGCCGTATTGGTGTTTTTCCCGAACCTGGTATTAGCCTTGCCGAGACTGCTTTTCTGAAGAGGGGATGGTATGGAGTTGCTGAATAAGGTGGCGATCATTACGGGCGCGGCGAGAGGTATCGGATTTGAAATCGCGCAATGCTTCGCCGAAGGCGGCGCGAGCGTCATACTGGTTGACCGCGCGGGCGCCGAAACGGCGGCGACGCGGCTTGCCGCGCGGGGGCTCGACGCGAGTTTCCGTACTCTCGACATCACCGACATGGAGGCGGTGGACGCCGCGGTGGCGGACGTCGTCGAAAAAAAGGCCAGGATCGATATTCTTGTGAATAACGCGGGGATCATCGCGCGGGGCTCCTTTGCGGAGTTGAGCCGCGAACAGTGGCTGCGGGTGATGGATGTCAACGTGAACGGCAATTTCTACCTGAGCAAGGCGGTTATTCCCCACATGATCAGGCAGAGAGGAGGCAACATCCTCAATATCACTTCCATCGCGGCCAAGATGGGCGACATCACGGCCGCGCCGGTTTATGGCGCGTCCAAGGGGGCGATCGATACTTTGACGAAGTCCTTGGCACGGCAATTGGCTTCCTCTGGTATACGGGTGAACGCGGTGGCCCCCCACGCCATAGAGACCGACATGAGCGCCGAGTGGTCTGAGGAAAAAAGATGGGCTGTCATCGAGTCTATTCCCTTGCGGCGCATGGGTACGGCCCGCGAGGTGGCCGAAGCGGCGTTCTTCCTGGTGTCGGATAAGGCCGCATTTATCACCGGCGAGACCTTGAACGTCAACGGCGGTTACCTGATGGACTGACGAGGGTATCGAATCGGTCCATCGAAGCAGCCTGATCGAGCCGTTTGGGACGGCTTTATGCTTTTCAGGCTTCGGCCGCAGTCTCCCGCGAGGTGAAGAACTCACCGCTGAGGATATTTTGCCTGCTGATTCTCAAGTGCTTTTCGATTATGTCGACCGCGGCGGGCGAGTGCTTCGCCAAGGCTTCGACCAGATCAACGTGGTCGATGAAGGTTTGCGAAACGTTGGGCTTGATTCCTATATCGTACATGTAGTTCATATTGAGGTGGATATTCAACTCCTTGTACGATTTGCTCACGAATTCGTTGTCGACCAAATCGCACAACGCTTTGTGGAATTGACCGTCGTAACGGATGTACTTCTTGAGATCAATAGGCTCCTTTTCCATCAGCATCCGCATGGAATCGATTATTTTTCGCAGTTCCGAAAGCCGGGATCCTTCGATCGTCGAATAAATAGCCTTTACGCAATAAACCTCCAGAAGTTCGCGCACGTCGATAGCCGATAAAATGGTCTTTTTAGTGGGTTTACGGAGCAAGCACATGCTCCGTGGGCGGATCTCGACGACGCCATCCATCTCCAGCCTCTTCAGGGCTTCGCGAATGGGCATCATGCTCACTTTGAGTTCTTCCGACAATTTTTTCGTGCTGATCGTTTGTCCGTATTTGAACTTTCCGCTGCTGATCGAGTTGCAGAGGTGAAGATACACTTGTTCCGCGAGGCTGCGTCGTTCTATCGCAATAAATTCCTTATCGTCCATGTCGTGTCCTTTTCGCCGAAGTTTCCTAGGGAAATTCGATAGTTTTCTGCAATCTGGTATCTATTATATCTGATTCTACCATAAAAACCGCAAAAAATAAAGGCGAGGCGGCGATGTCCGCCGCCTCACCATAAGGACCCGTCAATCCATGAATCTATAGCGAAGCGAGAATCATTTTTGCGAAGGCGTCGACGGTAAAGCCCAGGTGCGCCGCCACCTTGTCGCCGGGGCCCGACTCGCCGAAGCGTTCGATGGAGAGAATCCGATCCGGTTCGGCGATCCGCTCCCAACCCATCGCGACGCCGGCTTCAGCGACGAAAACCTTGGCGGGTGGCGCGAGAATGGCCTCCCTGACCGGAGCGGGCGCGGCGAAGAAGGCATTTCTGTCGGGCACGGACACGACCCGGATCGAGAGCTGGGGTTTTTCCGATTTGAGCCTGTCGGCCGTCGCCAAGGCGAGGGAAACTTCCGAGCCCGAGGCGACGAGGCAAAGGTCGGGAGCGCCGGAGCTGTTGCTCACCACGTAAGCGCCCAAGCCCATGGTATAAGGCCATTCCGGGTCGTCCTTCTCCATCACCGGCAGGTTCTGCCTGCTCAAGGCAAGCACCGTCGGACCATCGGTGTTTTCCATCGCCAGCCGCCATGCCACGGCCGTCTCCTCCGCGTCGGCGGGACGCAGGACCTTGCAGTTGGGAATAGCCCGCAGCGAAGCCAGGGTTTCCACCGGCTGATGGGTGGGACCGTCCTCGCCGATGTATACCGAATCGTGGGTCAGCACATAGATGACCGGGAGCTTCATCAAGGCGGCCAGGCGCAGCGAGGGCCGCAGATAGTCGGCAAAGACCAGGAATGTGGCTACGAAGGGTCTGAACCCACCGTAGAGAGCCAGGCCGTTGGCGATGGCCGCCATGCCGTGTTCCCGTACGCCGAAGCGTATATAGCGGCCGCCGGGGTTGCCCGCCGTAAAGTCCAAGGGCAGTCCGGATGGATTAGCCGGTAGCTGGGTGACGTTGGGGCTGGTGAGGTCCGCCGATCCGCCCACAAGGTTCGGCCAGGAGGTGGCCACCGCCGCGAGGGCCTTTCCGGAGGCGTTCCGGGTGGCGATCTTGTCGCCTTTGGCGAAGGCGGGCAAGTCCAGAGCCTTGAGCGGTCTGTTGAAGAACCAGGCGCTCAACTCCTCGGACTTTTCCGGATTGGCTTTGCCCCAGGCTTCGTAAACCTTCTGCCAGACATCCTTGCGCGCTTTGAGCTCGGCCCTGCGCTTTTCGAAATACGCATAGGCTTCGGGGGCCACCCAGAAGGGCTTGTCCAGGGGAATGCCCATCGCCGTTTTGGCCTTGGCGGCTTCCTCCTCGCCCAAAGGAGAGCCATGGATGCCCGCGGTGCCCTGTTTGTTGGGCGAACCCTTGCCGATGATACTTTTGAGGACGATCAGGCTGGGCTTGCGGGCTTCCGCCTTAGCCCTGGCGGTCAGGGCCGCCAGTCCGGCGAAATCGTACATATCGCCGGAGAGCACCTGCCAGCCATAGGATTCAAAACGGGCGCCCACATCCTCGGTAAAGGCAAGGCCGGTGGAGCCGTCTATGGAAATCCCATTGGAATCGTAGTAAACGATAAGCTTGCCCAGGCCGAGATGTCCCGCCAATGAACAGGCTTCGGCCGACACCCCCTCCATGAGGCAGCCGTCACCGGCCAGCACGTAGGTGTAGTGATCGATGACCTTGGAAGCGGCGGTATTGAGCCTGGCGGCCATCATACGCTCGCCGATGGCCATTCCCACCGCCGTGGCCACACCCTGACCCAGGGGGCCGGTGGTGGTTTCCACTCCGGGGGTGACGCCGTACTCAGGGTGTCCGGCGCACTTGGAACCGACTTGGCGGAAACTCTTTATATCCTCCAGGCTTAAGGGGAATCCGGCCATATGCAGTATGGAGTAAAGCAGCATCGAGCCATGACCGGCGGAAAGCACAAACCTGTCGCGGTTGATCCAGGAAGGGTCGCCGGCGTCATACGCCATCTCGTGGCCATAGAGATAGGCTGCCAGCTCGGCGGCGCCCAGCGGAAGCCCCGGATGGCCCGAATTGGCCTTATTGATCGCGTCGATGCTCAAGCTGCGTATCGACAGAGCGATTTTTTCCAACGATTTGATATCCATACGTTAACTCCTTAGTAAGGTTGAGTGTCCCACTATACCGAAAAACGGCGATTCTTTGTAGTCTTTTTCGCCAATGCCCACAATGTTAGCTTACGCGTCGCCCGGGACATCGCTCCTGCTACGGTCCTTAGCGCCCCAGATCCCTTCCCAGGGTGATCTTGGACGCGCTGAAGTTGTCCACGCTCTTCTTTTTCTCGTGGAATTTCGGCATCAGCCGGACCATGCTTTCCTTGCGATAAAAGGAATCCTCCGTCCCGAGAGGGAAGGTCACAGGAGCGCCGCTCACCGAGGACTTATAGATGCCCATTATCAGCTCGATGGTTTTTCTTCCGGTCCGGCCGTCCAGCGCTATAGGTTCCTCCCCTCGTATGGCGCGCAAGAAATTGCCCAGCTGCGCGTCATGGCCTTCGAGTTCAAGATCGGGTAGGGCGAGATAAGCGTCTTCCAGGACCTTTCTGCCCGCTCCGTCATCCTCGGGAAATCCGTTCGGAAGAGACTTGTTCGCCGAAACGGTCCAGGGAACGCCGACCGAACCCCTGTCTCCCTCCACGGTTATGCTCTGCCGTTCCCCGTGGCTCACCAATGAGCAGGTGAAATGGACAATCTTGTCCTTGTAGTCGAAGACGGCGAAGCCCAGATCCTCGCACTCCGAGTTGTCGTGGCCCACATTGTGGATCGACGCCCTCACCCTGGAAGGCATGCCGAAGAGATAGTGCATAAGGTCAAGGTAATGGACAGCGTGACTCATGAAGCAGCCCCCCGATTCCTGGGCCCAGGTTCCCCTCCACCAAAGGTCGTAGTAGACCGGGGACCTCCACCAGAGAGAATCGAAGTTGGCATAGGAAACGCTTCCCAAAAGGCCTTTGTCCAGCATTCGCTTAAGCTTTGCCACCGGCGTCTTGTAGCGGTTCTGACTCACGATTCCCAGGATAGTTCCGCTCGTTTCGGCGGCGAGAATCATCCTGTCGCATTCCTCCAGCGAACCTGCCATGGGCTTTTCCACCAGCACATGCTTGCCTGCGCGCAAGCCCGCCTCCGCGGCCGAACAGTGGGCGTTGGGCGGCAGGCAGATGCTCACCGCGTCCACATTCGGGTCGGCCATCAATTCGCCGAGATCGCCGTACACCCTCGCTTTCAGCCCTTTTCCCACCGCTACAGCCTCGGCCTTGTCCTTGAAGCTATCGCAGACCGCCACCACCTGGCACAGTTGGGGGAAACACTTGTACGAATCGATATGGACCCCGGCGATAGCCCCGGCGCCCGCGATGCCGATCTTAATCATGGCTGCCTCCTGATATAGTTCCCCTTGGAAATCGGGGCTCGCGGCTTGATGGCCCCAAAGCCTCCTTCTTACGTATCGCCTCAGCTGCCGCCCAGAATTAGGGTCGGGAGGGTCACGACGAGCTGAGGTATAAAGAAACTCAATAAAATTGTTACCATTATCGTGACGATAAAGGGAAGAAGTGGTTTTACCGCCCTATCTATGGGGAGCTTGGCTATGCCGCAGGAGACGAAGAGAAAAGACCCCACCGGGGGCGTTATCGCTCCCACCTGCATCATGATCACCATGACGACGCCGTAATGAATTGGATCGAAACCGAAGGAATTTCCTATGCTCAAGATCGTCGCGGCCAGCATGGCGATCAGGACCGTCGGGTCCAGGAACATGCCCAGAACGAATATCACGAACATGAGAAAAAGCGTGCCCAGAACTGGATTGGCGATCACGTTCACCACATAGTCGGTTACGTTGGCTTGAAAGCGCATGCGAACCAGTACGTTGGACAAGGCTCCCGTGGCCGCGATGGTGATCATCACCACCGCGGTGGTCACCGCCGAATTCTTTAAAATCGAGATCAAATCCCTGGGCTTCAGTTTTTTCGAAATAAAGAAACCATAGAAAAGGCCATAGACTATGGCGATCACACCCGATTCGGTGGCTGTCACGATACCTGAAATAATGCCCCCGATGATGATAAGAGGCATGAGAAGGGCGCCGATGGAGCGTTTCAGCGTACCTGCCAATCGTCTGAGCGAGAAAGGATGGGTGGGGATATTATAACCGCGTCGGGAGTATTCGATTCTGTTCCAGAGCATTTGGAGCGCCGCTATTGCGAGGCCCGGCGCTATGCCACCCAGGAAAAGCCTGCTCACCGGAATCTCCGTATAGTAGGAATAGAGAATCATGGCGATGCTCGGAGGAATTATGGGGCTGAGCATGGACGAGCCGGCGGTCACCGCCACCGCATAGTCCTTGTCGTAACCCTGTTTTTCCATGGCGGGGATGAGCATGCCTCCGATCGCCGATGCGTCGGCTATTCCCGAGCCCTGAATGCCCCCGAAAAACATGGAAGCCAGAATATTCACGTGGCCTAAGCCACCCTTGAACTGTCCCACCATCGAGTCGGAAAGGTCCACGATTCGATCGGTGATATCCGATTTGGCCATAATATTGCCTGCGATGATGAAGAAGGGTATGGCCATGAGGGAAAAGGCGTTGACGCTGCCGAACATTTTTATAACCACCAGATTGAGCGGAAGCCCCATGCCGAGCATAAAACAAACGGTGGTGAGGATGAGGGCCATGTAGATGGGAAGGCCGGCGAAGATAAAGGCCAAAAGCACGGCGAATACAAGCCATATCTGCCACATGCAGCAACTCCTCGGTGGTTTCTTGTTTTAATTTCTCTAGAACTCGATCAGATTCTCGACATTTTTCTATTCGGAAAGCATTTTCAACTTGTAATCGCTCCCGTAAGCTAGTTTGTAGCCGTACTCGAAGAGCTCGAACAAGCAGCCTGCCGGAATAGCGGCATAGAAGACGGCCATGGATATTTGGATATTCTGAAGTCTGCTCATCACGTTCATGGAGGTGTAGACGTAGCCTTTCCAGGTCAAGATTCCCAGGAGCACGATGACGATTAGATCGATGAGGGTATCGGCGATATGCCGGAGCTTGGCCGAGGCGATCTTGGCGAGAAAAAGATCGACGGTAAAGTGTGCCTTTTCTCTCATCCCGATGCTTATCCCCAAAAAAATGACCCAGATCGCCGAAAGTCGCAGCACCTCGTCGCCCCAGGCAAAGGGACGCAATCGCAAAAAGGTAAAGTATCTGAGTATGATCTGTATAAAGCAAAGAATTATGGTAAAAGAAGATATTGAAACAAGTAATGCGGTGCGCGTTCGATCGAAAAAGCGATAGATTTTTTTTGCCGTCACGGAGACTTCCTTTATCCTGATACCACACCAGGTAGTTCCCTGTTTTAGCGGGAACTACCTGGCGAAAAGAGAAAATCGAAGCTGGATTACTGGATGGCGAGAATCTTGTCGATAAAATCGTTCCAGGCGGGGCTCTTAGCCCTGTACTCGGCCAGCATGGGCTTGCAGGCTTCCACCCACTTCGCCTTGTCGGCCGGCACATGGACCGCCACGCCCTGGGCTTTCATCTTGTCCAGCGCCGCCACCTGGTCCTCATCGTCCAGCTTAGCCTGATAGACCGCCGCTTCCTGGGCGCAGTCGGTCACCAGCTTTTGCAGGTCGGTCGGCAGGGAGTTGTACCACTTTTCGTTGAAGAAGTAATACACGCAGGCGATGATATGATCCGTGATGGTGAGGTTCTTGGCCACGTCCTGGAACTTCATGGAATTGATCATCGAAGGCGAGGCCTCCATGCCGTCGATAACGCCGGTTTGTAAGGCGGTATAGATTTCGTTCCAGTCCATGGTCGTGCCCGCGGCGCCCAGGGATTTGAACATGCTGATATAGACCGCGTTCGGGCCGCGCATTTTGAGGTTGGTCAGGTCTTCAAGCTTGGTCACCGGTTTCTTGGTGAGCATGTGTCGCGAGCCTTGGGATTGACCGGCCATGGCGATCATCCCATAGGGTTTGGTGAGCCTGCTCACTTCGGCCTCCATGCCCTTGAGGACCCTGCGGTAATGGGCATTATCCTTGAAGAGGTAGGGGAACTCGAACATCATGAATTGGGGAACCCAGGTGCCGGGACCGGTTCCGGGGGCGGACACTACCATTTCCAGGGATCCGGTTCTGCACATCTCCACCTGCTCGGCCTGGCTGCCCAACTCGGCGCCGAAATTGGCGGTGGCCTTGATTCTGCCCGCCGATTGTTTATTCACCAGGTCGACGAAGTAAGCGAGTCCCTTGCCGATGGTTCCGGTGCCAGCGAGGTTGGTCGAAGTCCTCAGCTGGTATGTCTTGCCCTGAGCGCCGGCGAGGCCGGCAAAAAGTGCGAGGGCGAGGAGGACGAGGACCGCGGATTTCTTCATGGTAGCCTCCATAGTAATACTGGAATGGGAGATTAATCGAGCGCGCAGAAAATACTAGCATCGGCCACAGGGGGTGTCAATTTTTTTGTTTTGCAATCGATTTTACAGCGATTTTTCTCAATAGCCGGTTTTCCTGTGCCCGTAGGAGCCGATCGCCCTTTCCTTGACCAGCAGGGCTGTCTCCTGGGATATGCCAGCCGCCTTGGCCAGGGACGCGGTGTCCGCGGCGGCTATTCCCTCCAGAGAACCAAAGGCCTTTATAAGCTTTTTAGACCTTGCCGCGCCAATGCCTTTCACCGAACTCAAGGCCGAAAAGCGTAGGTCTTTTTCCCGCAGCTTCCGGGATAATCCTGTGGCGAAGCGGTGCGTTTCGTCCCTGACCGCCACGAGCACGCGCAGGGCGGGGGAATCCTTGGGCAGAACCACCGGTCCCAGCCTGCCGGGCAGATATAGTTCCTCGTTTTTTTTGGCCAGGCCGGCCAGGTCGCAATCCAAGCCGATTTCCCTCAGGACTTCTTCCGCGGCCGAGACCTGGCCGGCCCCGCCGTCGACGAGAATCAGGTCCGGAAGCTCGGCTTCTTCGTTGATCAGCCTGGTATAGCGCCGGGCCACCGCCTCCCTGATGGCGCCGAAATCGTCCACCGAGCCCCTGAGGCTGCGAATGCGGAAGTAGCGATAGTTTTTTTTATCGGGTATGCCATTTTTAAAACTCACCAAGGAAGCCACGGTGTGCTTCCCCGCGAGCTGGGCTATGTCGAAACCCTCAATGCGAACGGGCAGGGCTGAAAGCCCAAGCGCTGACTTCAGTTCCGCCAGGGCGTTCCTGTCTCCCAGCTCCCTGCGCCGTTTGATCAGCTCCTCCCTGGCATTCTGGGCCGCCAGGTTCATCGAGGCGGCATGACGCTGCTCCTTGGGGCTGAGCAGCCGCACCGTTACGCCGAGCTGCGATTTAAAATACTTTACAAGCGTTTTGGATTCCAGCTTTTTCATACTGAAAACCGATGGGGGGGGCAGGCGTTCCGCGCTGTAATACGTTGCCAAAAAACTCTGCAACGCCTCCGGCTCGTCGGAATACAGAGGCGAGACAAAGCTGTCCCGGCCCTTGAGCTTGCCTTCGCGCATCGAAAAAACGACAAAGGATATCAGATCCCCGTCGCAGTGCCAGGCCAGGTAATCCCTGGCGCTCTTGTCGAAGTCCTGGGCATTGCTGCGGCCGACAAACTGCTCCACAGCCCGCATGGCGTCCCTGAGCCGCGCCGCTTCTTCGAAGCGAAACGCCAGCGCCGCTTCTTCCATCTTGGTTTTGAGGTCCGCCGCGAGGTCGGCCGTCTCGCCGGAGAGCAGTTTGCGGATCTGCCCGACCCGGGCCATATAGTCTTCCCGACTTATTTTACCCGCGCAGGGCCCGGGACAGCGGCCGATATGATAGTACATGCAGGGGGTTTCCCGGGGCCGCATTGTCACGCAGCGCCGCAAGGGGAACAGCTTTTTGATCAGTTCGAGGTATATGTCGATCGTCTCGGCGCTGGGGAAAGGTCCGTAGTATTCCGAGCCATCGTCGACGATACGTCTGGTGCGGAATACCCTGGGGTACTCCTCCGCGGTTATGCGTATGGAAGGATAGGTTTTGCCGTCCTTTAAATTGATGTTGTATTTGGGATTATGCTCTTTTATAAGATTGTTTTCGATCAGCAGGGCCTCGTATTCGCTTCCCGCGAGGATCCATTCGATCGATTCCACCCGGGAAACCAAATGTCTGGTCTTGATGTCTTTTCGGCCTGAAAAATACGACGAGAGACGGTTTTTCAAGATCTTCGCCTTGCCTACGTAGATAATCGCCCCTGTCCGGTCGCGCATCACATAGACCCCCGGCGATTCGGGCGCCTGGCGCGCCAGGGCCCTAAAGCGGGCGTTCCGTGCCGCGGGGCTCTCCTCTGTCTGGGTTCCCTTCCCAGGTATTTCCCCGGCCGGGGCCTCTGTTACCGGGGGTTTCCCGGCCTCGTCTTTTATCTTGCTCATGCTCTATACTCTATAGTATGGAAAAACAGCCTATCAGTGAAGCGCGGGACCCGCAAAGCGCAAACCCCGCCGGGCTTTTCCGCTTCTGTCCCTCCTGCGGCGGCCCCGGCATCGACTGGAGCGGACGCTTCTGGCGCTGCGGCGGCTGCGGCTTCGAATACTTTCACAACGTCGCCGCCGCGGCCGGCCTCATCCTGAATTCAGGCGGCAGCTGTCTCTTTTTGCGCCGCGCCAAAGAACCGAGGCGGGGCTGCCTGGCCCTTCCCGGCGGCTTTGTGGATCCCGGAGAGTCTGCCGAACAAGCCCTGCTGCGGGAATGCCGGGAGGAACTCGGCTGGGCGCCGAAGGATATTCGCTTTTTAGCCTCCTTCCCCAACCGCTATGAATTTCAGAAGGTCGAATACTGGACCTGCGACCTGTTTTTTATCGCCGACCTGGGTAAAAAGGAGGCGGCCCGCCTTTCTCCCGATCCCGATGAAGCCACGGGGCTGGAGTGGATCGAATTCGGCTCCCTGCCCTGGGAATCCATCGCCTTCGAGTCGACGCGGCAGGCCTTGCGGCAGTACCTTCTACGCATATGAACACCATGGAGCGGCAATGATAATCCCGTCTATAGAAGAGATCATAGGGCAGGACATACAGGCCTTGCGGGAATGTCCCCAGGCGGAAAACTGCGCCGCCTGCCAAGAGGAGCTCTGCGTCATGATCGCCTCGGTGGCCGACTTTCCCACCGAATACGGCCGTTTTTCCATCATCGGCTTTGTCAACAACAGGGACGGCAAGGACCATGTCATCGTGCTCAAGGGAGAGGTCGGCGATGGAGAGAATCTCCTCTTGCGCATCCACTCGGCCTGTCTTACCGGCGATGCCTTCGGGAGTCAGCGATGCGACTGCGGGCCCCAGCTTCACCATGCCTTGCGCCGGATCGAAGCCGAGGGCAGGGGAGCCGTCCTCTACCATCAGGCCGAAGGCCGGGGCATCGGCTTGGTCAACAAGCTCAGGGCCTATGCCCTGCAGGACAAGGGATACGACACCTACGACGCCAACCTGGCCCTGGGCTTCAAAGCCGACGAGCGCGATTACGCCGTTCCCGCGGCCATGCTCAAAAAGATAGGCGTTAAAAGCGTCCGCCTTATGACGAACAATCCAGAAAAGGTGGAAGAACTGGAACGCCGCGGCATCAGGGTGGCGGAGCGGGTGCAGCACGAACTTCCGCCCCAGGAGAACGATAGGGCCTATCTGCTGACCAAGAAAGAGCGCTTCGGCCACTTTTTGAAGCTTGACCACCGGGGCGAAAAATGAGGGCGCCCGGAGCGTCGCATGAACCTGACAGCAAGTTCGCCGGGGCGGCAGCCTTGGTCGCGGCTGTCGCCCCGGCCAGGGTCCTCCCGCCGCAATGATCAGGTAGCATGGCAAGAGAAACATATCATGTGCCCCTCGGGCCCGCCCGGGCCGAGATAAGCGTCCTCAATTCCCGTTTTATCGCCAGCCTCGATTATGTCGAAACCGTGGAGGAAGCGCGCAACTTTATAGCGTCCATCAGAAATGAATTTCCCAATGCGACGCACAACGTTCCCGCCTTCATCGTGGGTGGCGGAAATTCCCGCACCGAGTTCTGCTCCGACGACGGCGAACCCTCGGGCACCTCGGGACGCCCCCTGTTGGCGGTGTTGCACGGATCCGGCCTGGGCAATGTAGCGGTGGTGGTTACGCGCTATTTCGGCGGCAGCCTCCTGGGCACGGGAGGCTTGGTGAAAGCCTATTCCGAGGCGGGGAAAAAAGTGCTGGAAGCAACGCGGCGAGGAAAGATCGTCGAGGTCGCCCTTTTTTCCGCCGCCTTGCCCTATCGTCTCTTCGAACCTTTCAAGAGCGTGGTGGAAACCATCGGAGGCAGGATGCTGGAATCGGAATTCGCCGAGCTCGTGCGGCTCAAGGTGGAAATTCCCCTCATCGAGTTGGAAAATTTCCGCTCGCGCTGCGCCGACCTTAGCGGGGGAGGGTTGGAACTGATCCAGTACGGGCAGGGAAAGGCGCTGGTACCGATCGGCTAAAACCATTTTTATAGACCCTCAGCGAAAAAAGCCGCGAAAGCGCGAAAGGCGCAAGGGTCGCAATGCTATCGTTTTTTTACCAGACAACGGGGGCTTGTTCCAATCAAGTCCTCTCTTCCAGCCGCGGCCAGCGCCTGGCGGACCAGTTCGGCGTTGGCCGGCGCCGTATACTGAAGCAGGGCCCGCTGCATAGCCCGTTCGCGGGCTCCTTTGGCTACGTAGACAGGATTGCCGTCCAGAGGATTCGCCTCGCACCAGTACATGGCGGTGGCTAAGGTCCCCGGCGTAGGGTAGAAGTCCTGGACCTGGTCGGGGACGAATCCCGTGTCCCGGAGATACTCCGCCAGCTCGATCGCTTCTTTCAATCCCGAGCCTGGATGGGCCGAAATAAAATACGGCACGAGAAACTGCTTCAATCCTTTTTCCCGATTAAGCGCCGCATAGCGCGCCGCGAAGGCGTCGTAGCTTTTTCGGGACGGCTTGCCCATCAGCGCGAGGACCTTGTCCGAAACATGCTCGGGCGCCACCTTGAGCTGGCCCGATATATGATGCTCCACCAGTTCCCGCAGGAAGTCCTCGCGCGTATCCTGCATGGCATAGTCGAATCGTACGCCCGAACGGACGAAGACTTTCTTCACACCCCCAAGGGAGCGCAACTCCCGCAGAAGTCTCAAGTACTCCCTGTGGTCGGGTTCCAGATTCGGGCAGGGCTCGGGCGAAAGACAGCGCCTGTCCAGGCAAGCCCCCTGGGTTTCCATTTTCTTGCAGGCGGAACGCCTGAAATTGGCCGTCGGTCCCCCAACATCGTGGATATAGCCCTTGAAGTCGCCCATCGTCGTCAAAAGCCTGGCCTCTTCCACGATCGCCTCCACGCTCCGGGAGTTGATCTGGCGACCCTGATGAAAGGTCAGGGCGCAGAAGGAGCAGGCGCCGAAGCAGCCGCGGGACGAAAGGAGGGAGAATTTTACTTCGGCGAGGGAGGGCACGCCGCCCTGCGCTTCGTACATCGGATGCGCTTCCCTCTCGTAGGGGAGGGCGTAGACCGCGTCCAGCTCTTGCCTGTTGAGGGGGAAGGCCGGCGGCTCCTGCACGACGATCCTGTCGCCGTAGGGCTCGATCAGTCGCTTCGCGGAAAAGGGGTCGGTGTTTTTGTACTGAATGGCGAAAGAGGCTTGGAACCTGAGCTTGGACTGCCGATCGGCTCCGACTAAAGAACCGGCATCGGGGAGCATCAAGGCGCCGGGGAATTCCGCCGCCAGGGCTTCCGGCGATATCGCGCCGACGTGCTTCGCCCATACCGTTCCGCGGATGCCCGACAGGTCAACCTCGGCCGCCGGGACGGCCCGGAGCTCTCCGGACAGCAGCGCCGTCCGGCGCCGGCCTTTCTCTTCCGCCGCGGTGTTTTTATCGCCCGCCCGCAGGCGACCCAGTATTTCCACGATCTGCCGCTCGCCCATGCCGTAGACCAGGATATCGGCCTTGGAGTCCAGGAGAATCGATTTGCGGACCTTGTCCGACCAATAATCGTAATGAGCCAGTCTTCTGAGGCTTGCCTCGATGCCCCCGATCACCACCCTCACGCCCTTGTAGGCCTGCCTGCACATCGTCGCATAATGAATTACAGCCCGGTCGGGCCTGGCGTTGGATCGTGAACGAATCCCCGGTCCGATGCTGCCGTCGGCGCGCATGCAGAGGGCGCGATTTCCGCCCGGGGCATATTCGTCCTCGGAACGCGGTTTTTTATTGGCCGTATACGACGAAACCATGGAATCCACGGCGCCGGCGGTGACCAAATATGCCAGTCGCGGCCTGCCGAAAAGCCTGAAGACCTCCGCGTCGTCGGGGTCGGGCCTGGAGAGTACCGCCACCCTGTATCCTTCGGCCTTTAGTACCCGTCCCAGTATGGCTGTCCCAAAGGAGGAATGATCGACGTAGGCGTCGCCGGTGACAATGATCGCGTCCAGTTCGCCGGGGACCAGGCCGGCCTTTTTGAGATCCGAAGGAGTAGCGGGAAGAAAAGCCATGTGGCGCAATAATACAGCATTCCGGGCGCCCGCGCTAAGGGCCGCGGCATCGGGGGCCGCAAGCTCAAGGCTCGAAGACGATGGCTTTCAGCGCTGCTCCGCGGCTGTTCGCCTTACGAATTCCAGCGCCGCCGGCGCTGTCGCCGGGGATGTATTCTCGAGCAGGGCTTCTATGCCCGGTTTTTTCTCCTGAAGAAGCCTGAAAAAAGCCGTAAAATCGAATTCACCCGAGCCCGGGGCGACGATTTCCGATTTTTCCCCTTCCGCCATGCGAAAATCCTTCAGGTGAACAGCCACGACGCGAGATCCGAAGGCTTCGAATGCCCTCTCGAAAAAATCGGCCTGGCTTTCCTTGAGCCCTTTTCGGGGAATCAAAT
This sequence comes from Spirochaetales bacterium Spiro_12, assembly GCA_001603165.1. Taxonomy (GTDB): domain Bacteria; phylum Spirochaetota; class Spirochaetia; order Treponematales; family Rectinemataceae; genus UBA2256. Next base: position 31,959 of record LVBN01000057.1, read on the forward strand.
TAACCGGATCGAAGATGATCCCCAGGGCAGGCGAATCGATGCGGTCGATCAAGGCCTTGGTCCTCTCGATGCTGGAAACTGTATGCTGATCGGCCACCGGTTCTATGGCGACAATGGAGCCACAGCGTTCGGCGATTCTGACAAGACGTTCAACGGAACCGCAGAGAGCGTCGAAGGCCGCCTTTCCCCCCGTGTCCGGATGCCAGGAACAGTCCGGGTTCAGCGACCCGGTCTCGGTTCCCACCAAGGAACAACCGAAATCCCTGGCGAAACGCAGATGCTCTTCGAATCGCCTGAGCTGCGTCTCCCGCACTTCCGTATCCGGGTGAACGGGATTGATATAGCAGCCCAGTACGGCGATATCGATGCCCCGGGCGGTAAAGCTATCCCTCGTCGCCTTGGCGAATCCCGGGCTTAGGCGTCCCGGTAGGGCAGGAAAGCCAGGGAAGGCCTTGGAAAGCGCTAACTGGACGCAGGAAACCCCGCAGGCGGCAATCCTGTCGGCAAGAGGCCCCGCTTCGCAAGGACCAAAATCGTGAGCCCGAAGTCCGAATCGCAACATGGTTGAACTGTACTTAGTATTTGTCCCATTTGTAAATCCTAGGTACCATAGAACATTTCTCGGTCCTAAGCCTTTAATTTCCGGCCCCGCGGTGTATGCTTGCCATATAATGAATACTTTCGATTTGTCCATGATGCTGATTGTCGCAGGTGTTCTGGGCCTTTTCTGCCTCGGGCTGCTTTTAGGACTGATGCTGGGCAAGCGCGGCGGCCGCCTCGAAGCCGAAAAAGAACTCCCCGATCGTCTTTCCGCCGAGCGCGAAGATGCTGTCAGACGCTCCCGGGCCGTGCTGGGGGGGCAGGTGGCCGAGCAATTGGCCCCGTACCTGCCCGGTTTTCCCTGTTCTTTCGAAGATGCGCGATTTTTAGGCAAGCCCCTGGATTATGTCTGTTTCAGCGGCGCTTCCTCGGGAGAAATCGATGAAATCGTTTTCGTCGAAGTAAAGACAGGGGAAGCCTCGCTCTCCAAAGTCGAAAAAAGCGCCCGTCAGGCCATTATCGACGGCAGGGTCCGCTGGGTCGAATACCGAATCCCCCTGGATTGACTAAAAGGCGGCGCGGGGAGTCCCGTGCCGCAAAATCCCTTGCAAAGAGTCCATCAGGCAAGCGCCCAGCGTCGGGTCTCGCCGGCTCCAGGTATCTGATCGACGCTTGTTATTCAAAACGCGCATAACGTCTTTCGGCGAACTTCGGGTAGCCCAGGAGCCATGCGGCGATCAGGCCTGCGAAAATCAAAGCATAGATAAGCGCATAAACGTTGCGCGGCAGGTTGATGTTAAAAGTAAAAACGCCCAACGCTGCCAACAAACCCATCGCCCCCAATATCACTATTACCGCATTGGGATTCTGTTTCATGGCCGCTACAGGGTTGTCCCAGCGCAACCTCGGATAAGCCGTGTCCAGCCACAGCCCCCCCATGTTGAAGGCGGTGGAAAACAGGAGGGCGAGAACAAGGCCCAGGGTCAGGTCCAACAAGCCGGTCCGCAGGACGATCCTTGAGGCGACGCAACCGACCAGGGCTCCTAAACCGGAAAAAATCTCCGCATGTAAAAGCTTGGCGGCGAAATACTCGAAAGGACTTACCGGCAGCGCCTTGATCCAGGGCAGGATTTTCGCGTCCCTGGAAACCGACGTGCAGGCGATACTGGTCGAAGAGCCTAAAAAACCGCCCAGCGCAGCGGGAATCAGGTACCCCGCCGGCCCCGCAAGCAAGGGTCTCAGGGCAGAGAGGGCGCTTTCTATGTTGGAGCGCTGGGCCGCAAAGGCGATACCCATGAAAATCGGCAGCAGAATGACGATAAAGGGACCGTTTATGAAAAATATGGGCTCGCGGTTCATAAGTCGTATTTCCCGGGCCAGCAAACTGACCAGGGGCGCCTTGGTTTCTCGATACTCCCGGGCCTTTCGTCTTTTCCTTCCCCTGGAAAAACTCGTTTCGCCAAATACCTGAATGCTCCGCAAATAGGGCTTGCCCAGGAAGAAGACAACGAGGGCCAACACGGCGAAGCCCAGGGCGAAGTTGCCCAAAAGCGCCAGGAAGCCGAGGAAATCCCCCGCTCGGCTCAAAGATTTCCATACCAGCAAGGAAGGGATCCAAGCCCTGCCCACGCGCGACAAAAAGGAATCGGGGGCGGCGAACAGGGCCGCGAAGGAAGCATCCTGCAGCCTTGTCATGGTCCCCTGGATATAGAAGTTGAAAGCCAGCGCCAGGCCTATGCCTACGAATCCTCCAAGATAAATAATGAAATTTTTATTGCGGAACAAGGCCGAAGCATTCATCATCGGAACGAGAACCAGGTAGGAAAAAGCCAGTGGGATTAAAGGCAAGGACAGGGACGACAGCAGGGCGTAAAGATAGAAAAGCAGGGGCGGCGCTTCGTTGACACCGTACACGATCGCGCTGACCATGAGAATAAAAACCCCTATCAGCACATTGGTAAAATATACGAGGGCCATCTTGGCGGCCAGAAGCTCCTGGGGCTTGAACGGCAGGACCAGGAAGCCCGAATCCACCGCGGAGGCAGAAAAGAGCGATAAAGCCATGGTGAAGGAAAACACGAAAACCAGCAAAGCCGCCGAGGTGGCCGTGTACAACAGCATCATATCCTCCAGCCCCGCGGGTTTGAAGGCCTTATACATGGCTTGGCTGTTCATCACGAAAATAAAGGCGAAATCGGCGATCAGCAAAAGAGCAGCTATGCCGATGGCGATGGTCTTTATCAAGGTCTTGGGTTGCTTCATCTCCTTACGGGTGGGCAGGCTGATACTGAAGGTGCTCCGGATATTCAGAATCGCCAGACTTACGACAGGCGGTTTCATAGGCCCTCGCTCTCCCGGGAAGAATCCACCAGTTCCAGGAAGAGCCGCTCGAGACTGTCCTCTTCGGCGCCGCCCTCCCTTGCCCGCCCGTCTCCGGCCCTAGCCTCTCCCGGACCCGCGGCTCCCGCCGATTCCCTCCGTTTGCGAAGGTCCTCTATGGTCCCGGTGAAAATTATCCTTCCCTTGTCGATGATCGCCAGCTGGTTGCAGACCTTTTCAGCCACCTCCATGACGTGGGTGGAGAAAAACACGCATTTCCCCTCTTTAACCCGTTGCCGCATAATTTCCTTAAGCTCGAAGGCGGACTGGGGGTCCAATCCCACCATCGGCTCGTCCAGCACCCAATTGGCTGGATCGTGGATGAGGCTGGCGATAAGCCCCAGCTTCTGTTTCATTCCCCGGGAAAAACCGCCGATGGAAGCCGACAGCACATCCGAGAGCCCGAAGCGGGCGGCGTACTCATCGATCCGCGCCCTGCGTTCCTGGGCCGGAATGCGAAAAACATCGCCGATGAAATTGAGGTATTCCATGGCTTTGAGGCGGTTGAAGAGCTCCGGATTGTCATGGACGAGTCCGATGCGCCGCTTGGCGTCCAGGGGACGTTGGGCCATCGATATACCGTCGATCGACACCGTTCCCGAATCGGGTTCCAACGCTCCGCAGAAGACCCTGATCGTCGTCGTCTTGCCAGCGCCGTTGGGACCCAGAAAACCGAAAATCCTCCCGTTCGGGATGCTTAGGGAAAGGGAATCTATGGCTTTTCTGTCGCTTTTCGCATAGGTTTTCGACACGCCGGACAGCTCGATCATTGGATCCTCCAAAAAGGCTAGTTACTGCATCGAAGATTGTTGAAAAGGTTCCCTAAAGGTTCCTGAGACAGCGCCAGGCAGCGCCGCGGGGGATTGTCCTTAAGCCCGAACCGCTTTCTGTCCTCATTCCCTCATTCTCTCAACAATCTTCGATGCCGGTACAAAGAAATACGATTGCGTGATTACAGCCAAGCGTACCCCAAAACAGAAAGACAATCCAGGGTA
>LVBN01000058.1 GCA_001603165.1 Spirochaetales bacterium Spiro_12
GCCAGCCTCAAGCAATTTTACGGTATGCAATTCCAGTGGCCCGTCAGAGGTCGGATATCCTCGCCCTTCGGGTTCCGCTCCAATCCCTTTACAGGACTGCGCACCTTCCACTCGGCCGTCGACATCGTCGTCAATATAGGGAGCAGCATTATGGCCACCAGCGATGGAAGGGTGGCCGATACGGGCTACAATTCCGTGTTCGGCAACTACATAATCCTAAAGCACGACTCGGGATATCAGTCGCTCTACGCGCATTTGAGCAAAATCACCGTGAAGGAAGGCAGCTACATCTCCAAGGGTTCGGTGATCGGGCTTTCGGGCAATACAGGCCAAAGCACGGGGCCGCACCTCCACTTCAGCCTCTTCAAGAACGGACAAGCCCTCGATCCGTTAAAATATCTGAAATAAGGCCTTACCTGTCATAAAAAGGATACGGCGCCGGCCCCGGCGCCGTATCCTTTTTTATATCTTTCAGGCCTCCAGCCAATCAACAAAAATCTGAAAAATTATTAATGTATATTTATATCATTATAAAATAATTATTTAATAAATTACGTCCTGGCATCTTAAATTTGGCACTTCCTTTGCGGATATACCGGCGAGGAGTATGTCATGCAACACTTGGCCGCCAATGATGAATCGCTGGCTAGTTATTTCAAGTCGATCAAATCCATCCGCCTCTTGAGCAGGGAAGAGGAGGAAATCCTCTCAAGAAAAATCGCCCAGGGCGATACGGCCGCGCGCAAACGTTTGATCGAAGCCAATCTGCGCCTTGTCGTTCGGATCGCCCGAACAATGTGGAACCCCTCGCTGTCATTGATCGATCTTATCCAGGAAGGTAACATCGGGCTCATGAAGGCCGCCGAAAAATTCGACGGTTCAAGAAAGGTTAAGTTTTCGACCTACGCCGCCTGGTGGATCCGCCAGGCAATCGGCCGATCCTTGGTCAATACCGGCAGAGCCATACGATTGCCCCACCGCAAGGAAGAGCTTATTCGAAAGATTCAGGCTGAAAAAAGCATCATGAGCCAAACGCTCCAGCGCCAACCCAGTTCGAGCGAAATTTCGGAAAAGCTGGGCATCTGCGAAAAAAAGCTGAACGATATTCTCATGTTCGCCGAGCGTATTTCCGGCTTCGACGCCCAGTCCGAACAAGAAAGCTTTTCGATTCTCGATCTTTACGAGGACTACACCTACTCGCCCGAAACGCTCTTCGACCAAGCCATGCTCGGGGAGCAGACCACGCGTTTGCTGTCGGTGCTCAAGGAGAGGGAGCGCTTTGTGATCAACCATCGTTTCGAATTGGGCGGACGCAAGCGCCAGTCCCTCAAGCGCATGGGAGGCAGCATGGGGCTTTCTCCAGAGACGGTGCGGCACATAGAAAAAAGGGCTCTGCAAAGGCTTCATGCCGAAGCTTCCAAGGGCTACCTCTACCTAAGCGCATGAGAACCGGGCTGCCTTGGAAGTATCCGGGGCAGCCCCCCAGCCTTATTGCCCAAGCGATTTCCTGCCGATACTATTGAATAGTGAGCCCCAAAAAACAACGCAAAAAGAGAGCTGCCTTTCGATTGTCAGGCGACAAGGCCCGCCTTCTCATGGCCTTTCTCGCGATTCTCGCATCGATTTTCGTAATCATCGTCAGTATCAGAACCGGAGGACAGAGGGAGCAACCTGGGACTCCCGGCGTCACCACCCTATGGCCCTATGGTCTGCCGGAGTACCACGTGGAGGTTCCCGAAGGCTACGAGGATCTGCTTCCGGGGGCGGACGGGACTTTGACGACGCCGGGGACCGAGGGACCTTCCGCCGGAGCGGGGAAGGATTCGCCTCTTTCGGGGACGGAGCCTGGGGTATCGAAGCCGGGAACAGGCCCCACCGCCAAACCGAGCCCGGGCAGGCCGGGTTTCCCGCCTGAGTATCAGGGCGAACGAGCCCTTCCCTTTCCTCTGGCGCAGGGAAAAGAAGGAGCCGCAAAACCCGATTCGCCCACCATCATCATCGTGATCGACGACGCCGGGCATAATATCAAACAGCTGGAGCCATTTTTAAACCTTCCCTTTCCCATGACTATCGCGGTCCTGCCGGGCCTGGGTTTTAGCAGGGAATCGGCGGAGCGTGTCGTCGCGGCGGGCAAGGAACTCATCCTCCACCAGCCCATGGAAGCCCTGGGAGGCTCCGATCCGGGCCCCAGGGCTATAAGCCTGGCCATGTCTCCTGAGGAAGCTTCCCGGATTCTTTCGGAGAACCTCGACGCTCTGCCCGGGGTTGTAGGTTTGAATAATCACATGGGTTCGGCCGTGACCAGGGAGCCGGGACTCATGCGCGTCATGCTCGATATTGCCAAAACCCGTGGTATCTATTATCTTGACTCACTCACCTCTTCCGGCACGGCCACTGCGGTGCTCTGCCGGGAGATGGAATTTCCGTATTGGGAGCGCGACGTGTTCTTGGACAACTCAGGCGATAAGCAATCCATTCTCCACGCGCTCGAAGAAGGCAAGAAGACCGCCAGGGACCAGGGAGCGGCGGTTATGATCGGTCACGTCTGGTCCGCCGAGCTGGCGCAAACCCTCATGGATATCTACCCCCAGCTGATAGAGGAAGGTTACTCGCTTTCGACGATTTCCCACTACATGATCAAGAGCGCCATGGGAGAAGTCGATGCTGGTATTGGGGATTGAATCCTCCTGCGACGAGTGCTCCGCCGCAGTCGTCGAGGACGGAAGGCGAATACGTTCCAATATTATCGCGACCCAAATACCTCTGCACGAACAATACCAGGGCGTCGTCCCGGAGATAGCCAGCCGCGCCCATGTGCGCTGGATCGAGCAGATCGCGGGACAGGCGCTCTCGGAGGCCGGTCTCGAAGCCGCAGACTTGGACGGCGTCGCCGCGACGGCCCAGCCGGGGCTCATCGGCTCGCTGGCGGTCGGGCTCTCCTTCGCCAAGGCCATGGCCTTCGCCCTGGGAAAACCCTTCAAGGGTGTGAATCACATGCTCGCCCATCTCTACGCCCCCCAGCTTTCCTCGCCCGTGGAATACCCCTTTCTGGGTCTCCTGGTCTCCGG
>LVBN01000059.1 GCA_001603165.1 Spirochaetales bacterium Spiro_12
AATTCATCGCCTATGCGCATCACGATCCCCTGCTGCCCGATGCGGCGGAGCGCCTCGAGAAGGCGGTCGTGCAGGGCGGCCTCAAGGGCTACAAGCTCCTGGGTCCCAAAATCGACAGGCCTCTGGACGACCGCAGTTTCGACCCGATCTGGGAAGTGGCGCAGAGCCACGACATCCCGATCCTCGTGCATTTCGGCATCCTCGGCGGGGCGGGCGGGATCGCCCAGCATGTGAACATGAATCCCCTACGTATCCATGACGTGGCCAAGCGCTTCCCGCGAATGCCCATCATCATTCCGCACTTCGGCTGCGGTTATCTCTTCGAGACGCTCAACCTGGCATGGGCGTGCCCGAATGTGAGCATCGACACTTCAGGCTCCAACCAGTGGATGCGCTGGATGCCATACCCAGTGGATCTTGCGACGCTGTTCCGGAAGTACCGAGAAACCATCGGAGCTTCGCGCATCATCTTCGGCACCGATTCCTCCTGGTTTCCCCGGGGCTTCACCGACGCCTATCTCGATGTGCAGGTGAGGGAGATGCGCGATTCGGGATTTTCGGCGGACGAGGTCGACATGGTCCTGTACCGCAACATGGCGGCCCTTCTCAAGCTGCCTGAGACTTCCGGGGGGAAAGACTGATGTTTTCTTCTGTGTACCAGGACCGCGTGATCGATGCCGCCTATCGCAACTGGAGTCGCCTGTACCAGGCCGAATTCTGGGCTGTCCAGCGCGCCCACCTCGTGGGCCTTGCAAAGACCGGGATAATCGAAGCCGATATCGCCTCGGCCCTCGCCGCCGCAATCGAGAGGCTTCGGGCGACTATTGCCTGGCCCGAGGCGATACCCCGGGGTTTCGAAGACATGTACTTCGTATTCGAGCACGAACTCGAAACTCTCGTAGGGCCTGAGCGCGCCGCCTTCCTCCATACCGCCCGCAGCCGGAACGACATGGACAACAGCGTTTTCAGGCTGGCGCTCCGAAAGCAATTGCTCGACCTGTCGCGGCGCATGCTGGATTCGCTCGGGGCCATCCTAGACCGGGCCCGGGGGAGCGATGGCGAACTGACCATACTTTTCACCCATGGCCAGCCTGCCAACGTGTCCACCATGGGGCACTACCTCACCGCAATTGCCTGCGACCTGGCAGAGGATCTGCAGGGACTCCTCGAGGCCCTGGATACGGTCGACCGTTCCACCATGGGCGCCTGCGCCATCACCGGCACCGGGTTTCCGCTCGACCGCGGCCTCGTCGCGGAACTTCTCGGATTCCCCGGGTTTGTCGTGAATAGCTACAGAGCCATTTCGAGCTCCCACTGGCTTTCGAGACCCGCGGGTGCCCTCGAAGAATTGCTGCTCGATCTTACGCGCATCGCGGCCGATATTCTCCACAAGGCCAGCTCCGAAGTCGGTCTTGTGCGTTTTCCGGATGAACTCATCCAGGTTTCGAGCATCATGCCGCAGAAAAGAAACCCTGTGATCATCGAGCACATCCGCATCCAGGCCGGCCTGGCCGCCTCGGCGTCCACGGGGCTGAGGCAGCTTTTACGCAACGTACCGTATCAGGATGTGAACGAGGCGGCGGATGCCCCGGTGAGCGCCCTCATCGATTCGCTCTCCCTGGCCGCCTCGGCGATCGACCTCGCCGGAGAAACGCTCGTCAAAATGCGCTCGGACGAACATCGGGCCCGCAGCATCGCTCTCGATTTCGGCGTCACGACGACCGAACTGGCCGATACCCTGGTCCGCGAGGAGAAAATCGGTTTCAGACAGGCACACGCCATCTGCTCCGCCTTCGCCCGATCGGGGAATGACAGGGAACTTCTGCGCCGAAGCTTCGAAGAACGCTGCGGAAGGAAGATGGGCCTTTCGGCGGATGCGATCGAAGCCGCGCTGTCGCCCCAAGGCTTTGTTGTTGTCCGAAGGCTTCCCGGCGGGCCGTCGCCGGAGGGTATGAAGCCGGTGTATGCGGAACTCGCAGAAAACCTGGATCGTGCGAAAGGGCGAATCCTCGCGATCGAATCGAGGATCGCGGAAGCGGCCCGATCGCTGGACCGGGCCTGGGCGGAGCTGCGTGCATGAATTCTTCTCTGGCTGAGGAGCGGAAGTCCGGCGGTCTCCTCATAGGACTCGATATCGGCGGTACCAAGCTTCACGGGCTCCTTGTGGACAGGGCGGGGCGGGTTTTTGAATCCGAAACGCTTCCCACCGGCGCGGAAGAAGGCTCCGATGCCATTACGGGGCGCATATACCGCCTCACGGAAAGGCTGCTCCCCCGCGGTTCCCGGGTCGATGCCATCGGGATCGGCGTGCCGGGCCCGCTCGACGCCCATGCCGGTGTCATCCTCAAAACGGAAAACCTGCCTTTCAGAAATCTGCCCCTCGCCGCAATGATGAGAGAGCGGTTCGGCATGCCGGTGATCCTCGAAAATGACGGCTCGGCTGCTGCCTGGGGCGAATACAGCTTCGGGCCCGCGAAGGGAGCCGATCCCCTGGTATATCTCACCGTGAGCACCGGCATTGGCGCAGGGGCCGTGGCAGGCGGGAAGCTGTACCGCGGAAAAAACGGGAATGCCCTCGAAGCAGGACATATTCCCCTTCTCGCCGGCAAGGGGCCTGTCTGCGCCTGCGGGGGCAGAGGGTGCGCGGAAGCGCTGGCTTCCGGAAAGGCCATCGCCGAAAAGGCCGCTGAAGCGGCGCAGGCCGCACGCGAAAGGCGTGGCGCACCCACCCGGCTCTCGACGCTCGCCGTCCCGCAGGCAGCCGATGTGTTCAGCCTGGCATCGGGCGGCGATGAAGTGGCTGAACGCATACTCTCGGAGGCGCTTTCCTTCATCGGGTACTGCGCCGCAACGCTTGCGGTGCTCTTCGATCCCCAAGCGATCGTCGTCGGCGGAGGGCTTGCCCGTTCAGGGCCCAGGGTCGGTGAAGCTGTCCGCTCCGCGATCGCAGCCACGCCCACCTGCGCGGCAGGCGGCTGCACAGTGATCTCGCCTGGGCTCGGGGACAATGCGGGTGCGCTGGGCGCGGCATCGCTGGCTGCGAAGACAGAGCACGGAAGCATCCGTTAAAACCACAGATGAACAGCAAACGGGTATCGCTCCGGGAAAAACCGAAGACGCCTTGGCGAAGAAGAGCACCGGGAGACCGAACAGGCAGGGGATAAGATAGATGGCGAAGGGTTTGATTCCGCGCGCCGAGGACCTTCGCACGTAATAAAGCAGCAAGGGATTTGCA
>LVBN01000060.1 GCA_001603165.1 Spirochaetales bacterium Spiro_12
CCGCGACAGGAGAACAGGAGCAGAAAACACTGATCCGAGTACCCGCCTTATAAGCCGAGAGCCCTGGTTCAGTCCCGCGAATCCCGCGCGCTCTGTTCCCCTGTCCTGGTTTCTACACCTTCCCGAGCCTGCGGACTTCCCGGATAAGGAGGCTTGTGGTGATCGCGGAGGAGATCAGATCGGCCAGGGGATAGGCCATCCAGATACCGTCCAGACCGAAGAGCGGAGGGAAAAGGAGGATAAGGGGGATTAGAATGAAGAATTGCCGGGAGAGGCCCAGAACCATCGATTCGGTTGCCTTGCCGATGGCCTGGAAATACGTGGCGCCGGTGATCTGCACCGCCGCCAGGGGAACAAACATCACCATGATCCGCAGGACCCGGGCACTGGAAGCCACGAGGGCGCCGTCGGAGGTAAAAAAGCCCATGCCCAGCCGGGGGAAGAACATCATAAAAGCGTAGCCTATGGTGGCGAGCCCCACGGCGGTGAGAATAGTCGTCTTTAACGAGGCTTTCACCCGGTCGTAACGCTGGGCGCCGTAGTTATAGCCCGCAATGGGCTGGAAGCCCTGTACTATACCCAGGACGGGCATGATGACGATCATGTTGAGCCTGTGGATCATTCCGAAGGTCGTGATAGCCGAATCGCCGCCGTAGCGTCCCAAGGACGTGTTCACCAGCAACATGAGGAGGCTCATGCCCGCGGATTGGATGAAAGCCGGGGTGCCTAAGAGGAAGCTCTGGCCGAGGATTTTGGGCCGGATGCGGAATTCCGAAGCTACGAGCGGAACTACCGTTTTTTTTCGCGCATAGAGCGACGCAAGATACAGCACCGAGGCTACCTGACTGATCACCGTAGCGACCGCCGCTCCCCGAACTCCCAGGCCGAAACCGAAAATGAAAATCGGATCGAGGATGGTGTTGAGTCCAGCCCCCAGAAGCATGCCCTTCATCGATGCCTTGGTATTCCCTTCGGAGCGAACCAGGGTGGAGGCGCACATCGACAGGGCGAAAAAGAAGAAACCCGCTCCCACGATACCCAGGTATTCCATGGCCAAGGGCATGATCTCTTCGCTGGCGCCGAAAAAGGAAAGGATGGGTCGCATAAAAGCGAACAGCAGGCCCACCAGGATCGTGTTGACCAGAATGACTGTGGCGTAGGCCGTGCCCACGGCCCGAGCCGCCTCGCCGTGGCGCTTTTCCCCAAGCCGCCTGGACACGATGGACGCGGTACCGACACCCGTAGCCTGGGCGACGGAAGAGACGATCATTTGAATAGGAAAGACTATGGAAAGGGCGGCAATGGCCAAGGGCCCGACCCCATGGCCCACGAAGATCGTGTCGACGATATTGTAGAGAGCGTTGACCAGCATGCCCACGGCGGCCGGAGTGCCCATCTTGATCAATAGGGGGAAAATCTTTTCGTTTTCCAGGTACGCGGTTCTATGAGAAGTGTTCACCCGGACGATAGTACACTTTTTACGCCCGAATGGGCAGGGCTGGACGAGCGTCAGACCCGATATAATAAAAGTTTTTTCATCCCCCCGACCGCTTCTTGATCGAATTATGCCTAACGGATAATTTTCCTTATCTTGTTGCCGTACATCATTTCCGCCACATAAAGGTCGCCCTCTCCGTCCACGGCAACGGAAATCGGATCGTTGAATAGCGCGGAAAGATATGGCCCGTTTACCGAGCCACTGGCCCCGCATCCGGCGAAAACGGCGGCCTGATCGCCGAAACTGCTATACACCGAAGCGATCTCAATTTGGTTTTTTGCCCTATCCACAATGAACATCGTCCCGTCGTCGGCGATAACGAAATCTTTTTTGCCGGCACACTGGGCAACAGTGGCAACCCCGCTCGAAGAGGTCATTTTCTTTATTTTTCCGTTTCCCGAATCGAGCAGGTAGATAAACTCCGTTCCCGACGAATCGGTATGAACCCGGATCGCCTCGGGTTGGTTGAATCGCGCGCTTGATAGCGCGCCGGTCGCATCCCCCGCCGCATTTGCCGCATCTCCTGCGAAATGGCTGGCTACGCCATAGGAATTGATCCTAGTTATTTTATTCCCGTCGGCGACATAGAGATTCCCCCATTTATCCAAGGCCAGGTCCTTGGGATCGGTGAAAATGTAGGAAGAGCCATCGGTATTGGAGCCCCAAGAGCTTACCCTCCCATCGGCGCTTATCTTTCTTATTCGCTTAGCGCTGGTCTCGGCTACGTATACGGTTCCATCGGCCGCAACCGCCAGGCCCATGGGATAAGAAAACTTGGCGGCCGCACCTGCGCCGTTAACGAAACCTTCGCTGGAACCGGCTAGGGTGCTCACGTTGCCTTCGATATCGATTTTCCTTATCAAATGGTTATGCGTATCGCATACATAAATCGTACCGTCGGCCCCAATTTCAATTCTGGTGGGATAGTGGAACGAAGCCTCGAACCCCTGGGCGTTCGCCGCGCCCAGGGCTCCCGAACCCGCGTAATTCCTGACCCCACCGGGGAGAAATAGGTCTTTTAGGCCCAAGTCCCAGCGCGCCGAAGATGAGTTCGTCGAATCGATCGACGGGTAAATGAGAACATTCTCGGTTCTTGACCATAGGAGGACGTTTCCGAAGCTTTTGTCCCTCAAGGTGATGCTTAAGCTATACTTTCCGTTAGGCAAAGCGCCGGAATTGTATACCCTGGCGGAAGCGTCGTCCTGGATAATGCTCAAATAGTTGTCTTCCCCTTTTTCCGAGCTGAGGTACGCGTTGATCTCCGGCCTGTCGATAGCCCACCAAGGCCAAGACAACTTGATTTCGATATAGCCCGAGCCTGGCTCAACCGAGCAAACAGCAGAGATAGTCTTCGTTTCCCCTTCGCCTATTTCCACGGTGATGGCGCCGCTTTGAGCGATTACCTGTCCCTGGGAATTTTTTGCCTTGATATGGATAATCCAGACGCCGGGTTCGAGCGCAGACCGGCTGAAGATGTCCATGGTGTAATCATTTTCGGTAAAAGAGTTCCCGGTCGGTCCAGTTCCGGAAATATCGTAGGAGGAGATTGCCGTATCCATGGCCGGCTGTATCGATTTGGCGCCAAGGTCGGTTTTTAGGTGTATCACAAGGCTGTTTTGCTGTGAAATTGCATTTACGCCGTCTAATCCCAACAACTTTTGCAAATCGCAGCTCTCCGCCATCATGATCAGCGCAAGCACGACGATACTACGGATAGCGATAGCTCTTCCCGCTCTTCGAGATGAGATTCGATGTACCATAGAGACCCCCCTTAACGCCAATGTTGCTACACATCGCAAGACAATCGTCGATTTTATGATCTTCCACCCGATAATAACCCTATAAAACAAATATGTACACCGCTAATTTATGTTCCAAAGGGTCTTTAGGGTCGCCAAGTCCTCCAACGATCTTCAATTCCCAATCAGGCCAGGGGATAAACGAATATTTGTCAGGCGACCCTACAGAAGCCGCTTTTCCCCATCGAGACTCCTTACGTGGCTCGCGTCCTGGGAAACTTCCATCGTGCCCAGGTAGGCGCCCTCGGCATCCCTGAGGGCGAAATACTGGATATGGATAAAGGCGCCCTTGGATTGAAGCCAGAACTCGGCGCTGTCACGCTCGCCGTTTTTGAAGGAACGCAGGATTTCCTCCACCACGGCCACGCTCTTGGGCGGATGGCAGTTCTGCACGAGCCTACCCACCACCGCCGGGGCTCGGGGGAATATCCTGTGCGGCGGGTCGGAATAGAACTTCACCCTGTCGTCGGAGCCGATAAAGGAAATATCCACAGGCAGGGTCTTGAAGATCGCTTCCAGCTCCTTAGTCCCAAGGCTTCCCGTGAGGGTCGAAAAGTTATACGACTCTGTACTCCGCGCCGTGTTGCGCGCCTTGCCAAACATATGTTCCGGGATAGCCCTGAAAGCCACCGGATAAAGTATTCGGCGCTCCCGATAGAGCAGCATGCCGGCGGTCATGTAGAAGGCGCCCAGGGCCTTCCAAAAGCGGGTCCGGGCTTCCTCGTCCCCGGTCCGGACCAGATCATAATTCATCGATGTCGCTCCTCCGGAGTCGACGACGGGCTTTCGGACCAAGCCCGCCTGCAGCGCCAACACGTCGTCCTGGAGGGACCACATAAGGGAAACGCAGCCATGGTTCGACGAAGATTTTTCGAAGAGGGGAAAGAGTTCGTTCTGAAGCCGCTGGTAATGGGTTTTCAACAGCGAGAAATCGCCCAACCTTCTCCCGATCTCTTCGACAGGCTCCAGGGAATGACGCCTTTCCTCTCCGGAATGGGAACCCTGCTCGGCTGATTTTCCCCGGGACTGGAGAAGCCGGGCTTGCAGAGCGTTGAGTTCCGTCTCGATCGAGATGTTTTCTTTTTCCAGCTCAGCGAAGAGACCGCCGGCAGGATATTCGGGCGGGGATTCGGCATCCAGGCCCCGGGAAACAGATCGGATAAAGCGGGCCACCGGGACCTTCCAGGAATCCATATCCGCCGCTTCGCGTAAGACCATATCCAAGGCCTCGTTCACCTCGTGAGCGCCGGCGCTGTGGAGAACCTGCCTGTAGTTCTCGAAAATTTCCTTCGCCACCGGGCCTTGGTACAAAAGGCGAAGGTACTCGACTAGGGCTGAGAGACGCTGACTATTAGTGCGGATTAGTTCCATCCCTTCCTCCGATCCTTCGAGGCCGGATATTGGCCTGTTTCTGAGCCTACTATAGCGTGGTATCCGGGTTTTTAAAACGTTCCGCATTGCCTTAACAATAATAGTTCCGAACGCTGCGTCCGGCATGCCTCTAAACGGCAGAGCGCCGGTTTCCGGCCCTGAAGTGTCGAACAAGCCTGGCGCAAGGGCAATATTACCGTGGTCTAAAAGGCCGCGGGTCTATGACGATGGTTGCGCGACAGGCCTAGGTATTTGCCCGCGCTCGGGACAATTTATTTTTGAAGCAACATGTACAAGGGCAAACGTTTTCTATACAATGAAAGCATGAAGAAACGAGTCTCTATCGCCGACGTCGCCAAGCTCGCGGGGGTTTCCATTTCCACTGTCTCGCGGGTAATCAACGACACAGGGTATCCTGTCTCCAAGGATGTGCAGGAGCGGATTCTCTCCGCGGTGAAGCAGCTTCATTATATTCCCAACCTGGCGGCCCAAAGGCTCAGGAACGATTTCAACCCGGTGATCGGCATGATAGTGCGGGACATCTCGGAAGCCTATTTCGGGGAAATCGCCAAAGGTGCTACTGAAAGGGCCATGGACCTCGGTTATCTGGCGTTTGTATGCAACACGGGAAGGAAACCCGCGAACGAAATGCAGTTCCACGAGCTTCTCTGGAAAAACAGGGTGCGGGGCATATTGCTGGTCGGAGGCGGAATCGACACGCCGGAATACCGTCAGCTTCTGGAACAGCAAATGGAACGGTGCAGGAGATTCGACCTACGAATCTTCGCCAACGCGCCCCAGGGAATCGACATCCCCACGGTTTCGGTCGATTTCGTGGCCATGACCCGAACCATCACGAACTACCTGCTGGGAAAGGGGCATCGCTCAATAGGCTTCATCACCGGCGACAGGGTAGTCACCACCAGCCGGGACCATGTGCAAGGCTACCGCGACGCCCTCAGGAATCATACCCTGGGGGAGAACGAAAGCCTGGTTCGCTTCGATTCGTTTTCGGAACATGGGGGATACGTAAATTGCCAGGACCTCATGAGGCAAAATCCCCGGCCAACGGCGATAATCTGCGGATGCGATCCCATCGCCGTTGGTGTGCTCCACGCCCTTCACGACGAAGGGCTCGAGGTTCCGGGGGATGTTTCCCTCATTTCCATCGGCGATACGCCTATCGCCGCCCACCTTCAGCCCGCGCTTACCTGCATGCGGGTGCCCAGGTATGAGATGGGGGCCCGGGCGGTCGAGAAAATGCTGGACCCGAAGGCGGACAACACTTCGGAGTACTTCCCCGTGGAATTCATCGAACGGGCGTCGGTCCGAGATTTGTAAAATCAAGAAGAAATCCGGAATAGTTTCATCGCGTTGCGGAAGCCCACCGCTTCCGCCTCGGGGACCGCAAGCCCGAGGCGCTTGAAACTATCAACCATCGACTCGATTTTTATCCAAGGATGGTCGGAGCCGAAAAGCATCCGATCGGTCCCCGCGAAATCGATGGAAAAACGGATCGTCTTTTCCGAGGGGGAGACAATGTCCATATACACGTCTTTGTAGTATTCCGAAGGGGCTTTGGTTATGAGTTCCCTTCCCCGCCGCTTGACTTCGGTCTGTTCGTCGATCCGGGGCATGAGATAGGGCAGAACCCCCCCGCAGTGGGGGTGGACGATTTTCAGGGCGGGATATCGCTCCAGGACTCCGCCCAAAATGAGCCTCAGCATGGCGAAGGAATGGTCGACCATAAACCCCATCATGGGAATCATGGCGTGATCGTGGATAGCCTCAGACCAGGTGGGAATGGTGGGATGAATCACCATAGGCACGCCGTCCGAGGCCGCGGCTTCGTATAAGGGGTTCCAGTATGGATCGTCCACCATTCCGCCCCCCAGCTGGGATAAAAGCAGGATGCCGGACAGCCCGAGGGATTCGATGGCCCGCCTGTACTCCGACAACGTGGCTTCGATGGAAGTAAAGGGAAGGACCGCCAGACCGCGAAAGCGATCGGGACGCCCTGCGCAAAGTTCGGCGGTGTAGTTGTTGCTTATCCTCGCGCCCGGTTCCTTAAGTTCGTAGTCCAGATCCGAGGGGCCGGGAATATTGGGCGCTATTATGCTGTACTCGACGCCGGCCCTGTCCATGTCCGCCAGTTTCTTTTCCGGCGAATAATCGGCCGGATCGATCCTGAGCGTCTGATGGTTTCCGAAATGGACCAGCACCGCCCCGTCCTGCCGTTCGGGCCGTACCTGTCCCTTGTTCTTGAACAAAAGTTCGGCGAATTCGGGGGAGAAAATATGGGTTTGGCAATCTATAAGTTTCATAGCCCACCTGTTCGCCGGATTATCTTGCCGCCGGGGCGTTGAGCTTGTTGAGGACCAGGACCTGTACGCCGAAACAAACCGCGATGATACCGAAGGCGACGAGGTCCGTGACGATCCCCGGGTCCAGCAGCAGCACCGCGGCGATTCCCAGCAGGAGCCTTAGGAACATATTCCAGCGGGTCAGGAAATAACCCTCGATCGCCGCCACCAGACAGCAAATGCCTATCAAAGCCGTCGCTATCGCCAAGGCTACCCTCAACGGAGCGCCGACCATGAGTAGTTCCGGAGAAAACACAAAAATGAAGGGGATGATAAATCCGGGGAGACCATACAAAAAGCCCTGTATCGCGGTTTGGTTCGGATCAGTCTGGGCTATCCCCGCGGCGGTATAGGAGGTTATGGCCACGGGGGGCGTAAGGCCCGCTACGGCGGAGAACATGAAAATGAACATGTGGGCGGCCAGGGCCGAGGTGCCCATGGCGACCAGGGGCTGGACCAAGGTGGCCGCGCAGATGATATAGACCGCGGTAACGGGCATTCCCGTTCCCAGGATGATCGCCGCCACCATGGTCAGGACAAGACCGAATATCAGCTTTCCGTTTGCAAAGGCAATGAGGCCGTTGGCGATCTTGGTCCCCAAGCCGGTAACTCCGATGGCGCCGACGATTATCCCCGCTCCAGCGCAGGCCACCGCGATGGGAACCGCCTGTTTGGAGGCGTCGTACATCGCCTCGATCACCTTCCCGAACCAGGCCTTGAAGTCTCTAAGGACGAAAAGAGGGATGAGCAAAGCAAGAATAGTCGCCCAAAAGGCCGATTTGAGCGGGCTCCATCCCAGGACGATGGCCGCGATGAGGAAGAGCAAGGGCAGTCCATGGTAGCCTTTCTTGAACACCGCGGTCTTCACGTCCGGCAATTCTTCCTTGGGCAGCCCTTTGAGGTTTGATTTCACCGCCCTCACGTCGGTGATGAGAAACAAAGCCACGTAATATAAGACCGCCGGAATCAAGGCCGCCTTGGCGACGGCGAAATACGGGACGTTCAGGTATTCCGCCATGATGAAGGCCCCGGCGCCCATCACGGGAGGAAGGAACATTCCCCCCGTGGAGGCCACGGCTTCCACCGCTCCGGCTACCTTGGGGGGAAATCCAACTTTTTTCATGAGAGGGATCGTGAACGTGCCGGTGGTCACGACATTAGCCACCGGGGACCCGGATACCGTCCCCATAAGCGCCGAGGCCACCACCGCCGTCTTGGCCGGACCACCTCTGTAGCGGCCGGTGAGGGCGTAGGCCACGTCGACAAACCATTCGCCACCACCCAGGGAACTCAAAACGGAACCGAAGATCACGAAGGCTATGATGTAGGTTGAAGAAATCCCCAAAGCGACGCCGAATATACCCTCGGCGGTGAGGTAGAGAAAGTTTATGAGCCGCGGAATCTTGACCCCCGAAT
>LVBN01000061.1 GCA_001603165.1 Spirochaetales bacterium Spiro_12
GACGGCAGACTTGTATCGACGCCTGAAAACCTGATACAACGAGCCATGGACATCCTCTATCTCATCAAGCCTGGGGAAATACTTCTTAAAAAAGAAAACCAGCGGGAGTTCTCGCGAAGGCTCATCCAGGAGCTGAAGGCGAGATTGAGTCCCATATCTGTCCGAATCGAAGAATTCCCGGGTCGATTTTTTCTTTTTGTCGATGAGACCAAGGCGGAACGATGCGAATTCGTCCTATCCCATTGTCCGGGTCTCAATGGTTTCGCCAGGACCAGGCTCTGCCTTAAAAATTACGCCCCCATCCTGGATGCGGCCCTGGCCGAAGCTGTCCAGCGCGTCGCCGAAGGCAAGCGCAGTTTCAAGGTGGAAGTCAGGCGATCTGACAAGAGCTTCCCCCTGGGCTCTTACGAACTGGCCGCCAAGCTCGGAGAAGAAATCCTGAACGCAGAGCCCTCGCTGCGCGTAGATGTACACAAACCCGATTTCGTGGTCGCAATCGAAATTCGCGAACGCGCCTATGTATACAGCCAAAACATACCGGGCCCCAGGGGGCTTCCCACGGGCTCCAGCGCCAAGCTCCTCCTGTTGCTTTCCGGAGGGATAGACTCCCCCGTGGCGGGCTATATGATGGCCCTGCGGGGTTCCCCCATCGAGTGCATCCATTTTCACTCCTATCCCTACACCTCCAAGGAAGCCCAGGAAAAGGTGGAAAAGCTCGCCTTGGCCCTGACGGCCTGGTGCGGTCACACCCGCCTCTGGATGCTCCCTTTTACCGATGTGCAGATGGCTATAAAACGCTCGGCGCCGGAAGAAACCTCGACCCTCATGTTCCGCTCGGCCATGATGGAAGCCGCCGGCATTTTGGCGGAAAGGATCGGCGCCAAGGCATTGGTCACGGGGGAAAGCCTCGGTCAGGTGGCCAGCCAAACCGCCGAAGCCATGGCCCTTACCCAGTCCTCCTTGGATATTCCGGTTTTCCGCCCCCTGGTCGGCTTGGACAAGGAGCAGACAGTCGGCCTGGCCACCAAGATCGGAACCTTCGAACTATCTACCCTTCCCTACGAAGATTGCTGCGTGCTTTTCTCCCCTCCCCATCCCCTGCTCAAGCCCGATCTGAAAAAAGGCGAAAGCCTTTACAGGTCCCTCGGCCTTAGGCCTCTCATAGAGGAAAGCCTGAGAGGGGCTGAAAAGCGTAGTTTCAATTACAAGGATATCGGCTAACCGGCTGATCTATAAAAAAAGACCCTCGGCTGTAAAACCGATGGTCTTTACCTGCTATCCCCAAGGGGAATCGAACCCCTGTTGGCGGGATGAAAACCCGCTGTCCTGACCGCTAGACGATGGGGACAAGAAATCCGCGGCGCAGGCCCGGATCAGGGCTGAAACCTAGCAAATATTCATAGCCTTGTCAAGAACCCGGAAGCAAAGGAACCAGCCCTGAACGGAAGCCGCATCGAATTGCTTCCGCCCTGGTGCGGATACCCCCTGTTCCGCACCAGGGCAGCAGCCCGGGGCCGCGGATTGGGTTAAAAGTCCTCTAACGCCAGCTTTTCCTTGATTTTAGCGAAAAGATGGAGCGCCAGCGGATTCTTAGGTTCTATCCGCAGGGCTATCTCGCAGTCCGCGTGGGCAGAGGCCACATCGCCCATCTTGAAATACGATTCCGCCCTTCTGTACCGGGAGAAAAAATGATAGGGATGCAAGGCCAGGGCGCCGGAAAAATCCTCCACCGCCCCGGGAATATCCTTAAGCACGTCCTTCACGACACCCCGATAATACAATGCCTTATAGCATCCGGGATCGATGGCCAGGCAGGAGCTGAAGTCTTCCTGGGCCTCCTTATACTTGGACTGGGCGAAATGAGCCATTCCCCTGTGCTTATAGACGACCGAGGAAATTTCCTTTTCCGGGCGGTTTTTTAGGATTTCGCTATAAATGCGGATAGCCTGTTCGAAATCCGCCTTATTGTGCGCCTCCAGGGCCGCGAGCAACAGTCCGTCCATACCGAAGCTCTGATAGCTGTCCCTCTCCAGGCCGGGAACGCTGCTCCGGATATGTTCATCGGTCCGCAGGAGAAGATCGCCGATATCCTGATCCGCGGAATCCCCGGCCTCCTGGCCGCCGGAGTCATTCTCATCCTTCCCCCTGCCTGGAGGAAGTTCATCCGATACCTCTTCGATTTTCCGGTAGAAGGCCTCCCTTCTATGACCGAGCTCCGAAGTAAGGCGCTTTTCGAACTCGAGAATCTCCTGGAAAATTATATCCGAAAGGGTCAGGTTCGCGTTCAGGGCGGCGAGCTTGCGCCGCATGGGCTCGTCGAAGGGGGTGAACTCCGCCTTGTAGACCAGCTCGTGCTCCACCTCGGCCCAGGCTTCCTGGAGTATCGTTCTCAGCTGAACCTCCACCACGTTACGCTCCAGATTCGGGCAGAGCTTAAGCAAATCCTCGGGGAGCTTGATCAAGACATGAATGGATTCGTAGCCGAATTCCCGGAACGAGTGCTGGGCCCCCTTGCGCTCCACCTCTTCTATGGAAAAGTGCTCCGCCAGCACCCTTTCGGCCAAGTCGATATCGCCCAAAAAAGGGCAGACGACCCGAAGGGCCAGGACATCGTTGACCGGATAGGGGCCGGACTTCTCCGTCCAGGCTTTTTTTAGGAGTCTGAGCTTTTTACTGTAAAAGGATTCGAATTCCTTGACCCTGCTCTTCAGTGTCGGCTTGAGCCCCTTTTGGGTGAGCACGGCGCCGACCCTGTCCAGGATTATCGACAGGGCTTCCTCATACCCCTTCCTGGATTTTTCATAGAGAAGGGCCAACTTTGCCTTGTCGGGTATGAGTAAGACGGATTGCTCGACGATCATATGATAATGATACTGCGAAAATCGGTTTTCTTGAACCGGAACCGGAAAAAATCCTGTCTTATCTTTTCCGTATCAGTTTTCAAAATGCTCTATGAAATCCACGATACCGTTGTAGATCGCGTCGCCTATTTTTCGCAGATAGGAGGAGGTCGCCAGCAACCTGCCTTCCTCGGGATGGGTGATAAAGCCCATTTCGATAAGGATCGAAGGCATCTTCGCATTCCGCACCACGAACCACTCCTCGGCCCTGATTCCTCTGCCGGGACTTGAGGCGCCGATGGAGAGCCCCAGGCGATCGTACACCTTCCGGGCGAGAATGATGCTCTCGGTGGTGAACTCCTCCTCCAGCATCGCGTTGAGGATAGGGGCGATATCGCTTCCCTTCTCTTTGACCGTCTCGGCGTCCACCACGGTGCGTCGATACTCGGGGTTGAGATACCAGACCTCGTAGCCCTTGGCGTTTTTGTTGAAGGATGCGTTGGCATGGATGGAAACATAGATGACGGTCTCTTTCATCCCCAGGCCCGCCGAGTTGGCCATCGCCACCCGGTCTTCCAGGCTCGGGAAGCTGTCGTCATCCCTGGTGGTGATGATCTTGCGCTCCGGATAGCGGCTTCGGAGCAGGTCTGCCACCCTCCGGGACACTTCGAGGGTGAGGGTTTTCTCCATAAGCTGCGCGCCGTCGACGGTGGCGATAGCCCCGCTATCCTTTCCGCCATGGCCCGGGTCAATGAGAATCGTGGCCACCGAATAGGCTTCTTTTTTAGGCGCGTTCCTTTCCGAGAAGTACTTGCCGGCCTCGTCGACAAAGCCGGCGGGCAGCATCAGTGCCCCCTGGTCCCAATAGGGCGCCTCCACCTTTCGCAGGGTCCGCCAATCAAGGATCATATAGGGTTTGCCCGCGGCGAAGGAGACAAAGACCCCCCGCTGTTCCATCTGCCCGCAGGCGGTGAGCGGGTCGAAGCTCACCAGAACCTGATGCTTTTTCCCGAACTCCGCGAGACTTAGGGCTTCGGAGGCGGAAGCGCGGACAGACCAGCTCAACAGAAGGGTGAGAAGCAATACTACCCGCAGCGCCTTGGTCCGCATATCTTTCCCTATCGGAATAAAAAAGGAAAAGGATGAATATTTACCCGATTTGCTCTTGCATTAGATTATGGATTGGATTATACCATTGAACGGTGGCGCAGGATACCACTATATATTGTAGTGGTGTTTTATCATGCCATTATAGATTGTACCCATATGTAATTATTTCAAACCGGCGCATCCCGCCGGTTTTAGGGCTGGAGGAGCATGGATGAAGTTTGAGCGAAAGTTTACGTCGGAAGGCAAAGGACCTTACGAAGGAATTCAATGGGAGCGCAGGTCCAGCGAGATACGCAATCCCAACGGGAAGATCGTTTTCCATATGGACAACGTGATCGTTCCCTCCTTCTGGAGCCAGATAGCCACCGACATAATCGCCCAAAAATACTTTAGAAAGGCCGGAGTCGGCGCTGAGACGGAACTTGCCTGGACGAAGCACCTGCCAAAATCGCAGGCCGTCCTTGCCGCTCCCGGCGGCAGGCCGGGATCCGAGAACGATGCCCGGCAGGTTTTTCACCGCCTGGCCTATACCTGGTGTCTTTGGGGAAGAGAGGCGGGTTATTTCGACAGCCCCCAGGACGAGAAGATTTTCTATGAAGAACTTCTCTATATGCTCGCCCACCAGATCGCCGCGCCCAACAGCCCCCAATGGTTCAATACGGGCTTGCACGCGGTCTACGGCATAGAGGGGCCCGCCCAAGGCCATTACTACGTGGACCCCTCCACCAACGAGGTGGTCAAATCCGGTTCGGCCTATGCCCGTCCCCAGCCCCACGCCTGCTTCATCCTGGATATCCAGGACGATCTGGTGAACGAGGGCGGCATCATGGATCTCATCACCAGGGAAGCCAGGCTCTTCAAGTACGGCTCGGGCACGGGCTCCAATTTCTCCAAAATCAGGGCCGCCAACGAAAACCTCTCCGGCGGCGGCGTTTCCTCCGGGCTGCTCTCCTTTTTGAAGATCGCCGACCGTTCGGCCGCGGCGGTGAAGTCCGGCGGAACCACCCGCAGGGCCGCCAAGATGGTCATACTCGATGCCGACCATCCGGACATCGAAGCCTATGTCAACTGGAAATCCGAAGAAGAATACAAGGTAGCCTGTCTGGCCGCCGGAAGCGCGGTGCTCAAGCGTTACGCCGAAACCATGGTGAAGGCGATCGAGGATTCCGGGCTTGCCGGGGAATCCGCGCTCTCCATCAGCGAAAACAAGACGCTTCGCAAAGCGGTCAAGGAAGCCTTAGGCGCGGGTATCCCCTCGGCGTGGATTCACCAGCTGCTCTCCCACTACCGCCAGTCCGGTCGCCTGCTCTCCCTCCCCCAGTACGACACAGCCTGGGAATCCGAAGCCTATAATACCGTTTCGGGCCAATCCTCGAACAATTCGGTACGGGTGGACAACGCCTTCATGAGGGCCGTCGCCGATGACAGCGACTGGCAGCTCAAGGCTAGAACCACCGGCGCGACGATAAAGACGATCAAGGCCCGAACGCTTTGGGACAGGATATCCCTGGCGGCCTGGCAGTGCGCGGACCCGGGCATTCAGTTCCACAGCACTATCAACGATTGGCACACCTGTCTCAAGGACGGAGAGATCAGGGCGTCCAATCCCTGCTCGGAATACATGTTCCTGGACGATACGGCCTGCAACCTCGCCTCCCTGAATCTCCTGAGTTTCTGCGACCCCTCCTCCTGTTCCTTCGACGACGAGGCGTACCGCCATGCCATCAGGCTCTGGACAACGGTATTGGAGATTTCGGTGGTTATGGCTCAGTTCCCCTCCAAGGAAATCGCCCGCCGGAGCTACGATTACCGGACCCTGGGATTGGGCTTTGCCAATTTGGGCAGCCTTCTCATGGTCCTGGGACTGGCCTACGATTCCGAGGAAGGCCGGGCCGTGGCCGCGGCGCTTTCGGCCATACTCACCGGCGAAGCCTACGCCCAGTCGGCCAGAATGGCCGCCGAATGGGGCCCCTTCGCCCGTTATTCCGCCAACGCCGAAACGATGCTCAAGGTGATACGGAATCATCGACGGGCTGCGTATGACGCCAAGAGCGAGGAATACGAGGAACTGGGCATTGTTCCCATGGGGCTCAAGGAATGGGCCTGCCCCGGCAATTTGATCGCCGCCGCCAGGGAAACCTGGGATCAGGCCCTGGAACTGGGGCAGAAGCACGGCTTCAGGAACGCCCAGGTCAGCGCCATCGCCCCCACCGGCACGATCGGCCTTCTCATGGACTGCGACACCACCGGCGTCGAACCCGACTTCGCCCTGGTCAAGTTCAAGAAGCTCGCGGGGGGAGGCTACTTTAAGATCATCAACTCCAGTGTGCCCCCCGCCCTAAAATCCCTGGGCTACGACGACAGGACGAGCCAGGAAATCCTGCGCTACGCCCTGGGCTCGGGAAGTCTCGACAAGGCTCCGGGGGTCAGCCTGGCGGCCCTGCGGGAGAAAGGCTTCAGCGAGTTGTCCATTTCCAAGATAGAGTCGGCCCTGAAGAGCGCCTTTTCCCTGGAAAGCTGCTTTTCTCCCCATATTCTCGGAAAGGAGCAGATGGAGGCCCTCGACCTTTCGCCCGAAGAATACGAAGACCCCTCCTTCAACCTCCTGGCTCGCCTGGGCTTCAGTCCCGGCGAAGTGGAGGAGGCCGAACTCTACGCCTGCGGCACCATGGGCCTGGAAGGGGCCCCCGGCCTCAGGGACCAGGATCTGCCGGTATTCGACACGGCGACGCCTTCGGGCAAAAAGGGAACCCGAAGCATCGACTGGAAGGCGCATATCGCCATGATGGCGGCCACACAACCCTTCATATCCGGCGCGATCTCCAAGACTATCAACATGCCCAACACCGTCTGCACCGAGGACGTCAAGGGCGCCTACATGCTGGCGTGGAAATCCATGCTCAAGTCCATAGCCCTCTACAGGGACGGCTCCAAGCTCTCCCAGCCCCTTTCGGCGCTCTCCCCCGGCGTCGACATGATCGCCGACTCGATCGTCGCCCTTCAGACCGGAGAGCTGGACGAATCCGAAGCCGAGCAGACGGAACTCCCCTTCGACCTGGTCCGTTCCCCGAAAGAGCCCGAACTGCCCGGCCTGCCCGCCTCCCCCAGGGGAATCCGCAAATCCCTGCCCAACCGGAGAAAGGGCTACACCCAAAAGGCGAAGATCGCCGGCCATTCGGTATTCCTCAGAACCGGCGAATACGACGATGGGAGCCTCGGAGAGATCTTCCTGGACATGCACAAGGAAGGGGCGGCCTTTAGAAGCATCCTGAATTCCTTCGCCATCGCCGTATCCCTCGGCCTTCAGTACGGGGTACCCCTGGAAGAATACATCGACGCCTTTACCTTCACCCGCTTCGAGCCCAACGGCGTGGTTCAGGGGCACGACTACATCAAGATGGCGACCAGCGTCCTGGACTATATCTTCAGGGATTTGGCCATCTCCTACCTGGACAGACACGAGCTCGGGCAGATCAAGCCGGAGGATCTCGTATCCACCTCCCTCCAGACCAAAGGCGAGGGAGGGGCCCATAAATCCGCCTTCGACAACGGCCGCTCCTCCCACCCCTCCAAGCCCGTACAGACCAGGGTTTCCCTGGGCAACGACGCCGCGCCGACCATGACAGGCCCCGAATCCCCCAAGTCAGAGGTAGCGCCCAAAGCCGATCCGACGGGACAGTCGACGGCCAAGACAATTCCGGACAGCCCGTCGGTGAAGTCCATGCGGGCCGCCCGGCAAAAAGGATATGAGGGAGACCCCTGTCCCGTCTGCGGCAACCTCACCCTGGTACGCAACGGCACCTGCCTCAAGTGCGAAACCTGCGGTTCCACGACAGGATGCAGCTAACAAGCTTTAACTTATATTATTTATAATACGAACAATCAGGCCCCACCGGTTTACGGCGAGGCCTGTTTTCATTATGAAACGCCCTGTCTAACGGAGGGTCGCCGCGCCGGTCGCCATCAAAGCGGATCGCCATCAAAGCGGATCGCGCTCCACCGGCAATGTCATACAGCGGGCCCCGCCCCCGCCGCGGGCAAGCTCGATGCCGTCGAAGGTAACCGCCAACCTGCCGTAGGCCCCGATCGAATCCTTGGCTTTTATGAAGCGCTCCGAAGAGACGATGGCGAAACCTTCCTTGGCCAGGGCTTCGGCGGTGTAGGTATTGCAGGAATACATGAGAATCTTGCCCGGGGCGAAGGCGAAGGAATTGGCTCCCGAAAGCCATTGTTCCCGTTGTTGCTGAATTCTATTCCCTCCCCCGCAGAGAATGGGTTTGAAATCCCAGCCCGAAGCCTTCAAGCCTTCGATGAGGGAAGGTACTTCCGAAAAGACGAGCTTCCCCCTCCGCCCCGCGTCTATCCGGTAAATGCTGCTTCTATGCGCTCCCGTTATTATGGGTTCGTAGACCAGCGCCGCGTCCCTATCGATAACGGTGAACACCATGTCCAGATGTATGGTTGCCCTGGATTTTGGAAGGTCGACCGCGAAGATCGTCAGGTCCCTGCCGAAGGTCTTGGCGGCGTTTCTTGCCAGTCGTTCCACCGCGTGGGGGGTCGTCCTTTCAGACAACCCGAGGGCCAGGATATCCGGGGAAATGACGATGATATCGCCCCCCTCGATGGTGAGGTAGCGGTTGCGCTCGGACGGACCGTCGAAAAGCAGGGCCCGGGCGGTAAAATCGGGGTGATGGGTGAATATGAACTTCGTTATCAGAGCCTCGGCCATTCTGACATCGAAAGCGGTGGCGGCCGATACGGCGCAGTCCCCTATGACCGCCGCGCTGTCCCTCATAAAGTAGGCGTTGGGCAGAGGGCGGGAGAGAAAACTATGCTCGTCCAGCTTCTTGGCCAGCGAATCCGCCGGCGCGGCCAGGCCCTGGACAAGCGCCGAAGCCAGAGCCTTGGGGGGCATGGCCATGAGCGTCTTCATCGAACCCTGGATAGGAAAACAGCGGGTCAGGGAACTCAGGAATTCGAACTTATCGCCCACATCCTCCAGGCAGGTCACCAGCAGGTCCAATAGCTCATGAACCTCCGCAACCAGTTTGAGAAATTTTTTCAGCTGCAGGTACTCGCCCAGGACGGCGCCAAGAGGAATAATGTCGTTATACAGATCCTTTTCGGCCTCATCGGGCGTCATGGCCTCGATCTCCGGCCCCGGGCTATGGAGTATCACCCTCCGCAGGGTGCCTATCTCACTGTTTATCGCTAAGCTTGCCATAGGGCGGATTATGCAACAGACGTAAAAAAAAATCTTCCGGTTGCCCGAGGGTGTCGTTTTTGCATATTGATAAGCAATGCCCAGGCTTTCCTGCATGATCTTCCGGGCATCCCGGAAATATCATGCATTTATATGCAAAATATGGAGTTTTTCCCTGTTTGTGATTTTATTTCGCATCCTTGACAGGTGGGGAAAGCCGTCCAATCATGAAAGAACGCTTGATCGCAGAGGGAGAGGAGGCTTTGTCATGGAACGCAGAAAGCTGATCATCATCGGGGCGGCGGGCAGGGATTTTCACAACTTCAATGTCCGATACCGGCAAGATCCTTCGATAGAAGTCGTCGCCTTTACCGCGGCTCAGATACCTGATATCGACGGGCGCAAGTACCCCGCCGAGCTCGCCGGCTCCCTCTATCCCCGGGGCATTCCGATTTACGCCGAATCCGAACTACCCCGGCTCATCCAGGACCTGGGGGTCCTGGAATGCGTTTTTTCCTACTCGGACGTCACCTACGCCC
>LVBN01000062.1 GCA_001603165.1 Spirochaetales bacterium Spiro_12
GGTGGTAAAGGCCTTGCTCATCGTCTTGGCGGCTTCGGTGGCGCTCATCATCATGGAAGCAGGATCGGACCTCTCCCTCGCCGACGCGGTATTCGAGATAGTATCCGCCTTCGGCACCGTAGGCTTGAGCAAGGGAATTACCGCCGACCTTAGGGACATCTCTAAGGTAATTCTAATTCTGACGATGTTCACGGGAAGGGTCGGGCTTTTCGCTTTCGCCTTACCCAAGACCAGAAGGGATGTCGATGGCTACGCGGAGCTTCCCAACGCCGAGGTCCTTATATGACTAATTGGAGGAAACCATGAAAAACTATGCCTTCATAGGGCTCGGAGCCCTTGGTATGAGCATGCTGGAAAGTATTTCCGAAGTAACCGATCAGATCATCGCCATAGATAAGGACCCTCAAATGATTGACAGGGTGAAAGATATGGTTCAGACTGCCTATGTCGCCGATGTCTTGGATGAGGATGCCCTTGTCAAGATTCTGACCGAAGCCGTCGACGTGGCCATTATCGATATACCCTCCGATTTGGAAGCGTCTATTCTTGTGATTTACCAGCTTAAAAAACTGGGCGTGCCCGAGATAATCGTCAAATCCGATTCCGAAAGCCGGAACGAAATTCTTAAACTTGTCGGCGCCACGAGGATCGTCAACGCCGACAGGGAGGCGGCCGCGCGAATCGCGCCCCTCGTTCTGGCGACATCGCTCTATAATTTCATGCCCATCGGCGGCGATCTGGTCATCGCCGAAGTCCATAACCCCAAGGACCTGGTGGGGAAGACTATTATCGAGGCAGATCTGCGGAGGAAAATGGGGATAAACGTTATCGCGGCACGGCGGGAAGGCATGCAAAGCTATCAGGACTTCGATCGGGATTATAGATTGAGGGAGGACGACCATTTGCTGGTCGCCGGTAAGGAAAAGGATGTGTTCGCCTTTTCCGATCTGCCGTTGGCGCCCACACAAAAACAGAGGGGTTCCACTATCGGGGGCGTGCTCAAGACAATGTTCAAAATGGGGAAGGCAAAGTCGCGCAAAGGCTGATTCGCATGCTTGGATAGCCCGAGATTGACCCGGGCTCGTATCCCCGATAAAATAGCCCTCTGCGGCGCGGAACGGCTCAGCCCTGTTTCAGCCTAGTCCGTCACCGCGTATGGCGTAACCTGCCCGGAGCCCGGCCCCGGAGCGCAATCGGAGGTCCTCGATGGACATCTTCCAGAAGTGTTTTTCCTTCGACTTGGACAAGAAAGTTATGGAAAAGGGGATCTACCCCTATTTTCAGCCCTTGGATGGGCTGGAGGGAACCGAAGTCTCGTATCACGGTCGCAAGATCATCATGATAGGATCCAACAATTACCTGGGCCTCACCACCCATCCCAAGGTGAGGGCGGCGGCCATAAAGGGGCTTGAGCAGTTCGGCCCTTCCTGCACCGGCAGCCGCTTTTTAAACGGTACCCTCAAACTCCACATCGAACTCGAGGAGCGCCTGGCGGCCTTTGTGGGAAAACAAGCTGCCCTGGTGTTCTCCACCGGCATGCAGGCCAATCTCGGGGCCATATCGGCGCTCATAGGCCGAAACGACGTGGTCATCACCGACAAGGATGACCACGCGTCCATCGTCGATGCCTGCAGATTGGGGCTTGGCGAGGTGAAACGGTATGTGCACGGGGATTTGGAGCAGCTGGATAGAATTTTGGCAAAACTCCCCGATGATCAGGGCGCCATGGTGGTCGTCGACGGCGTCTTCTCCATGGGCGGCGATATTGTAGACCTGCCCGAACTCGTCGCGATATGCAAAAAGCACGGAGCCCGGCTCTACGTGGACGATGCCCACTCCCTGGGCGTTCTGGGCGGCGGCAGGGGTACGGCGTGGCACTTCGGCCTTACCGATCAGGTCGATCTGATCATGGGCACCTTCTCCAAGAGCTTCGCCTCCCTGGGCGGCTTCGTAGCCGGGGATACGGATGTCATCAACTATATCAAGCATACCGCCCGATCCTTCATTTTCTCCGCCTCCCTGCCGGCTCCCAACGCAATGGCGGCCTTCGCGGCCCTGGAGGTCATGGAGACCGAACCCGAACACGTCCAGCGCCTTTGGGACAACGCCGCCTTCATGCTCGAAGGTTACCGGAACCTGGGATTCAATATCGGCGGCACGCAAACCCCGATAATCCCGGTGATCATCGGGGACGACGAAGCCTGTTTCCGCTTCTGGAAGGAACTCTTCGACGCGGGCGTCTATTGCAA
The DNA here is from genome assembly GCA_001603165.1 of Spirochaetales bacterium Spiro_12. Lineage (GTDB taxonomy): Bacteria > Spirochaetota > Spirochaetia > Treponematales > Rectinemataceae > UBA2256. The sequence goes on from LVBN01000062.1 coordinate 2,250, forward strand.
CCCCGTGGTGTCCCCCGCCGTGCCCCAGGGCATGGCTCTCCTGCGCACTTCCTACATGGCCACCCACAGGAGGGACCAGCTGGAACGGGTGCTGGACATATTCGGGAAAACGGGCAAGAAGCTGGGTATAATTTGATATAAAGCGACTGCTTCGCTCTGGTAAACAACCTGGGTTTACCCGCCTTTGAAAGGACCGATCAGCCCGTGCTCGACGAAGCTGTAATACGCCGAGGCGCTGAAGACGATATGGTCCAAAAGGGGAATCCCCAGAATGTCCCCGGCCTCCCGTAATCGATGGGTGATATCCACATCCTCATTCGAAGGTTCGATATTCCCCGAAGGGTGGTTGTGGGCGACGACAATGGCGCAGGCCCGGTCGGTGATAGGGTCGGCATAGATTTCCCTGGGATGAACGACTGTCCTGTTCACCAGGCCCTGGGTGACCCTTCGGGCCGATATTACCTCATGGGCCCCGTTCAGGGAAATGCAAATAAAGTACTCCTGCTTACGGTCGGCGAAGTGGGAGATGAGCGGAAAAACGTCCTTGGGCATTGTTATGCGGCTGTCCCGTATCGCGTAATAGCGGCGGCCCAGCTCCATAGCCGCGGCGATGGAGCAAACCTTGGCGCTGCCCATGCCGGACAATTGCTCCAGCAGGATTAGGTTGAGATCGGGCGTGCCCTGGTCTATTATGCTTTGTACGTCCGTCGCCAGGGCCGCCACGGATCTCCCCGCGCAACCTGAGCCAAGGACGACGGCGAGCAGCTCCCTGTCCGAAAGACTTCTGGGCCCATCCCGTAAAATTCGCTCCCTCATATCGTAGTTCCGCGTCCTCCCGGCTTCCCCGGCCGCCGGTTCCATGCAATACCTAGGTTTCATGGGTACCTCCGGAATGGAAACGTCCGCCATCCCGCTTTCTGCTTTCATTTAGCGGAATTTCTGTGGATTGAGCCGCGTTCAAATTAAAAAGCTTCAATTGTATTTGCCAATATATTCGATTGTCTGTATAATGAACCATCAATATGCTCTTAGGAAGACTATAGTTTCCGACAGGGAGAGCGATATAACCGAAAAAAGGAGGATGGGTATGAAGAGCATCAAAGGAACAAAAACCGAAGTAAATCTCATGGCGGCATTCGCTGGAGAATCCCAGGCAAGGAATAAATATTCGTATTTCGCGTCCAAGGCTAAGGACGAAGGCTATGTCCAGATGGCTCTGGTCTTCGAAGAGACAGCCAACCAGGAAAAAGAGCATGCCAAGCGTCTGTTCAAATTCATGGAAGGCGGGACTGCCACCATCACCGGCACCTTCCCTTCGGGCGTGATCGGCAGTACCAGGGAAAACCTGGCCGAAGCCGCGGGCGGCGAAAACTACGAGTGGAAGGAGATGTACCCCTCCTTCGCCAAGGTGGCCAGGGAAGAAGGCTTCGATGCCATCGCCACCGTTTTCGAGGCTATCGCCGTGGCCGAGAAACAGCATGCCAAGCGTTACGAAGGTTTTATGGCCAATATCGACGCCGGCATCGTCTTCAAAAAGGACAAGCCGATAGTCTGGAGATGCATCAACTGCGGGTATCTGTACGAAGGCGTCGCCGCTCCCAAGGCTTGCCCCGCCTGCGCCCATCCCCAGGCGTATTTCGAAATACTGGCGGGAAACTGGTAGGATAAAGGGGATTGTTCACAATCCGCTCATAAATAAGGAGGCTATAGATGGTCGAGAAACGGCAGATTTACAAGTGCCTTACATGCGGCAACATCGTGGAAGTCCTCGAGGCTGGCGGCGGGGAACTCGTTTGTTGCGGCGAGCCCATGAAGCTCATGGCGGAGAATACCGTGGACGCTTCCAAGGAAAAGCATGTTCCGGTCATCGAAAAGAGTCCGGAAGGCTGGTGGGTCACCGTAGGTTCAGTCCTCCATCCCATGGAGGAGAAACATTATATCCAGTGGATCGAACTTCTGGCCGACGACAAGGTCCTGCGGGCCGAACTCAAGCCAGGGGGCGAACCCAGGGCTTTCTTTGCCTGTAAGGCTGCCAAGGTTAGCGCCAGGGAATACTGCAACCTGCATGGGCTGTGGAAAGCCTGATAGAAGCGAAAAAACAAGGAGACAACGATGCAGAAATACGTATGCGAAGTATGCGGCTACATCTACGATCCTGCCGAGGGCGACCCCGACGGCAATATCGCCGCAGGAACCCCCTTCGAGAAACTGCCTGAGGACTGGGTTTGCCCCATGTGCGGAGCGGGCAAAGATTCCTTCTCCCCGGTTAGCTGAAAAGGATCGCGAGCGTGATTTCCCGGGAAGATTTTATATTCACCATCGGTTACGAAGGTTCGACCGCCATCGTGGATGGGAGGGCGCGCAAGGAATTCGGCGGTCTCTCCACCATGGAATTGGCTGAAAAGGGTCTGTATAGGGCGGCGTTTTCCTCGGCCCTCTATTCTGGCAAGCCCGGGGAAATGAAAGCCTATATCGATTTCTTCAACGCCAAGGCGGGCACCTCCTATGGGGAGGCTGCACAGCTTTCGCGCCTTTTCGGGGTCTATCTCGAGGAAGTGAGCAAAACCCTGGTGCTTTGACGCTCGCGGTATAAGAAAAAAAAGGCCGGCTTACATACGCAAGTCGGCCTTTTTGCGCTTCGGTTAAAATCGCGCAACGCGATGCGGAACTCCTTGCCAGCTGCGATTCAACGCAGTTCCATTATTCTGCATTTGAGATACTTGGATTCTCCATATCCCGAGACGATCGGATGGTCCATATCCTGGGTTCGGGCCTCGATGAGGCGGATTCTTCTGCCGCAATCGAAGGCGGCGTCTTCGACCATGGTTTCGAAGCGATGTTCGTCGAACCAATACGAACAGGAACAACTTACGAGAATTCCGCCGCGGTTCAATAAACGCATGGCTCTGAGATTGATTTCCTTATAGCCTTTGTACGCCTGTTCGACGCTGGAGCGACTTTTCGCGAAGGCGGGCGGGTCGAGAATGATGAGATCGAATTTCGCCTTTTCTTTTTCCAGGTTCCGCAGGTAGTCGAAGGCGTTGGCTTCGACGGTGGAATACCGCGATCCCACGCCGTTGAGCACCGCGTTGCGCGCCGCGGCGGCCAGGGCCCCGCGCGAAGAATCCACGGCCAGCACCTGGGCGGCCCCCGCCTTGGCGGCGAGAATCCCGAACCCTCCCTGGTTGCAGAAAACGTCCAGGACCTTGGCGCCCCGGGCGAATCTGGCCGCCGCGGCGCGGTTCGCCCGCTGGTCCAAAAACCAGCCAGTCTTCTGCCCCTCGGAAAGATCCACCGAGAAAACCGCCTCCCCTTCCCGGATCAGCACATTCCCGGGTACTGTGCCGTACAGTACGCCCGACGAAGCCTCGAGGCCCTCCAGCGCCCGAACAGGAGCCTCGGAACGCTCGACGATACCGTCCGGCGCGAGTATCCCGGCTAAGGATCGCACGATTTCAGCCTTGCGCAGCTCGACTCCCAGGCTGAGGAACTGGCAGGATAACCATCTTCCCACAGGCCCCGGTTCCGGCTTGCCGGCATCGACCTGGCCCACGAAAAGATCGACGATCAACCCCGGCAGATTGTCCGCTTCACCGAACACAATCCGCTGGCTTTCCTTTTTATCGTCGAAAAAACGCCGTCTCCAGGCCAAGGCTTCGCTGAATGCTTTTTCAAAAAAAGCCTTGTCGGCCTTTTCTCCTGTTCGGGAATAGAGTCTGAGCCTTATTTTCGAGGAAGGATTGAAAAACCCCTTACCTAGGAACGAAGCCTTGCTATCGAAGAGGCTCACCTCCGCGCCGGGCGGAGGTGAGCCTTCCACAAACGCTATTTCGTTATCGTATACCCAGGGATGACCTCGCTTGATGCGAAGCTCCTCCCTGGGCTTCAAGACCGCGCGGAAACCGCGCCGTGAACTGGTAACATCTTTATCGCGCATGACGCCTGACCTTCAAGATCTCGAAAGCGCACAACGCCATCGCGATCCATGACACCGAGAGATAACTCTTCCTGCGGAAAAACAGCCTACTTCGCGTTCTTGGGCGGCCTGCCGCGTCGAGTGGCCTTCGGTTTTTCCTGGACAACGGGATTCTGCGCCTGGACTACCTGGGGTTCAGCCGCGGGCTTGGCCGGG
>LVBN01000063.1 GCA_001603165.1 Spirochaetales bacterium Spiro_12
CCTGCGTTTTTCCACCCCTATTTGCTTCGAGGACGCTTTCGCCGAACTCTGCCGCCGGTATTTTTTGCAAGGGGCGGATCTTCTCATCAACCTTACGAACGATTCCTGGTCCCGCACCAGAAGCGCCCAGATTCAACACTGGGCGATAGCCCGTTTCAGGGCTATCGAAAACCGCAGAACCTTGGTGAGAAGCACCAATTCGGGGGTCAGCTGCGTTGTCGATCCCTGGGGTCGCTCCCTTGTCGAACTGCCCCAGTTCGAGGCCGGGACCATGCTTGTCAGGGTGCCCGTGTATGCCGACAGCGGCCTTAGCGTCTATGGCCGCTTCGGAGATTGGTTTGCCCTTCTTTGTCTGTTACTATTGGTATTCGCCGCAGTTTTGAACTACAGGGGGATTCTGGGCGCTCCCGACCTGTACGAATCGGACGCCCCAGAGCAGCGCGATCCGGTTTCCCTCGCCGAAAGGAGGAAGCAGTGAGCATTACCGAATACATCGAGTCGGCCGCCCTCTCCGATGTGGTGCGATACAAGGATCATGCCGCCATGGACGCCGTCGCCTTTGTGGGTACCTTACGCAAACATCCCTACGACGGGGACAAATGCCTTTTGCTCGCCGCGGCGAAGGATAGCCCGCGATTGGTCGCCGAAGGCTCGATCATCGAATTCAGGATCGCCGACGTCCTGGCCGCCGACGAACTGCCCCTCTCGGTGGACGAGGAAGGCGCGGCCAGGTCCCTGGTCAGGATTTGGGTCAAGCGGGGAGCCCTGGCGCTCCGCTACGAGCCTTTCGAGGTGGGCGATACCTTGTTGGGCCCCCGGGACTCGGCCATTCTGCGCAAGCGTTTTTCGGGCTTTGTGAGCACCACGACGAAAGGTCGCTGACCAGGTAAGCCCGGGAGAGGAGCCACGCCATGCCGCGGGAAGCCGAATACTGGAAACCCGTCGAACACGATAAAATCCAGTGCCTCCTATGCCCCCGCGGCTGCGTTCTCGCGGAAGGGCGCTGGGGTATCTGCAAAGCCCGCGGCAATAAAAACCTGAGCATGGTCCTGCCCCTCTACGGCCAGATTTCATCCATGGCCATAGATCCGGTGGAAAAAAAACCGCTTCGCCATTTCCTGCCCGGCAGCCATACCTTTTCCATAGGATTCTGGCACTGCACGATGCGCTGTCCCTTCTGCCAAAACTGGGAGATTGCCCATCCGGACACGGAGGGAGACCCAGACCCTGGCGGACTCCGGCTCGAACCCGAAGCGCTGATCCACAAGGCCCTGGACTCGGGCTGCCCCTCCATAAGCTTCACCTATTCCGAGCCCTGTCTCCACGCGGAATACGTTCTGGACGCCATGGAACTCGCCAGAAGACGGGGCCTGAGGACAATCCTCGTCACCAACGGCTGTATCAACCCAGAGCCCGCCCGAAGGCTTCTCGGGCTCTGCGACGCGGCGAACGTGGATCTCAAATCGGATTCCGCGGAAACCTACAGGGAAAAGCTGGGCGGAGATCTTGAGACAGTGAAGAATTTCATACGGGCTGCAGCGGAACTCTGCCATCTTGAGGTCACCTCCCTTCTCGTGCCGGGCATTCTGGACAGACCGGAGCAGATGGAAGCGATCGGCGGCTTTCTCGCTTCGGTTTCGAAACGTATTCCCCTTCATATCACCGCCTATCATCCCGCCTATCGTTGGCGCACGCCGGGCCTGGGCAGACAGGCGACCGAGGCAATAGCCAAACCGGCCTTCGGGCTCCTGGATACGATTCACCTGGCCCTTCCATTTCCCTATTGACATAATTTTCGCTTTTCGGCATTGTAGTCCCTGCCGATTGCACGGTGGGTGTAGCTCAGGTGGTAGAGTGCCAGACTGTGGATCTGGTTGTCGTGGGTTCAAACCCCATCACCCACCCGAGCCCGAATCCTGCACCAGCTTAGAGGAATTGGGACTGTACCGAATGGGCGTTCGTAGCTCAGCTGGATAGAGCGACGGACTTCGAATCCGTAGGTCGCAGGTTCGATTCCTGTCGGACGCACTTGTTTTTATTGGGCCGCTAGCTCAGCTGGCAGAGCAGCAGACTCTTAATCTGCGGGTCGGAGGTTCGAAACCTCCGCGGCTCACGACCTTGACAGCGTGAACGGCGTTCCGCTACCATGCGACGCGTGCGCGAGAGTGGTGGAATGGCAGACACGCTAGACTTAGGATCTAGTGCCTTGCGGCGTGAGGGTTCAAGTCCCTTCTCTCGCAGGTTCCCCCTTGGGAAAGCTGCACGGGGAGGGTGGTTTACAGCGCGGGAATAGCTCAGTGGTAGAGCGCGACCTTGCCAAGGTCGATGTCGCGGGTCCGACTCCCGTTTCCCGCTCTTACAACGTGGCGATTCGGAACCAAGCCGAATCGCCTTTTTTTTGCGCCTGACGGGTATATACTGTATATTGTAATCCGCCACGCGTACGATGCCTGCCATGAGGCACGGCAATCCGCCATTCCGAGAGGAACATATGGTTATCTCCGAAAAAAAACTGGAAAAGCTGGAACACTCCAAGGTGAGGATGACGGCCACCGTCCCCATGGCCGACGTGAAGTCAGTCTATGACGAAATGATGGCCGACTACGTGAAGTCCGTGCGCATCGACGGCTTCAGGAAGGGCCACGTTCCCCCCTCGGTGCTGGAACGGAAATTTGGCGACAGCCTGAGGCTGGAAGCCATGAGCAGGGTGCTGGAAAAGGCTGTGGACGCCGCCCTGGCCGACGCGGAAGAAAAACCCCTGGCCTACGAGGCCCCCGCCCTCGAAGGCGAGCCCGAGTTCGCCCTGGACAAGGATTTCAGCTTCAGCGTGACCTACGATGTCTTCCCCCATTTCGAGCTTCCTTCCACCGAAGGAATAGAACTGGAAGTCCCCGGCGTCGAGGTGTCGGAGGAAGATCTTGCCCAGGAACTGGAAAGAATCAGGGAACGCAACGCCATCGTGGTGGAGAAGACCGGGGAGGCAGCCCTGGGCGACATCGTCACCGTCGCCTACTCGGAACTGACCGAGGACGGCCGGGAAGTGGCCGGCAGCAAGCGCGAGGATTTCACCTTCGAGCTGGGCAAGGGCCTCAACCTCTACAAGTTTGACGAAGAAGTGGTCGGCATGAAGGCCGGCGACTCGAAGATCTTCCCCAAGACCTATCCCGGGGATTTCGAATACAAGGACCTGGCCGGCAAGACCGTCATGCTCTCGGTCGCCGTCTCCAAGGTCAAGCAGAAGGACGTACCGGCCCTCGACGACGAACTCGCCCAGGATGTCTCCGAAAAGTACAAGACCCTGGAGGATCTTAAAAAGGCGGTACGGGAGCAGCTCCAGTCCGCCCTGGACAATCGCCTGCGGGAGCTCAAGGAAAAGAAGCTGGTCGATATCCTCCTGGAGAGAACCAGCATCGATGTTCCCGAATCCATGGTCTCCGCCGAACTGTCGATGCGCTGGGAGTCGCTGAAGCGCGACATGGGCATCGACAGCGACGAAAAAATGGAAAGCATCGCCCAATATTCCGGCAAGAGTCGGCAGCAGCTCTACGAGGACTGGAAACCCGCCGTGGGCAAGGCGATCGCCGGAAGGCTGCTCTTGGACAAATTGGTCGAGAAGAGCGGTCTGGAAATCACCGAGGAGGACTTGAGCGCCGAATACGCCCGACAGGCCGAAGGCTCCGCCATGTCCGTCGAGGAAGTGAAAGCCGAATACGAAAAGCGACAGTCCGTCGAGTACCTCAAGGAGAGGATGAAGGAAACCCGCTTCTTCGACAGCCTGCTGGCCACAGCCAAGCTCGGCCAGGGCGAGAAAAAAAGCTTTGTGGACTTCATGAGCGCGGCTGAGTAACTTATACGAAAGTCCTTCGAGAGCGCCCTTTGAAAAAGGGCGCCTTCAAAAAGTTTTCTTGAGGTAGGCATAGATGCAGGAACAGATGAACAGCCTCGTACCGATCGTCATAGAACAGACTGGAATAGGTGAACGTTCATACGATATTTACTCCCGCCTTTTAAAGGACAGGGTAATCTTCCTCGACGGCGAGATAAACGATCTCACCGCCGACCTTATCGTGGCCCAGCTCCTCTTCCTGGAATCCCAGGATCCGGGGAGGGATATCTCCCTGTATATCAACTGCCCGGGCGGATCGGTAACCGCCGGGCTTTCGATCTACGACACGATTCAGTATATCAGGCCCGATGTCCAGACCATCTGCCTCGGACAGGCTTCTTCCATGGCCGCCCTCATACTCGCCTGCGGCGCCCGGGGCAAGCGCTTCGTCCTTCCCTCTTCCCGCATCCTCATTCATCAGCCCTGGGGCAGGACCTCCGGCCAGGCCAGCGACATAAGTCTCCAGGCCCGGGAAATCTTGAGGCTCAAAAAACTTACCATCGATTATTTCGCCAGGCATACGGGCAAGACGGTGGAACAGCTCGGCCTGGATATGGAGAGGGATTTCTACATGGGGGCCGCCGAAGCCCTGGAATACGGCCTCGCCGATAAAATCATGGAGTCGAGAAAACATGGCCAAGACGCGAAAGCCTGAAGAAGCCCAACCGGAGGCCTTCTGCTCTTTTTGCGGCAAGAGCAGCGCCTTTGCCAAAAAGATGATAGCAGGCCCGGGGGTCAATATCTGCGACGAATGCGTGCAGGTATGCGGGCAAATTCTGCTGGAGGAAGAACAGAAAATCTCCTCCTCCTTTCTTCAGGAAGTGCCCAAGCCCCTGGCGATCAAAGAATACCTCGATTCCTACGTGGTCGGTCAGGAGCACGCCAAGAAGGTGCTCTCGGTGGCGGTCTACAACCATTACAAACGCATACAGCATCGGAACGATCCCAGCCAGGACGTGGAAATAGAAAAGGCGAACGTGCTGCTCATCGGGCCGACGGGGACGGGCAAGACACTCCTGGCCAAGACGCTGGCTAAAAAACTCAAGGTTCCCTTCGCCATCGCCGATGCCACAACGCTTACCGAGGCCGGCTACGTGGGCGAGGACGTGGAGAACATCCTGCTCAAGCTTATCCAGGCCGCCGGGGGGAACATCGAGGCGGCCGAGCGGGGGATCATCTATATCGACGAAATCGACAAGATCGCCCGAAAGAGCGAAAACCCCTCCATAACCCGGGACGTGTCGGGCGAAGGGGTGCAGCAGGCCCTGCTGAAGATTATCGAAGGCACCGTGGCCAACGTACCGCCCCAGGGCGGCAGGAAGCATCCGAATCAGGAATACCTGAAAATAGATACGACGAATATCCTCTTCATCTGCGGCGGAGCCTTCGTCGGCCTGGATCGCATCATCGAATCGAGGGTATCCAGCCACGCCCTGGGGTTCGGGGCGGATATCCGCCAGCGAAACGAGAAAAAGCTCTCCGAGATTTTTTCCCAGCTTCACCCCGACGACCTGGTGAAGTTCGGGATGATACCGGAATTCATCGGCCGGCTTCCGATCCACGTTTCCCTGAACGATCTGAGCAGGGACGAGTTGAAACGCATCATCACCGAGCCGAAGAACGCCGTTCTCAGGCAGTATCAGGCATCGCTCAAACTCGACAAGGTCGAGCTCGTATTCGAAAGCGACGCGGTGGACGCCATCGCGGACAAGGCGATCGCCCAGAAGACCGGCGCCCGGGGCTTGAGGTCCATTGTCGAGGCCATGATGACCGATATCATGTTCGATCTGCCCGGGCAGAACAACGCCGCCAGGGTATTGATCAACAAGGACGTGGTTGAGGGGAAGATCCCCTGCATTGTAGAATACGGAAAGAAAACCGCCTAATTAGGGCTTTTGCTAGTAAACACCGGGGTGGCCGCCTGGGGTATCGTCGATGCCCCAGGCGCCTGAGAAAAGACCCGATGAACCTGATCCGGTTAATACCGGCGGAGGGAGCTTATGATTTTCCCATGTATTGCCGCACCGCGACGGGGCGGCGCCATCGCGTCCATCATTATTTCCTCGCTTTTCCTGCTTTGCGCGGGGTTTCTTTTGGCCTCCTGCGGCCCCAAGGAGCCTCAAGCCCTGCAGGTCTGGACCTATGACTCCTTTGTCTCGGAATGGGGACCGGGATCTGCGCTTTCCAAGCTCTTCGAGGAGAAAAGCGGAATCAAGGTGAGCTTCGTCTCCAAGGGAGACGGCGGAGCCCTCCTGGCGGCCTTGATTTCGGCGGGCAAGGAGGCCCAGGCCGACCTTGTGGTGGGCCTGGACAACAATTCCCTGACCAAGGCTTTGGGCAGCGGGTTATTCGTCCCGGCGGAGTTGCCGAATAAGGACAAAATACGGGCGGACCTTCTCATCGATCCCAGCCTTAAGCTCGTTCCCTACGACTTCGGCGATTTCGCGATAATCTGGGATTCGGAATCGGGGGTCAGGGCTCCGAAGAGCCTGGAGGATCTCACGGATCCTTATTACGCCCGGCGGCTGATCATCATGGATCCCCGCAGCTCGACGCCGGGGCTTGGCTTGCTGGCCTGGACCCAGGCTGTCTACGGACAGGAGTGGAAGGAATACTGGCGAAGGCTCAAACCCTCGGTGCTGACGATGACGCCGGGCTGGGATACTGGATACGGGATTTTTACCAAGGGGGAGGCGCCGCTGGTGTTGAGCTATAGTACCAGCCCGGCCTATCACAAGGCCTATGAGGAAAGCGAGCGCTACAAGGCCTTGGTCTTCCCCGAGGGGCATGCCGCGCAGATAGAGTTTGCGGGAATCCTGGCTTCCTCGAAGCGGAAAAAGGAGGCGGGAAAATTCCTCGATTTCCTGATCTCCCCGGAGGCCCAGGCTATCCTGCCCGAGACCCAGTGGATGTATCCAGCCAATGTGGAAACACAGTTACCCGAGTCCTTCTCGGTGGTGCCCAAAGATATTCGCACGATTCCCTCGACGATCGCCGATCCGGATAAGGATCCGGAGACCGCCGCTGAAATCCTGACCACCATGGCGGGATGAGCAAGGAACCGCAGGGTATGTCGGCGAGCCGCCCGCCCCGCCCGGAGGCCGGGGCCCCGCAGGGGGGCCCCGGAGCGCACAGGCCTCTGGCCGCCTATCTGGTGGTCGCCCTCACCCTCTACCCCAGCCTGGCCTTCGCCGCCTCGGTACTGCTCGGCGGGGCGGGCGGCGCCGCCAAAGCCTGGGGCGAACTTCTCCTTGCGCTGAAAGCCCCCTCCACCCTCGCCTCCCTGCGCTTCAGCCTTCTCCAGGCCGGGGCCAGCACCATCCTTGCCCTCATCGTGGGTTTCCCCGGGGCTTACTTTGTCGCCCGATACAAATTCAAAGCCAGGCGCTTTTTCCTCTCCCTCGCCGCCGTACCTTTCTGCCTCCCTCCCATCCTCGTCATACTCTCATTTATTCTCTATTACGGAAAAAGCGGTTGGCTCAGCGCCGCTTTTTCCCTCTTAGGCCTGGCCAAAGGCTCCGGAGGGTTTCTCTATTCCTTCGGGGGATTGGTTTTTATCCATGCCTTCTATAATTTTCCCATCGTGATCCAGAACCTGGGCTCGGTCTGGAGCCGGATGCCCAAGAGCAGGGAAGAAGCCGCCAGGACCCTGGGGGCGGGGCCCTTTACCGCTTTTCTTCGGGGCACCCTGCCCTACCTTCTGCCAGCCATGCTGCAGGCCGCCAGCCTCATCTTTCTCTTCTGCTTCTTTAGCTTTACCATCGTTCTCGTTTTCGGCGGCATGTCTGGTTCCACCCTCGAAGTAGGCATATACCGCGCCCTCCGTTTTACCCAGGATCCTCCCAAGGCGCTCGCCCTCGCGCTTTTGCAGACCCTGACCGCCATCGGGGCGGTATGGGCCTTCTCCCACTTCGACGGAAGGGCCAATTCGGGCAAGGGATTCGGGGCGGCGCCGGAACGAAAAAAGCCGGGCCCCGCCACAGGCCTTTTCATACTCCTCTACGGAGCGGCGGTCTGTGTCTTTTTTCTCGGCCCCCTGGCCTCCCTTGTGGTCGAGGCGTTTACGGTCCGAAGCTCCAGGGCCGGCGCCGTCGTCTACGGTTTCGACAATTTTAAAAGACTATTAACCGGCACGGGGTCTTCAGCCCTCGGCTCGCCGCTTCTGGGCGCGTTGGCGCAAAGCTTGCTTTTAAGTGGCATCGCCGCGCTGATGGCCAGCATCCTCGGCCTCATTGTGGCCGCAAGCCGTCCCAGGTCCTGGGTGAGCGCCCTTCCCCTCTCATTATCCCCCGCCATCGTTTCCGCCGGCTGGGCGAGCTTGCTGAGAATAAAACCCGAATTCCTGATTCTCATAGGGCAGACAGCCATCGCCTGGCCCTTTGTCGCTCGATCCCTCGAGGCGGCGATGAGTTCCCTGGACAGGAGCAAAAACGAGGCTGCCCGAACCCTTGGAGCCAGCCCCCGGCAAGCCCTGCTCCGCGTAGACATCCCAACCATGGCTCCCTCGGTGGCCTCCGCTTCGGCTTTTGCCTTTTCCTTGACCATGGGCGATGCCAACATACCCCTTCTTGTCGGCGGAAGCCGCGAAACCCTTCCCCTCCTTCTCTATAGATTGACTTCTTCCTATCGCTTTAGCGAAGCCTGCGCAGTGGGCATCGTATTGGCGGCTTTCACGAGCATCGCTTTTTTCCTCAAGGAGGGTCGGGGTGAAATATCTTGAAATAAGGGATTTGCGGCTTTCCAGGGGCGGTTTTAACCTGGAAATCTCCCTCTTTCTGGATCGCGGGCAGACGGGGGTGATCCTGGGCCCCTCCGGCTGCGGCAAGACCAGCCTCCTGCGCTGTATAGCCGGTCTCGAACAGCCCCAGTCCGGCAGCATCTCCGTCAATGGTATCGATATCGATGGATTGGCGCCGGAAAAGCGAAAGCTGGGCTTCGTCTTTCAAGACCTAGCCCTCTTCGACCACCTGGACGGCAGGGGCAACCTGGAATTCGGCTTGAGGTTGGCCGGCGTCGATAAAGACAGGCGGAGGGAAATCTGCGAAACCCTCGCCGAAACCCTGCGGATAGCTCCGCTTCTGGATCGAAAGCCCGGAACCATGTCGGGCGGGGAAAAACAGCGCCTGGCCTTCGCCAGAGCCCTCGCCACAAAACCGGAAATCCTTCTCCTGGATGAACCCCTCTCCTCGCTGGACGCTCCCTTGCGGAAAGAACTCAGGCGTTATCTACGAACAATGTTGAGGCAGGAAGGTATCACGGCCCTTCACGTCACCCACGATGTGGAAGAGGCCCTCGACCTGGGGGACCGCATCTTTATCATGAACAAGGGCAGGCTTGTCGCCCAGGGAAGTCCTTCCGTTATCTTCAAGAACCCGCCCGACGCCTGGTGCGTGAACTTTCTCGGCCTGGGGCTTCTACTCCCCATCGAAGGGCTGTCGAACGGAGATCCGCCTCGTATGTACAACACTCCGTATGGGAAATTCTCCCCACCCGGCACGATTCCTTCCTTCAAGAAGGAATCTGAGCTTCATGATATGTTTTATTTCATACCCCCCGGGGCTGTTTTTTACGATGCTTCCCGGGGAATCCGCGAAAACTCAGGAGTGGAAACGGAAAACAATATGCTTTTCGGTATCGTTGAGAAAATTTCGGAGAGAAACGGACTATACCATATCCGTCTTCGTCTTCAATCTCTTCGGCTTCAATCGAAAAAGATTGATACATCCCCCTCTTTCGAGCCTGAACCGAAGCATAAGGTTTTGGAAGGCGCGGAAATCCCCGGGGAAGAGGAGCCATATATCGAATTCGACAGCGCGGAGCGGCCCAGCCTCGAAGAGGGCGGGCAGGGATATTTTAAAATCCGTCCCAGCGAATGCGCTCTCCTGCCCGGGGCGGCGACATAAACCTCTTAGCCTTCAAGCATCCCGGCGATGAGGGCGGCCGAAGTCGGGGCATCCTCGCCTTTCTTCCATCGGTAGCGGTACCGACTTGCCGACTCGTACAAGGCCCGCCTTTCCCCCAAAAGGGCAAAGGCCCTTTCCGGGTAATCCCCCCGGGCCAGGAGCGGCCTGGTCTTCCGCTCGTTTTCCAGGCGTTTGAGCAATTCCTCCAGGGGCACATCGACCCATACCGAAACAAAGCTTTCCCTGAGCACCCTTCTATTCAGCTCGGAAAGAACGATACCGCCGCCGCAGGAAAGAACACAGGGTTCGGATCTCCGCGCCACTTCCGCCAGGGAGGCTTGCTCCAGCTCCCTGAAGACGGCTTCGCCCCTCGTAAGAAAAATCTCACTGATGGTCCTGGCTTCCCTTCTTTCGATCAGTTCATCCAAATCAATATAGGAGACACCGAGTTTCAAGGCAAGCAAGGGCCCAATGCTGCTCTTACCGCAGCCCATAAAGCCCAGGAGCGCGAGTTTGCCCGGATTCCGCCCCGGAACAGGGTTTTCAGGATTTTCAGGATAAGATATCACGGATCAGCCTCTCCCAGTTGCCCGACAGTATTTTCAACACCGCTTCCTCCCCATAACCCCGGAGTTCCAGACCCCGGGCCAGGAGCGGGAATTCCGAGGCATCGGCCAGCACGTGGTTGCCCTTATCGGCGTAACCATCGAAGTCGGAGCCTATGCCCACCGCCTCCAGCCCTCCAATCCCCACCATATGATCGATATGGTCGAGAAAGGATTCCAGGTACCCCGAGGGCGGATTGGCGGCGACAAAATCGGGCACCATGACGGCTCCGATTACTCCCCCCGAGGCGGCGATGCGCCGTATCTGCCCATCCGTTAAATTTCTCGGGTGAGGATTGAGCGCCCTGGCGTTGGAATGGGAGGCGATGAACGGCCGTTTGGAAACGGCGGAGAGATCCTCGAAAGCCCGGTCCGAAAGATGGGAGGCGTCGACGATCATGCCCAGATGCTCCATGGTCTCCACCAATTCCAAACCCAGAGGGCTGAGCCCATCCTCGCCTTCAGCCTTCACACCCCGACCGAAGGCGTTTCTGCGGTTCCAGGTAAGGCCCATGGCGCGCACACCCCGGTCGTAAAAGTATCCCAGATTGTCCAGACTGCCTTCCAGCGCCTCGGCTCCCTCTATCGAAAGCAGCGCCGCCACGCTGCGGCCCCGAACTGCTCCATCCAGATCCGAAACCTCGCGAAGGGGGAAAAGGCTTCCCTTCGAACGTTCGCAGAGAAAGTCGAACTCGTCCAAAAGGCGGCTCGCCTGTCTCTTGGCTCGAGGAAGCTCCGAGTCCTCGACGAAGAGGGCGAAAAATTGGCAACGCACTCCCCCCTCCAGGAGCTTGGGCAGGTCGATATGGGACTTTTCATTTCTGTTGAAGAAATCCAGGCGCCCCCCGATTCCGGCGATCCCGTTGGATCCTATCACGTTCAGAAGGGTGTCGCAGTGCGCATCGATCACGGAATACTCTTTATACATCACCTCCCTCCTTGATGCGCGCGATTTCGTCCCGCAATGTGGCGGCTTCCTCAAATTCCAGGTTCTTGGCGTGCTCGAGCATACGCTGCTCCAGGGCTTTGACCAGGGACTTCCTCTGCTCCGGCACCAAGAGATTATGGGTCTTTTTCAACATGTTGAGCTCGTCCAGGGTGGCGTCTATCCGCTCTTCCTTATGCCGCTCCAAAATATCGTGAACCGATTTCTTGATCGTCATCGGCGTTATGCCGTGTTCCTCGTTGTAGGCCAGCTGAACCGCCCTTCTCCGGTTGGTTTCCTCCAGGGCGGTCTTCATGGCATCGCTTTCCCGGTCCGCGTACATAACAACCAGGCCTGCGGCGTTTCTCGCCGCCCTGCCTATTATCTGGATAAGGCTCGTGGCGGAGCGTAAAAACCCTATTTTATCCGCGTCCAAAATGGCGATGAAAGACACCTCGGGCAGGTCGATGCCTTCTCGTAACAGATTTATGCCCACCAGGACGTCGAATTCGCCGGAGCGCAGCTGGGTGAGTATTTCGACCCGCTCGATGGTTTCCACCTCGGAGTGTATATAGCGTACCTTCAAGCCCAGCCCGGCCAGATATTCGCTCAGTTCCTCGGCCATCTTCTTGGTGAGGGTGATTATGAGGCTCCGCTCTCCCCTCTCCGCCCGCTCCCTCACCCTGGCGTAAATATCCTCCATCTGTCCCTCGGTGGGCCGTACCAGGATTTCGGGATCCACAAGGCCGGTCGGTCTTATCAGCTGTTCGGCCACCACCGAGGAACGCCCCAGCTCAACCTTGCCAGGGGTCGCCGACACGTAGATCGTTGTTCCTACCATGGACTCGAACTCGTCGATGGTCAGGGGACGGTTGTCCAGGGCGCAGGGCAGGCGGAATCCATACTCCACTAAGGAAGTTTTCCGGCTTCGGTCCCCGGCGTACATCGCTCCGATCTGAGAGAGGGTGACATGGGATTCGTCGATAAAGGTCACGAAATCCTTGGGAAAATAATCGATCAGCACACCCGGCCTTTCGCCGGGCTTTCTGCCCGCCAGGGGGGAGGAATAATTCTCTATGCCCGAACAGTAGCCCATCTCCTCCAGCATTTCGATATCGTATTCGGTCCTGGACTTGATCCGCTGGGCTTCCAACAGCTTGTTCCGGGAGAGAAAAAGCTCGTACTGCTCCTGGAGCTCGGTTTTGATCCTATCCAGCGCCCTATGCACCATGTCCTCGGGCATGACAAAGTGCTTGGCCGGATAGATCACCGCTTCCTCCAGATCGGCCCCCGCGAGGCCGGTGAGAGGATCGAATTTCCGTATCCTCTCGACCGTATCGAAATCCAGTTCGATTCTGTAGGCTTCTTCGGCGTAGGCGGGATAAATCTCGATGGTATCGCCCCGAACCCTGAAGCGGCCTCGTTCGAGGATGGCATCGTTCCTTTCGTATTGGAGGGAAATCAGGTTCCGCTTGAGCGTATCCAGATCCGCAGCCTTCCCCTTGTCCAGATAGACCCTCATATCCCTGTACAGGTCGGGCGAACCGAGACCATAGATGCACGAGACCGTCGCCACGATGATCACATCCCTGCGCTCCATAAGAGCGGCTGTCGCCGACAGCCTCATCCTTTCGATTTCCTCGTTGATGCTCGAGTCCTTTTCGATATAGAGGTCCTTCGAAGGGACGTAGGCCTCGGGCTGGTAGTAATCGTAATAGGATACAAAATACTCGACGGCGTTTTCGGGGAAAAAACCCTTGAATTCACGGTAGAGCTGCGCCGAAAGGGTTTTGTTATGGGAGATTACGAGGGCTGGTTTCTGTAGCCGCTCTATCACCTTGGCCATTGTGAAGGTTTTCCCCGATCCCGTGACGCCCTTCAAAGTCAAAAACCGGCCACCCGCATCGACGCCCTTAACCAGGCTGTCAACAGCCCTTCCCTGATCCCCCGACACGTCGAAGGGGGCCACAACCTTGAATGCCTTCATACCTACCTTTTACGCTTTCAATCGAAAGCGATCGCCGTCGAACTTCCAGGCTTCAACGACATACCTGTTCTCAGCGTTCCTGGCTTCGTTCGGAGAGCTGTACCAAAGCCTTCATTTTCTTTGTTCCGCGGAAGTATTCAACCTCTACGCTCTCCCCGGGTCTATTATCCTCCAAGGCGGTATAAAGGTCAGCGATGCTCACCACGGGCTGCTTGTCCACGCTGACGATTATATCCCCACCTACCCTGAAGGTGGATTGCCCGTAACGCACGGCTTGGGAGCCTCCCCTCAACCCCGCCTTGGCGGCGTTGCTACTCTCCCGCAGCACCGAAATGAGAAGTCCTTTTTCCACAGGCGATGCCTGGCCGCTTTGGGCGAGATAGCTGATCAGCGCGGGGAAAAGTTGTATCGCTTCCATGTCGATCCAACCCCTACGCACCCTGCCCTCTTTGATCAGCTCCGGCATGATTCGAACCGCCGTATCCACAGGAATCGCGAAGCCGATGCCCACCGAGCCTCCCGAAGTGGAGTAGATCATGGTATTGATACCGATCATTTGACCGGCCGCATTGAAAAGAGGACCTCCGGAATTGCCGGGATTTATGGATGCGTCGGTCTGGATCATGTTCTGGAGCACCGTTCTGCTATCTTTCTGGATCGGTCGCCCCAGTCCGGAGATTATGCCCTGCGTGAGTGTCCGTTCCAGACCAAAGGGATTCCCGATCGCCAGTACCTTCTGGCCAACTTTCAACCCTTTGGACGATCCCAGGGTGATAGGTTTGAGGTCAAGGCCGGGCTTGGGCTCGAACTTTATGACCGCCAGGTCGTTCTGGGGATCCGTGCCCACTATGCTGGCTTCGTACTGGCTCCCGTCGGACAGGTTGACGAAAAGCTTGTACGCTTCTTCCACGACGTGATAATTGGTGAGGACATAGCCCCGGGAGTCGATGATCGAACCAGAACCCGAACCGCCGCTCTCGGGAACCGGCTCGAGAAACCAATTGACTTTGACCACTTCCGTGGTGATATTGACCACCGATTCGTTAAAACGTTCGTAAACGCTGATGCTTTCCCGCTCGTCGACGTTGTAGCCCTGTCCCGACGCGGCCGGCAGTCCGAATGGGGAGTTCTGTCCCTCGGTCGTCCCTTCGGCCGGTGCGCCTTGAGTCGTCGCGGCAGCGGACTGGAGCAATGATTCATCCGCCTCCGCCACAGATTTGACATTTTCCTTGTTGTCGCCGTAGGATTTTTGCGCCGAAGTCGGCCGATACACCAGATAACCAAGGCCGAAGGCCGCGGCCGCGACAAAAATAGATATGGCCGCTATCGTTCCAGCCAGTTGCCGACGGGAATATAGTTTCATAGTTCACCCCCGAAACGGAATTTCAGAAGAATCGAAGAGTCCCGGCCGCCTTCTCCTCGGCCCTGGCCAGCATAAAGATATAATCGGAAAGCCTATTCACCAGGCGCATAAGCTCGGGGGAAACCGGTTCTTTGCGGGAAAGCGCGACGATCCTGCGCTCCGCCCTGCGCAGGACGGTTCTCGCCACATCCAGGGCCGCGGAACCCTGCGTCATACCAGGAAGCACGAAACCGGTAAGCAGTATCCGCTCTTCCAAGACCTGTATCTTGGCGGAAACGACAGCTTCGTCGGAGGGTTTGATTGGTCGATCAAAGGGATTGGCCTTGGACGCCAACTCGCCCGCGATACGAAAGCAGAGGCGCTGAATATCTTCTATGGCGTAGAGCACATCATCTTGGAGGCAAAGATGCCGAGCGACCCCAAGATTGGATGAGAACTCATCGATGGTCCCATAAGCTTCTACCCTCAGGTCGTCTTTTCCCACCCGTTCCTCGGACCAGAGGCTGGTGTCTCCCTGGTCTCCAGTTTTTGTGACGATGCTCATAAAAATAATGTACTGCCCAGACCACTTTGGTATCAAGTTGGTAGTGTCCCAAAGCTTGTTGAAAAGGTGAAGCAAAGCTAAGGGTTTTGGGCGTAGCTGGAGAGAGACTCGAACTGGTCCATCCCTCGCTTCGCCCGGGCCTAATTGTACACCCGCGGAGCAACACCATAAGCCAGAGTAAAGAAAAAACAGCCGAACCCTACTCCCGCAGCCCCTCGCCCCTCTCCTTTTCAACAAGCTCCGATACACCGCCGACGTTGACACTCCAGGCCTATCGTGCTACCGTAGCTCCCGATATTATCCATTGCTTTGTCATAAAAGGAAGACTATGGCATCTTTACGCAAGACCCCCGATACCGGAGCTTCGAATAAGGCCGACCCAAAAAACGCGCCCAAGCGCGGTATAAAAAATCCCTTCATCTACGCCGGTACAATAGTAATTCTTATTATCACCATCATCGCCTTCGTTTTCATTCCTTCCATGGGAGGCCTAGGTTCCTCCGGCTCGAAGCTCAGCTTTGGAAGCTGGGATGGCAAACCCATCAGCTATGAATCCGGATCCTACTTCGCCAATCAGGTAGCTCAAATAAATAACTATCTTAAGCAGCAGGGCATGTCGGAGGAGAATTTCCAGCTTTACGCCTATCAAGTATGGAATCTCGCGTTCCAGAGCTCTGCGATTCGAACCGCTATCCTTGAGACTGTAAAATCCAGCGGCTTCAAAGTCACCGAAGCCGGGATCGACGAAGCCATCGCGGCCGATTCCAGCTTCCAGGTTAATGGCGTATTCTCCATCGAAAAATATAATACCCTACCAAAATCGGAGCAGCTAAGCCTTCGTAAAAGCACGGAAGAGGACCTTTTTATCCGACGTTATTACGAGGACCTCTACAGCTCGGCTCCAAGCACCGGCGAAATAGCCTTTGTAGCTTCGATGATAAAACCACAGCGCTCCATAACCTATGCGAGTCTTTCGCTCGACGAGTACCCTAAAGAAAACATCGTCGCCTGGGGCAAGGAGAACGCCGACCTTTTCAAATCGCTGAACGTCTCCCGCATAACGCTCACGAGTTCCGAGTCCGACGCCAAGAAGGTGCTCCAGCAGGTTAGCGAGAATAAGCTCTCCTTCGAGGATGCAGCCAAGAGTCATTCCCAGGATGCCTACGCGGACAAAGGTGGCGATGCGGGCGATATCTTCTATTATTCCTTTGAAGAGAGCTTCCTCAACGCCTCCGATGCCCAGGAAGTCGCGGCCCTGGCCAAAGGCGGGATATCCAAGGTGTATAAGGTTGCCGACAAGGCCTGGGCATTTTTTAAAATGAACGCCGGCCCCTCCGATCCAGATTTCAGCTCCGAAGCCACCCTGAATGAGGTCGAAGCCTATCTATTCGAAAAAGAGCGGGGAACTCTGGAGAGCTGGGCGATCGCTAAGGCCACCAGCCTTCTCGCCTCGGCCGAGACCAATGGTTTTGAAAAAAGCGCTAAACAGGCAGGGCTCAAGGTTGGCAACGCCGGTCCCTTCATTCTCAATTTGGGCAATCCGACTTTTTACGCTTACAACCAGCAGATCCCTCTGCTTCAAACCCCTTCCAGCAGCCAGGATTTTGTTATCCAGTCCGCGGAAAAAGATGAAGGCTTCATGAGCGAGCTCTTTACCCGCAAAAAAGGAGAGCTTTCACGCCCCCTTGTGATTGGCGATGCGGTCCTCGTATTCCAGGTCACCAGCGACACCGAAGCCTCCGAAGACGATGGCGCGATGGTGCAGTTCATGTATCCCTACTTCTATCAGGAATCTCTGGACAGCAACGCCAGAACTGCATTTTTAAAAAGCCCGAAATTCAAGGACGACTTTACCTCGACCTTCTTTAAGGTTTTCCAACCCTCTTCCAATAAAGAAAGCGGAACCGACCAGGCGGCAAGCTCGAGCACCAGCACCGAGCCCGCCCCATCGTCCAATTGAATACGCAGGACCCGTTCGTCGCATAAAGGGGTAACGAGTAAAGGCCGCCGGAACCTTAGTTCCGGCGGCCTTTACTTTCGCCGTATACGGCCATCAGGGTTCCCTGCGCTCCCGGCAAGCCCGCCGATTATGGTAGTTCAGATGCCTCGGCCTCCCCTCTTTAGTCCTCGTCGTCGTCGGTGCGCAATACCGCCAGGAAGGCGTCCTGTCCCAGTTCGATATTGCCCACCATCTTCATCCGTTTCTTGCCTTCCTTCTGCTTTTCCAAAAGCTTGCGTTTCCGGGTTATGTCGCCGCCGTAACATTTGGCCAGCACGTCCTTGCGCAGGGGATTCACCGTTTCCCGGGCTATGATCTGGCCGCCGATGGCTCCCTGGATAGCCACCTTGTACTGTTGCCGGGGTATGTTGCGCTGCAGACGCTCGCAGACCCTTCGGGC
Source organism: Spirochaetales bacterium Spiro_12 (assembly GCA_001603165.1). Taxonomy (GTDB): domain Bacteria; phylum Spirochaetota; class Spirochaetia; order Treponematales; family Rectinemataceae; genus UBA2256. Next base: position 17,613 of record LVBN01000063.1, read on the forward strand.
CCTGTCGTAGGCCCCCTGACGATAGACCAGCATGGAAAGGGCGTCCACCGGATCGCCGTTGATCAGGAAGTCGAGCTTGGACAGCTCGGTGGGCCTGTAATCGATCACGTCGTAGTCGAAGCTGGCGTAACCCCGGCTGGTGGACTTGAGTTTGTCGTAGAAGTCGAAGAGCACCTCGGCCAGGGGCATTTCAAAAATCAGCTCCACCCGTTTTTCGTCCAGATGGATAAAGGATTTCTGCTCCCCCCGTTTGCCCACGCAGAGGGTGATCAGGTTGCCGATATAGGTTGTAGGGGTGATGATCTCCGCCCGTATATAGGGTTCCTCCGCCGTCTCTATGCGGGAAGGATCAGGGTACTGGCTGGGGTTGTCCACGAAGACAGTCTCGCCGCTCTGCAAAACGAGCTTGTAACGCACCGAAGGCGCGGTCATGATGATAGACTGGTCGAATTCCCGCTCCAGCCTCTCCTGGATGATCTCCAGATGCAGAAGGCCCAGAAAGCCGCAGCGGAACCCGAAGCCCAGGGCCAGGGAGCTGTCCTTTTCGCAGACCAGGGAAGCGTCGTTGAGCATCAGTCGCTCGATGCTGTCCTTCAGGTCCTCATAGTCCGCCGAATCCATGGGATAGATGGAACTGAAGACCACGGGCTTTATTTCCTTGAACCCCGGCAAGGGCTTGTCGCAGGGCCTTTCGACCTCGGTGATCGTATCGCCCACCCGTACGTCCCTCACCGCCTTAATGCCCGCCGTGCAGTAACCCACTTCGCCGGCGGCTAACATATCCGTGTTGGAGGAGCGATCGATCTTGAAAAGGCTCACCTCTTCGATCTCATGAAGAGCCCCGCTGGACATGAAGCGGATCTGCATTCCTTTTTTCATGACTCCGTTGATCACCCTCACATGGACTATGGCACCCTTGTACGCATCGTAGTGAGAATCGAAGATAAGGGCCTGCAAAGGGGCCGAGGAAGAGCCCCGCGGCGCGGGAAAGCGCTGTACGATGGCCTCGAAGAGTTCATCGATGCCAATGCCCATCTTGGCCGAAACCGCGAGGGCCGCATCCCCGTCCAGGCCCAGGTCCTTGTCGATCTGCTTCCGCACCGATTCCACGTCGGCGGCGGGCATGTCGATTTTGTTGATCACCGGAAGTATCTCAAGGTCGTGCTCGAGAGCCATGTACATGTTGGACAAGGTCTGGGCCTGGACCCCCTGGGTGGCGTCGATCACCAGAATGGCGCCCTCGCAGGATGAAATCGCCCTGGACACCTCGTAGGAAAAATCCACATGTCCCGGAGTATCCACCAGGTTGAGGGTATAGGTTTTTCCATCGCCGGCCGTATAGGGCAGAGTTATCGCCTGACTCTTGATGGTTATGCCCCGTTCCCTTTCGATGTCCATATTGTCCAGCATCTGGCTTTGCATCTTTCGGGCATCCACCAGCTGGGCTTTTTCGATGAAACGATCGGCCAGGGTGGATTTGCCGTGATCTATATGGGCGATGATGCAAAAGTTCCTGATGAGATCCTTGTCGTGCATTGTCATATTCTACAGGAAAGTCCCCTCCAGCGCAATTGCGCGAGATCATCCGTACAGGTATAGTAGCTCCATGTTCAAAGGGTTCAAAAGTCTTCCACGCAACGCCAAGGCATGTATCGGCACCGAACCGCTCTGGGCATTGTTCGCCCCTACTACGATCTATTTCATGCCCCTTTTCCAGAAGCAGCTGGGTCTTACCGAATTGCAGATGGGCAGCCTCAACTCTATCAATATCGCCGCAGGACTTCTCTTCTACCTGTTCGCCGCTCCCCTGACCAACAAGCTGGGCCGCAGAACCACCAGCTTCTTGTTCGACTTCGCGGCCTGGACCATTCCCATGCTGCTTTGGGCCATGGCCCGATCCTACGTCTGGTTCCTCTTCGCCACCATTTCCAACGCCGTGGTTCGGATAATCTATGTTTCCTGGAATCTTCTTCTCTCCGAGGACGCCAACGAAGCCCAGAGACCTGTTATCTTCGGCTACATCAACGCCATAGGCTCCCTGGGGGGAATCACCACCCTCGCAGGCGGTCTCCTCATACAGAAGTACGGCGTCGTACCGGCCATGCGCGGCCTCTTCTGGGCCGGCGCCGCCTCCATCAGCGCCCTTTTCATCATCCGTTACATCTATAGCAGGGAAACCAGGGTGGGCGAATTCATGATGGCTAAGACCAAGGGGAAAAGCCTCCTCCTCCTGGTCGGACGGCAATTGCCCGGCGCCCTGCAAGCCATGAAAGAACCATTTTTCCGAAGAATGACGGGCATCTACTTCATCGGCAACGCCATTCTCTCCATCGACTTCTTCAGGGTGCTCTACCTTAAGGACGTGAAGGCGCTCAGCCCCCTCACCGTATCCTTGCTCCCGGCCCTGGGCGCCGTCCTTTCCTTCATCGTCTTCTTTGTCATCCTGCCGCGTCGCCGGGGGCAGAAGGACAAAAAGAGCCTGGCCTTCGCCTTTCTGGCATGCATGGTCGCCCAATTGCTTTTCATACTCATGCCCCGGGGCTCCGTAGCGGCCTCCATCCTGGTTTTTCCCGCCCTTCAAGCCTCGGTGGCGCTTTTCCAGACCTTCAGGGACACCGTCTTCATGAACGGCACTGCTGCGGAACTCAAGAGCGACCGGTTCAGCCTCATACAAATCCTCATGATGTTCTTCAGTATTCCCGTGGGCTGGCTGGCTGGCCTTCTGTATTCCCTTGGCCCCCATCTGCCTTTCATCGCGGCTTCCGCCCTCTATCTGGCAGGTTTTTTGCTCGCCAGGAGTATTCAGAGGCTTGGAGGAACCGCTTGACCACTATCGAGGGACTTCTGTCCGACCCGCCCGTAGAGACTGCCAGACTACGTTTTCTTCGCTCCCGGCAAGGCCGCAAGGGCGGCGACCTCGTCCTGTTCTGGATGCAGAAATCCCAGCGAAGCTTGGATAATCCGGCCCTCGATCTGGCCGTATACCTCGCTAACGCCCTGGGCCTTCCCCTGCTCTGCGTCTTCGTCCTCTGCGAGTATCCCCGCGCCAGGGATCCCCATTACCGCTTTATGCTCGAAGGACTCAAAACCTGTGCCCAGGACCTGCGATCCCGGGGTGTCGGATTCACCCTGCTCAAGGGAGAGCCGGTGGAACAAATCCTGGCCGCAGCCGCCCAAGCCGCGGTCCTGGTGGCGGACGAGGGGAAGCTCCTTTTCGAACGACAATGGAGGGACAGCATCGCCGCCGAACCCGATAGACCCGACATGATCGTAGTTGAAACCGAGTCGGCCGTCCCTCCCTCCGCCGTCAGCGATCATCTGGAATGGTCCGCGGCGACTATCCGCAAAAAGATTTCCGCCCGACTGCCCTTCTCTCTTTCCCGGGGAAAATCCAACCAGGAATGCTGTCTGAAAGCCCCTCCGAGCCAGCAAGGCGGGGATTTCCTCTTCGGGGAAGGGCCTCTTGAGGCGCCCTGGGCTTCCTGGGCTTTGCCAGCCGCCGAAAGGGAGTCCGCAAAGCCAGGGCAACGTTTCGGCGCCCTTCTGCGCCTTCAAAGACTCTCCCTAGACTCCGGCCAAGATGCCGCCCTGAGGCGCTTCGATGCGTTTCTGCACTCCGACGGCTTGGAACGATACGCGCAAGGACGCAACGATCCCAACGCCAAGGCTGCTAGCGGCATGAGCGCCTACCTGCACTTCGGGCAGGTATCGCCGCTCAGGCTGGCGGAAAAAGCCCTGGAGCATTCCCCCTCTGCTGCCCAGGCATATGTCGAGCAGCTGGTCGTGCGGAGAGAATTAGCCCTCAACTATGTCCTCCACAATCCGGGGTATCTCGAATACGAATCCGCGGCACCCGACTGGGCCCGGCGAAGCCTCGCTTCGCGCGATCCTCCCCCTAGGGTTTATAGCGATGGCGAATTGGAAGCGGCCCGCACCGAAGATCCCTATTGGAACGCCGCCCAAAAGGAGCTTGTCCTCAACGGGACAATTCACAACTACATGAGGATGTACTGGGGCAAGCAGCTGCTGCGCTGGTTTTCCGATCCGGCGGAGGCCTTCTCCGTCGCTCTGCAGCTCAACGACACATACTCGCTGGACGGGAGGGATCCCAACGGCTATGCCGGAGTCGCCTGGTGTTTTGGAAGACATGATCGCCCATGGCCCGAACGGCGGGGCTTCGGCACCCTGCGGGCGATGACGCCATCGGGCCTGGGGAAAAAATTCGATGCCGACCGCTATGCCGATGAAATGCATTCCATATATACTTTAAGGATGAAGGAGACTCTATGAATCTCAACGAATTGGACTACCAAGTGGTCGAAGGATCCCGCCGCGACCACGAAGTGGTGATCTATGCCCTTTCCACCTGCGGTTTCTGCAAGCGCGCGATCTCCTTTCTCAAGGACAAGGATTACGCGTTCCGCTACATTCATCTCGACCAGATCCCCCTTGAGACCAAAAACGAGATCAAGCAGGTGTTGCGGGAACGCTTTAAGGAAAACCCCGCCTTCCCCTTCGCCGTAATCGACGATTCCCGGCATCTTATCGGCTTTATTCAGCCCGACTGGGAAAAAACCCTGGGGCTTTAGGCCGTAGCATGAGCGAAAAAAACAAGGAACAAACCAGGCTTTTCACCCGAATGGTGGCGGAAAAACAGGGCTGGAAGCTCAATCCCGATCCTTCGTTCTACGAAGACCTCGTTGAGGGCTTGATGAACAACTATAACCGGTATGGTTATTTTCTCTGCCCCTGCAGGGACAGCGATGGGTCCAGGGAGGCGGATAAGAACTCCATCTGCCCCTGTCTCTGGTCCAGGCAGGACATCCTGGAATACGGAAACTGCTTCTGCGCCCTCTATATCTCCCAGAGCCTGGCGGCTTCGGGCAAACAGCCTTCGTCCATACCCGACCGACGTTACGAAGCGTGAGCGGAAAAGAACTCCTATATCTGGATTGGGCGGCCACAAGCCCGCCGGAGACAAAAATCCTCCAGGAATGCCTGGAACTTTCCTGCGAGTCCTTCGGCAATCCCTCCAGCGCCCATGACCAAGGCAAGCAAGCCCGCTCGCTTCTGGAGGATGCCAGATCCTCCCTCGCGAACTTTCTGGAGCATTCAAATGGACCTGGATCAAAGCCTCCAGTAAAAAAAGACCGCGGTAAGATAGTGTTCACAGGCTCCGGTACCGAAGCGGACCAAATTCCCCTGCTCTCAGTGCTGCGATCCGCCCTATCCAAGCCCGGAGGAGTCAAGAACTGTCACATTGTCGTTTCGGCCATAGAGCACCCCGCCGTATTCGCCCAGGCGACGTTGTTGGAGAAACTCGGCGTCAGGCTCACGGTGGTCAATCCCGGCCCCGACGGACGAGTATCGCCGGAAAAGATACGAGAAGCGCTCTGTCCCCATACCAGGCTGGTCGCCGTAATGGCTGTTAACAACGAAACCGGCGCTGTGCAGAATACTGAAGAAATCGGCAAGGCTGTCCAGGAAGCAGGGGCCGGCCCCGGTTCCAGAGAAATCATCTTCCATGTCGACGCTGTCCAGGCTCTGGGAAAAGTGCCCTTTTCGCCGGATTCGGCCTTCGTGAGCAGCGCGGCTTTTTCGGCCCATAAAGTAGGCGGTCCCAGGGGCGTCGGCGCGTTATGGATATCGAAAGAAATGGAAGCCCTCGGAGTAGGCGGAGGCCAGGAAGGGGGGCTTCGGTCGGGCACGGAAAACCTTTTCGGCGCCCTGGCCTTCTCCCGTTGCGCCGCCAAAGCCGCGGAAAACCTGGATGAAAGGCTCGCTCATGCGAGAAGGCTCGAAACCTCGCTTATCGAGGGGATAAGGCTGATCCCCGGCGCGCGGATACTGCCGGAATGCCGGATGCCCGGGGACGGGGCCTTCAGTCCCTGGATCGTCAACGCGACCTTCCCCGGCCTGGGCGGCGAGGTGTTCGCCAGAGCCCTCTCGGACGAGGGCATAGCCGTATCCACAGGTTCGGCCTGTTCTCATCTGGAACGTCGGCGGAGCCATCGCGTTCTCGACGCAATGGCTATCCCCCCTGAGCTGGCATTCTCCTCGATCCGTATTTCCTTCGGGAATACAAGCCGGACAAGGGATATCGAACGCTTTCTCTCCGTGACGGCAGACTTGTATCGACGCCTGAAAACCTGATACAACGAGCCATGGACATCCTCTATCT